>CAZIHO010000070.1:14581-18510 GCA_964538875.1 uncultured Chromatiaceae bacterium
CGCGCCATCGCCGAGCCCTACCAGCCGGAGAACTGGATACCGGCGGCGGCGGCCCGGGCCAGTCAAATTCAGCTAGTCACCCATGCCATCAAATACAGTCACCCGGACGCCAAGGGCACCAGCCTGAGCAGCCATGGCAATTCCGCCGCCGGCAACCTGGAAGTCGGTAGCCACACCTTGCGCGGCGCCATCCCGTCCGATGTGGTCGGCAACGCGGCGGCGCTGGACGTGTATAAATTCCTGCGCCTGGAAGTCAACGGCCGAACCTTGCTGGACCGGGCACTGACTGCCGATCCGGGGCTGACCGGCGTCCTTCCTGGCGACGTCGCCCAAGTTCAAGAATGGATAGAGGCTTTCGCCGGGTTGGCAAAGCCCAAGGGAACGCCCGCCTCTCATCCTCTAGCCAAGCAGTTGTATTGGCCCCTTCCGGAGGGTGGCTATCACCTGCTCGCCCCCCTGTTTTCCTCCAGCTTGGCACACCGGGTCTGGACCCAAATCCGGGAAGACCGCTTTTCCGACGCCGCCAAGGCCGCCCGGGAAGCCTATCACCACCACCAGCCCCACCCGGTGGGCTATTGCGAATACCCCCATATGGCAATCCGTAAGTTCGGCGGCACCAAGCCCCAGAACATCAGCCAACTCAACAGCGAGCGCCACGGCGAAAACTACCTCTTGGCGTCCGTGCCCCCCAACTGGAATGGGCAAGGTGTGCGCCCGCCCCTCAACAGGGAGACCATTTTTGACCGGTCCTTTGGGAGCCTTCCATCCGTGCGCGGACTCACCTCTACCCTGCGGAATTTCCTGCTCGGCGTATCCGACTGGACCAACCAGCCGATCCGTGCCAAACGGGCCGAGTTGGTTGCCCTGATCCGGGACGAACTCATCCAGTACGCCGCCGCCATACAAAACCTTCCTCCTGGGTGGAGCGCGGACCCGGCTTGCCGCCTCGTCCTGGAAGAGCGCCATTGGCTGGACCCTCAACGGGCCTTGACCGACCCGGAATTTGCCGCAGAACGCGCCGCGAAGGATTGGCGCGCCGCCATTGCCGGCCGTTTCGCCCGCTGGCTCAACGCCCGTCTCGGGTCCAAGAAAACGTCCCTAGGAGACCCGGAATTCGGCGCCTGGCGCGCGGAGTTGCTGGAGCAATTGCAAACCCTGCCGGAGGAACTTGAGCTATGAGCACCACCGCCCTGCTGCTCCTCCCCCACCTGCGGGTCCAGAACGCCAACGCCATTCCGGGTCCCCTGAGCTGGGGTTTCCCCGCGCCCACCGCTTTCACCGGCTTTGCCCATGCCCTGGAGCGCAAGCTCCGGGAACCTTGGGGACTCAGCTTCGGCGGAGTCGGCATCCTCTGCCATCGGTTTGAAGCCCAGGTATTTCAGCCGCCGGGGCGGCGCAATCAAGTATTTCGTCTCACCCGCAACCCGGTCTTTGCCGGATACAAAAAATTTGAGGACAAGGTTGCCGCCATCGTGGAGGAGGCCCGCGCCCACCTGGAAGTGAGCCTGGTCATCCAGGTCATGGGTCCGCGCCTGCCCCCGGACGATGAGCACGACCTACTCACCACGACTTTGCCATCCCTGGTGCCTGCCATGCGCCTGGCGGGCGGTAGCCTGCTCCCGGATGATGGCCAGCATCCACCCCAGTGGATCCCGTGGCCGCGAAACGAGGTGGAACACCCCAAGGCATTCCGACACCTGAGCCGGCGGCTGTTGCCCGGTTACGCCCTGGTGCAGCGGCAAGACCTGTTGGAACAACGCCTAACCCAATTGCGGGACCAAACGGACGGCCAAGCCGACGCCCTAGATGCCCTGCTCGACCTCAGCCGCCTCAACTTCGACCCCCCAGGCCCAGACGCGGACAACTGGAGCATCCGCACCAGACCCGGCTGGCTGGTGCCTATTCCAGTAGGTTATGGAGCCCTATCGCCCCTTTACCCGCCGGGCTCGGTGCGCAACAGCCGCGATGCGGACACCCCCTTCCGGTTCGTAGAAAGTCTCTATTCCCTGGGCGCTTGGGTCAGCCCCCATCGCATGACCCAATTAAGCCAATTGCTCTGGGAGCAGGACACCGACCCGGAAGCCGGCCTGTATCGCTGCCGGAACCATTTTTCCTCGACCCTCGTAGCTTCAATTTCCTAAGGAGATCCCCATGGCAAAGACCGCCGAACTCAAGACCGCCTCCGTACTGGCCTTCGAGCGCAAATTGGATCCGTCCGACGCCCTGCTCCACGCAGGCCGCTGGGAGCAACGGGACCAGGCCGACGCCTGGCTCCCGATTGGAATCCGCGAAAAATCCGTGCGCGGCACCATCTCCAACCGCCTCAAGGCCGGCGAGCAGGACGCGGGTAAGCTGGACGCCGCCATCCAAGCGCCCAATTTGCAAACCGTGGACGTGGCCACCCTGCCCACCGGCACTGATACCTTGCGCATCCGCTTCACCCTGCGCATCCTGGGTGGCGCCGGTACCCCGTCCGCCTGCAACGATGGGGGCTACCAGGTCAAATTGCGCGACACGGTTCAGCAATACCGGGACTCCCAAGGATTTGGGGACCTCGCCCAGCGCTATGCCTTCAACCTCGCCAATGGGCGCTTCCTGTGGCGCAACCGCACGGGCGCGGAGCAAATCGAAGTCCAAGTGCGCCACCTCCAAACTGGCAAACCGGCCGCAACCTGGACCTTTGACGCCCTCAGCCTCTCGCTGCGGGACTTCATCCCCACGCCAGCAGCGGGCGCCAACCTCAGGGAACTGGCAGCCGTCATCGAGCAAGGCCTGGCGGGCCAGGCCTTCGTCCTATTGGAAATCATCGCATTCGCCCGCATGGGGGATGGTCAGGAGGTTTACCCCTCCCAGGAGTTGATCCTCGACAAGGGCGAACGGGGCAAGGGCCAAAAAAGTAAGACCCTGTACCAGGTGGGCGATATCGCCGCCATGCACAGCCAAAAAATCGGCAACGCCCTACGCACCATCGACACCTGGTATCCGGACGCCGACGACGGCCTGGGACCCATTGCCGTGGAGCCCTACGGCTCCGTCACATCCCAAGGCAAGGCCTACCGGCAGCCCAAACAAAAGATGGACTTCTATACCCTGCTGGACCGCTGGGTCTTGAAGGACGAAGCGCCAGCCCCCGAGCAACAGCACTTCGTCATGGCCAACCTCATCCGGGGCGGCGTATTCGGAGCGTCCGAAAAGGAATAGGCCCCATGGACCATTACCTGGACATCCAACTATTGCCGGATCCCGAGATTGAATCTCACTTTTTTATGAACACTCTATTTACCAAACTGCACCGGGCGCTGGTCCAGTTGGGTAGCAGGAGCCTCGGTGTCAGCTTTCCAGACTGGGCGGCCAAGCCCCCCTCCCTCGGCGAACGGCTAAGACTCCATGGCACCGGCCAACAACTGGACCACCTCATGGCCCTAGACTGGCTACAGGGCATGCGGGACCACGTCCGCACCCAACCACCGGCGCCAGTTCCGGCCGGAGCCGCCCATTGCCTGGTGCGGCGCGTACAAGCCAAAAGCAACCCAGAGCGGCTACGCCGCCGCTGGCTAAAACGCCACGGCAACGACCAAGCCGCAGCCCAAGCCGCCTTTCCCAGCCAAAACGCGGAACGCCTAGATCTCCCGTTTGTGACCATCCGCAGCCAGAGCACCGGGCAGACCTTCCGGCTGTTCATAGAACACGGGCCACCGGGTAACCAACCCCTTCCCGGCGGCTTCAGCTACTACGGCCTAAGCGCCACGGCCACCGTTCCCTGGTTTTGACCCTTTTTCCAACCGCCCGGCGGACGCCCAGTGAAATCAACCACTTGGCGTACCGCCCCAAAAAAGGGTCCAAGCCGTCAAGACCGGGTAAGCTCTTTAACAATCAGTTGGTTAGGTTTAGGATGGTCTAGTTCACTGCCGCATAGGCAGCTCAGAAAA
>CAZIHO010000071.1:0-14986 GCA_964538875.1 uncultured Chromatiaceae bacterium
AGTAATGGCTATGTCTGCGTTAAGAGTTGGTCAATCTTTGGCACCCGGACGGCTTGTGTGAGAACCAGGGATGGAGAAAGCAGGGTTCCGAATCGTTCGAGGCATCGACGCCATCCCAAGTAATTGGGCAAGTATTGGGTGGCGACCCCGTGGAAGCGGACCATCCATCCTTTCAACCGGCTGCCGTAGGCGTTGACGTTCTGAATGGGGTAGGCCTTGGCAACCCCGCGTATCCCGGCACTGAGGTTGACGGGCCGGTGAGCGATACGAAGTTGCTTGGCCAGGGACGCATAGACGGCGCTGCCATCGGAGCACAGGACGGCATCCGGGTCCAAGATCGGCGCCAAGACAGCCCCTACCTCCTGGGTAGTGGCGTGCGGCAAAACAGCATCGGTCGCCGCCGAGGTCCGGTCGCGGGCGATCAACACCGGGATCTGTTCTGCTGACAGTCGCCGCTGAGTCGCTTTGCCGCCCCGTTTGCGTGCGGGGTGGGGCAGATTGCGGCGGCCTTTGAACGAGGCCAGGAAGTAGGTCTCGTCCGCTTCGATAATGCCGCGCAGATGCGACGGCTTGGCTTCGGACCGTTGGCTCAGGCACCGGTGGTGCCACCGAAAGGCGGTGTTTTTGTGCACACCGCAACGCCGTGCCGCTGCCCGAACCGTCTCGCCGGCGATAATGGCTGGGCATAGGTTGACCAGTGGTCTCGGTGTCGTAACCGGGACAACAGCGTCCCGGTCAGCGCATCAAAGGTCCTGCCGCAGGCACCGCAGCGATAGCGGGGGAGTTCGTGCGCATTGCCCCACCGGCCGCACGGGGTATGCTGGCACCTTGGACAGGCGGGAGCATGACCGGCAACCGCGCCCATGGCCCCGTCGGTTTCCCGTTTCCAACTTAGGCGCTCAATCGCTGGCTGGCGTTGAGAAGGTGTCAACTCTTCAGCTTGGGATAACCCGATAGGGAACTCTGCTATGCGTATCGGGTTCCGCAAAAATCCTCTTCCTATACCAAAAAAATAGTTCAAACCAACACTTAACGCAGACATAGCCTTTGTCAAACCAAACCCGCTTGAGCCTGACGCCCGATCTTGGACGGGAGAACCTTATCCGGCCACGGATGCCAGGCTGGCCATGGGAATGTGCCGCACGTCCTCGCCCTTGACGATGTAAATGATCTGTTCGGCGATGTTCTTGGCATGGTCGCCGACGCGCTCCAGCGCCTTGGCCAGGAACAGCAGGTCCAGGCTGGGGGAGATGGTGCGGGGATCTTCCATCATGTAGGTGATGAGTTTGCGCAGAAACCCGTTGTACTCCCCATCGATGGCGTCGTCTTCCTTGATGATCGCCAGCGCCATCGCCGTATCCAGCCGGGCGAGGGATTCCAGGCTTTTGTGCAGCAGGTCCGCGGCCAATTCGGCCGCTAGCCGTAGCTCGGATATGGGCAGCGAGCGGGGCGATCCGCTGTCGATGATGGACTTGACCATGCGCGCCACCCGGGCAATTTCGTCCCCCGCCCGTTCCAGGTTCTGGGTCATTCTGGAGATGGCCATCAAGAATCGCAGGTCGTAGGCGGTGGGCTGGCGCCGGCTGATGGTGGAGACAATGGCGTGATCGATGTTCAACTCGATCTGGTCAATTCGTTTTTCGGTTTCCAGTACCTGCACGGCGTTCTCCATGCTCAGGTTGACCAGTGCCTGGACGGCTTGACCCAGTTGGGACTGGACCAGCCGGCCCATCTCTAGCACCTGGGTGGAAATCCCGTCGAGTTCGGCGTCGAACTGACTTGAGAGGTGTTTGTCGCCCATGTTGAGTCTCCAGTGGATTGGGTGGGGATCGGCCGTTCCGGTGGTATCCGGGGGCTACCCTGGGCTAGAAGAATCCGGCCCCGGCTGGCCGCCGCGCCGGGCCATGCCGGCTCAGGCCCATTGGCGGGCCGGTTGTATCAACCCTCAGCCGAAGCGGCCGGTGATGTAATCCTCGGTCTCGGTGCGCATCGGTTTGACGAAAATCTGCTCGGTGGCCCCGAACTCAATCAGCTCGCCCAGGTACATATAGGCCGTGTAGTCGCTACAGCGTGCCGCCTGCTGCATGTTGTGGGTGACGATGGCGATGGTGTAGTCCTGCTTGAGTTCATGCACCAGTTCCTCCACCTTGCCGGTGGAAATGGGATCCAGCGCCGAGGTCGGCTCATCCAGCAGCAACACCGAGGGCTTGACCGCCACGCTGCGGGCGATGCATAGGCGCTGCTGTTGACCCCCGGACAGGGAAAGGCCGCTCTGGTGTTGCTTGTCCTTCACTTCCTTCCACAGGGCCGCCTTGGTTAGGGCCCATTCGACCCGCTGGTCCATCTCGGGCTTGCCGAGGTTCTCGTAGAGCTTCACGCCGAAGGCGATGTTGTCGTAGATCGACATCGGGAAGGGTGTCGGCTTCTGGAACACCATGCCGATACGGGCGCGCAGCAGATTTAGGTCCTGCTTGGGGTTCAAGATGTTTTCGCCGTAGAAATAAATCTGCCCTTCGGCCCGTTGGCCGGGGTAGAGGCTATACATACGGTTCAGTGCCCGCAGCAGGGTAGACTTGCCGCAGCCGGATGGGCCGATAAAGGCGGTCACCTTATGCTCGGCAATGTCGATCGTCACGCCCTTGAGGCCTTGGAACTGGCCGTAATAAAAATCGAGCTGGCGTACTTCAATCGCATTCTTGGGGGAGGTCGTGGTGGTGGGCATGGGTTTGCCTCGGTCGGGATGGGTATTCAGCGGGGTGTCGTGTCCCGGAAGAAGACACGGGCGATGATGTTGAGCACCAGCACCGCCAGGGTAATCAACAATGCGCCGGCCCAGGCAAGACGAATCCAGTTTTCATACGGGCTCATGGCGAATTGGAAAATGACCACGGGCAGGTTGGCCATCGGCTTACTCATGTCGATGCTGAAAAACTGGTTATTCAATGCCGTGAACAGCAGGGGCGCGGTTTCGCCGCTGATGCGGGCCACCGCCAGCAGCAAGCCGGTCATGACGCCACTCCTAGCGGCGCGCAGCGTGACCAGGGTCGCCACTTTCCAGCGTGGCGCGCCCAGGGCGAACGCGGCCTCCCGCAGACTGCCCGGCACCAGCCGCAGCATGTTCTCGGTGGTGCGCACCACCACCGGCACCGCGATCAACGACAGTGCCAGGGTGCCGGCCCAGCCGGAGAAACCCCCGGCCGTCGCCACGGCGATGGCATAGACGAACAGGCCCAGCACGATCGAAGGGGCCGACAGCATGATGTCGGTGACCAAGCGGGTCAGCTCGGCCGTCTTGCTGGTGTCGCCGTACTCGGCCAGATAGACGCCGGCCAGGATGCCCACCGGCGTGGCCAGCAGCAGGGTGCAACCGACCATCATCAGACTGCCAACGATGGCATTGCGCAAACCACCACCCTCGGTGCCGGGGGCCGGCGTGTCCTGGGTGAACAGGTTGGCGTCCAATGCCGCCACCCCGTTGGCCAGCAGCACGAACAGGATCCAGGACAACACCGCCAGACCTAGCAGCATGGAGCCCATGGACAGGCTCAAGCCGAGGCGGTTGGAGAACTGGCGGCGACGGTAAAGTTTCTGGTTGATGGCCATGTTCACAGCCCCTTGGCCCGCTCGGTACGGGCGATCATCCACTTGGCCAGCGCCAGCACCAGGAAGGTGATGACAAACAATAGGAAGGCCAACGCGAATAGGGCGGAGATGTGGAAATCGGCGGCTTCGCCAAATTCGTTGGCCAGGGTGGAGGCGATCGAGGTGCCGGGCGAGAACAGGGAAGTCGGCATCCGGTTGGCATTGCCGATCACGAAGGTGACCGCCATGGTCTCCCCCAGGGCGCGACCCAGCCCCAGCATGATCCCGCCGATCACGCCCTTTTGGGTGTAGGGCAGCACCACACGGCGCACCACTTCCCAGGTCGTGCAGCCTAGGCCGTAAGCCGATTCCCGCAGGATCGCTGGCACGATCTCGAACACATCGCGCATCACGGCGGCGACGAACGGCAGCACCATGAAGGCCAGCACAATCCCGGCGGCCAGGATCCCCATGCCGTTGGTGGAACCGCCGAACAGGAAGCCGATCAATGGCATACCGCCCAACATCTGTTGCAGCGGCATCTGTACATAATCAGCAAACAGGGGCGCGAATACGAACAGGCCGAACATGCCATAGATGATCGAGGGCACGGCGGCCAGCAACTCGATGGCGGTGCCCAGCGGGCGGCGCAGCCAGGCCGGGCAGGTTTCGGTCAGGAATAGGGCGATGCCGAAGGCGAGCGGCACCGCCATCACCAGCGCGATGCTGGCGCTGGCGAGGGTGCCCATGATGGCAATGGCGGCACCAAAGTCCTCGTTGATGATGTCCCACTCGACGGTCCAGATAAACCCGGCACCGAATTTGTGGAATGCGGGCCAGGCGCTGATGAACAGAGAGACGATGATGCCCAGCAAGGCCACCAGCACCAGCAGCGAAAAGAGTTGGGTGACGCGGTGAAACCAGAAATCCTGGAGTCGCTGCCGGCGTGCGATCAAACCTATGCCAGGCTGGGCCGCCGCTGCCACCAAGGGCGTGGTCAGGCTAATTCCTACGCTCATGATCGGGTCTCCTCTAGGACAGACCGGGCCGGTGCAAGGTCCAGCCAGCGCTGCCGGGTCTGGTATCCGCCCCGGCCCAGGATGCCTTGCCGTTAGCCCGGTAGACGTTCCAGGTATAGGCGGGCCTGCTCCTTAACGGGCGACCTGGCTCCAAACCTTGGCGCGGATCTGGGCGGTCAGGGCATCGGGCAGCGGCACGTAATCCAGCTCGGCGGCCAGATCCTTGCCCTTGCTGAAGGCCCAGTCGAAAAACTTGAGCGCCGCGGCGGCGGCGGCCTTATCTTCCGGCTGCCGGTACATCAGGATGAACGAGGCGGTGCTGATGGGCCAACTCTCGGCACCCTTGGCATTGACCATCGACACCCCCATGCCGGGGACGCTGAACCAGTCGGCACTCGCAGCGGCGGCGGCGAAGGTCTTATCGTCGGGGCTGACGTACTTGCCGTCGGCGTTCAGCAATTGCAGGAAGTTCATGTTGTTTTTCTTGACGTAGGCGTATTCGACATAACCCAACGCGCCCTTGACGCGGTTGACGTTGGCGGCGACGCCTTCGTTGCCTTTGCCACCCACGGACGAGGCAGCTGGCCACTTGACGGCAGCCCCCTTGCCGACGCGATCGGCCCAGGGCTTGCTCACGGCGGTCAGGTAGTCGCTGAAGTTGAAGGTAGTCCCCGAACCATCGGCGCGGTGCACCACCGTGATGTTGTCGTCAGGCAGCTTCTTGTCCGGATTCAGCGCGGCCAGCTTGGGGTCATTCCATTGGGTGATGGTGCCCATGAACATCTCGGCCAGTACCGGGCCGCTCACGCGCAGTTCGCCAGGCTTGAACCGATCCAGATTCACCACCGGCACGGTGCCGCCGATAACGGCTGGGAACTGAATCATGCCGTCCTTATCCAGTTCCTCCCCCTTGACCGGGGCGTCGGTGGCGCCGAAGGTCACGGTCTTGGCGCGGATTTGCTTGATGCCGCCCGACGAGCCGATGGACTGGTAGTTCAGGCCGATGCCAGTTTCTTTTTTATAGGCCTCGGCCCACTTGGCGTACAGGGGGTACGGAAAGGTGGCGCCGGCGCCGGTGATGTCGGCGGCGGCGGCCGTGCCCATGACCCAGGTGGTCAGCGCGGCAGTCATTAGGCTGGTCAGAAAGGTGCGTCGAGTATTCATTGAGTTCCTCACCAGTTGGGTATTTTCAATGCCCAAACTATAGTCAGCACCTATTACATCACCATTAACAATCGTTAATTTAATATTTTTGTCATTAAGTCAGGGGTTCTAAATTTTTTCAATCCCAAAACGGCGTTGGGTTTCCGGGATAATTCCGGTTTCAGCGCCTGCGCTCCAGGGATCGGCGACAGGGAAGGAGCACCCCGCCCTGGATCTGCCGGGGGGAGTCCTGGGGGGTGTCTGGGGAGGGGCGCGAACCGCGATCAGACGGCTAGCCCCAGCAGGGGGTCTGAGTGTCCGGCCCCGGCCGGCCCGCCGGATGGCGATCCAGCGGGCGCCAACCCAGGGTTGTCGGGGATGGTTGCGCCCCTGCCGGGCGTTCCACCGGGTCAGGGGCGGACCGCGCTGATGGATCCGGGTTGAGCGGCCCTAGGAGCAGAGCGCGCGCCTTGGACGGGCCGGCCCAGGTGCCCACCGATGCCGCTAGGGGTGGCGGATGATTACCACCAAATTTCCGGATAGCGCCGGTCCGGCGCCAGGTTATTGAACAGCAAAGCGACCAGCAGCAGGATCAGGACGCCTAGGGTGACGGGCATCAGGGGGTACCACCAGCCGAGGCGGTGGATATGTTCCGAGCCGATGACGGCGATGAGCGCGGTGGCTCCGCCCGGCGGGTGCAGGGTGCGGGTGGCGTGCATGACACTGATGGCACCCGCCACTGCCAGGGACGCCGCTAGCCAGGGCAGGGGCTGGGCCAGTTGGTAGGCGGCCACGCCCACCAGCGCGGATAGAAAATGTCCGCCGATCAGGTTGCGGGGCTGGGCCAGGGGGCTGCGGATGGCGCCGAATACCAGCACCGCCGAGGCGCCGAATGAGCCGATCATCAGGTGCAGGTCCTGATCCGCCAACCAGAGGGTCTCCACCCAGGCGATGACGGCCATGCCGACAAAGCCGCCCAGGCCGGACCAGAGGATTTCCCCGCGACTGACCGGGGGTGGGCTGGCCTGGCGGGTTCCCAGCATCTTGGACCAATAGTCGCGCCAGTTCATAGGGCTTCACCCGGATGCAGCACGGTCAAAAACTCCTTGCGGGCCAGAAGCCCCAATAGGTGGCCCTGGTCATCCACCACCGGCATGGAGCGGCCGGGATGGCATTGGAAGGCGGCCAGAATAGCCCGGAAATCCGCGTCTGCCGGCACCGTCACCGCCGGCTGGGTCATGGCCTGGTACACCTGGGTGTCCCGGCACTGGTGCTGAAGTTGTCCGCCGTCGTCCAGGAGGCGCGTCAGCAATCCCAGAAAGGTGCGGGAGCCCAGGCGGCCCAGAAAGTCGGTTTCGGTGAGCATGCCGATCACCCGTCCTCCCTCCACCACCGGCAGGCTTTTCAGGGCTTGCCTGGCCATGATTCGCGCTGCCTGGACCATGGGGAGGTCCGGCCCCAGCGGCTCGATGCCGGTGCGCATCAGCCGGCCGGCGCGGATGGCGCCAAACTGGCGCGCCAGGGCGTGGCGGTGGGCCAAGTGGTAGATTTCCCGGAAATCGCCGGTGGTTACATCCAGATAGCCGGGTATCTGGCGCATGGCGGCCAGGATGTCCTGGTCCGACAGTTCCAATTCCGCAAAGTCTGGTTCGGGTTGGGGGTCCTGGAATGGGGGGCTCATGGGGATGCTCCGGCGCCTAGATCGCGCCCATTGTGGCCGGCGGCCGGCGCGGTGGACATGACTTCCGTCAAGGGCGGGGGGGCGGGCAAGCGCACGTCCACGCGAACCCCATGGGATCGGCCCCGTTGGTCGATGAGGGTCAGTTGGGCGGGACCCGCCGCCGCCGGGCGCCAGTCCAGCCGGCGCAGGTCAGAGCTACCCAGAAGGCGGCCGTCCACCAGCCAATGGAAGGGCGGTTCTCCACCCTGGGCTTCCACCTGGACGCCGGCTTCCGGGCCCCTGCTCAGTTCCACCTGGCTGCCGTCCGGGGGATAGAGGATGCGGGGGCCCGGCTCCGGATCGGCCCGTTGGGAGCGGGTCAAGCCCAGGTCGAACAGGCGCAGATGGGGGGGCAACTGGGCGTTGCTGACCCGCAGGACGCCGTCCGGCGGGTTGCGCAGCAGGGGTTCCACGCCGTCCGGGGGCAGCAAGTCGAACAGTTGCATCAGCACCGGCACCGCCGCTTGCAAGCCGGTCAGATCGCTGGTGTAACCCCCGTCCGGACGGCCCAGCCAGACGCCAGCGGTGTGGGTGGCGTTGTAGCCGATGGCCCAAGCATCCCGAAAGCCGTAGGAAGTGCCGGTCTTGAACGCCAGCTTGCGCCCGCCCAGCACGAACCCCTGGGGCAGGGATGAGCCCACCAGAATATCGGTGAGATACCAACTGGCCACCGGCGACAGGAATTGGACCGGCGCGGCGGCCGGTTCATCCGCTAGATAACGTACCGGCAGGCTGGCACCCTGCCGGGCCAGGCCCCCATACAGACGGGTCAGGTCTTCTAAGCGAATGCCGACGCCGCCCAGGGCCAGCGGCAGGCCGGGCCGGAGGTTGCCCTTGGGCAGACGCAGGCGGGCGCCGCCTTGTTCCAGGGTGGCGAGAAACCGGCTCGGCCCGACCCGGCTCAGCACCCGCACGGCCGGAATGTTGCGGGACGCACGCAGGGCGTCCCGTACCCGCAGGTCACCCCGGAACGCCTTGTCGAAATTGAGGGGCGCGTAACCATCCACCGGGCCGGGGCGGTCGCCGATCAGGGTTTCCGGGTGCAACAGGCCGGCGTCGAACGCCAGGCCATACAGAAAGGGCTTGAGACTGGAACCCGGCGAGCGCACCGCCGCCACCATATCCACCTGGCCGGGGAAGCTGCTGGCCAGGTATTCCCCGGAACCGGCGTAGGCCAGGGCCTGGCCGCTGGCGTTGTCCAGGATCAGGCTAGCCAGGGTCACGCCGTCCGGCAGGGACTGTTGGTGACGGCCCAACAGCCCTTCCAGCCGGCGTTGCAGGCGGCCGTCCAGACTGGTACGGATCAGGGGCAGCGGGCCCAGCGCCAGGCGCAGCCGGTCGCCCAGGTGGGGAGCCTGGCGGGGCGGTGCGGCCCGGTTGGCGCCCAGGGGTTGGGCCTGGGCTTGGCGGGCGTCCTCCAGGGTCAGTACCCCGGTTCCGGCCAGGCGCTCTAGCACCTGATTCCGGGCTTGCAGCGCCGCTTGGGGATGGCGGTCCGGCCGGCGGCGTTCCGGTGACTGGGGCAGGGCCACCAGCAGTGCCGCTTCGGCCAGGGTGAGGTAGTGGGGTTCCTTACCGAAATAGAAGCGGCTGGCAGCGCGGACGCCCTGAAGATTGCCTCCGTAGGGCGCCAGCTCCAGATACCGGGACAGGATCTGATCCTTGCTCAAACGCCGCTCCAATTGCCAGGCGCGCAGCATTTCCCGCAGCTTGGCCCCGAGGGTGCGGGGGCGGGGTTCCAATAGTTTGGCCACCTGCATGGTCAGGGTGGAACCGCCAGAAACCAGGCGGCCTTCCCGCAGCGCCTGGGTGGCGGCCCGGGCCAGCGCCAGGGGATCGACCCCGGAATGGCTCGGAAAGCGACGGTCTTCGTAGGCGAACAGCAGGTCCAGAAAGCGGGCATCCAGTTCCTTGATCTGCACCGGCAGGCGCCAGTAGCCGTCCTGGGTGGTGTAGAGACGCAGGGGTTCGCCGTGCCGGTCCTGGATTTCCGTGGAATAGTCCAACTGGGCGCCGTCTGGAGGTGGCCAGGACTGATCGGCAGCCCAAATAGCCAAGGCGAGTAGGGGAATCACTGGGATCCAGGCCAACCAGCGGCCGCTGGGGCGGGATGGGAACAGGCGGCGCGGGCGCGACAAGGGCAACCTCGGCATCGGGCCAGTAAAGCTGGCGGCTATTCTAACTTAGGAAATACCGCCGCAGGCCAAGAAGCGAGGGTGCCGTCGATAACCTTGTTGGTTACCCGCGCCGCGCAGAGTAGAAAGGGGATCGCTCAAGTAGGTTCCCTCCGGGAGCCCGTCTCGTCATTTTTTTGGGGCTGTGTGAAAATAAATCGCTTAATCCGTATGGAGAGGATCTTGATGTTCGGCCTGCCCACTAGATGTCAGATCCCGTAGGATTGGTGGGTAAGTTTCGGGTTCCAAAGTGAGACGAGCCGTTCGCTGCCCATGAGTCGGTGATTTTGTATCGATCAGAAATCACCTGTTGTTGCGACTGAGGCAACGAGCGGCAACCGCAAATGCTCCCGAGGATGCGCAAACCCGGTGGAGCGTCTGGCGGGACTTGACGGCCGGCATCTGGAGCACCCATCGGTCATGACTGGCCAACCCCCGGCGGGCCCATCTGAATATGGTCCCGGCCCAGATCCTTGGCCCGGTACATGGCAAAGTCCGCCTGTTTGATGAGTTCCAAGGGCTCTTGGCCATGCTCCGGATAGAAGGCCACGCCAATGCTGGATGACAGGGACAGGCGCAGATCATCCACCAGGAACGGCTCCCGCAAGGCCCGCCGGATCCGTTCAGCCACGCCGAGCACGCTATCGTCATCGGTGGCGTCCGGCAGTAGCGCCAAGAATTCATCACCGCCGATGCGGCCCAGCATATCCGCCGCCCGGACGCAGGCTAACATGCGTTGCGCGGCCTGTTGCAGCACCCGGTCGCCGACCCCATGACCATGCCTGTCATTGATCTCTTTGAAGCGGTCGAGGTCAATGAACAGCAGCGCCAGCCGGCCCCCCTGGCGTTGCGCCAGGGCCAGGTATTGGGTCAAAAGTTCAAAGAACAGGGAGCGGTTGGCGAGGTCCGTGAGGGGGTCATGGTGGGCCAGGTGGGCGAGGGAGTCCTGGGCGCGGCGGGTCTCCGCCAAGCTAGCCTGCAAGGCCAGGGTGCCACGCCGCAGTTCCAGATGCAGGGCGATGCGGGCGCGGAGCAACTCCGGGTTGACCGGCTTGCGCAGGTAGTCCACCGCGCCCTGGGCCAGCGCCTCGGTTTCACTGGCGGTATCGGTCTGTTCGGTGATGAAGATGACCGGCACATCCGGATGGCTAGAGTCCCGCTTGAGTGCGTCAAACACCGCGCCGCCGTCCATGCCGGGCATCATCCGGTCCAATAGGATCAGATCGGGCCTGGGTTCCCGGAGCGCCGCCGCTAGGGCCTCCTGACCATGGGTGGCAATCTTGACCCGGTACTTGCCCTGCAAGGACTCGCCCAGATAGCGCAGCGCGGTGGGGTCATCGTCGGCGATCAACAGCGTCGGCGGTTCATCGGCCGGGCCGGCCGCCGGCAACGGGGCGTCCGGGGGCGGCGGCCCCAGGAGTTGCGCGGCGGCCCGGTAATCAAAGCGGTCAAGCTCCCGTTTTAGGACCTGGTAGCGGACCTGTTCCTGGACCGGCAGGGCGGCGCCCCATGCCTCCAGCAGTCCCCGCGATACCCAAATCCCCTGGTTCAGGCGGGTCCTTAGCTCGGCTTCCAAGCGTCCCGCCCCCAGGGAACAGGCCGCAGGAACCGGGGCTTGGGATCCATCGGCGTATTCCGGCAACGCCTGGATGTGGGCGACCGCATCCTCAAGGGCCTCGGTGAGCAGTGCCAAGCCGGTCTCCGTTGGTTGCGGTTCGCGCAAGTCCTTGGACAGGCGTACGGCGGCGGCCCGCACGCGGGTGGCGCCCAGAATGCTGGCGGCACCCAGGAGCCGATGGAGGCTCCGCCCGGCCGCCGCCGCATCCCCCCGCTCCAGGGCCTGCTGAACCGCCGCCAGATCCGTGGGGGTGGATTGGGCGAAATGGCGCAGCAGGTCCAGCAGCCGGTCCTGGTCCATCGCCGCCTTGAGGTCGGTCAAATCGAAGCCGGGCAGTTGCAAGGGCGGCGCCAGGCCGGGGCGGGGCACGGCCAGACCCGGTTGGGACGGGGTCGATGCCCCGGTAGGTTGATCCGGGAGCGCCGCTTCCGTTGGTAACCAGCGTTGCAGCAGGGCGGTCAGGGCGGCAAGGGTCAGGGGCTTGGCCAGCAGGTCGTTCATCCCGGACGCACGGATGCGCTCCCGTTCCGCTTGAGTCACGCCGGCGGTGAGGGCGATCACCGGCAGGTTGGCCCAGTCCGGGTGCCGCCGCAGTTCCTGGGTCGCGGTCAGTCCGTCCATGTCCGGCATTTGGATGTCCATCAACACCAGGTCCACCGGCGCCTGGGCCAGGTAATCCAGGGCCTGCCGTCCGCCCTGGACGATGCTGACCCGAACCCCCAGCAGGCGCAGCATATCGCCGATGACCTGTTGATTGATGGGATGATCCTCCGCCACCAACACCCGGCGTCCCGCCAGGTTGGGCGGGGCAGCAAGAGCGGGCTCCGGGAACTGGGGGCCTGGCTCGGCAATGTCCAGTGGCAATTCCAGAATAAAGCGGCTGCCGCTGTCTGGCTGGCTGTCCACCCACAACTGTCCGCCCATCAGGTGGGCCAGGCGCAGACTGATGCTGAGCCCCAAGCCGGTGCCGCCAAAGCGGCGGGCGATGGAGCCATCGCCCTGGGTAAAGGGCGAGAACAGCCGCGCCTGGGTGGCCTGGTCCATGCCGATGCCGGTATCCGTCACTTCCCAGCGGAGCCGCGCTTGGCCCCCGTCCTGACCCAGGCAGGTCACCTGCAGCTTGACCTCACCCCGGTCGGTGAACTTGAGGGCATTGCCGAGCAGGTTAGATAGCACCTGCTCCAGACGCAGCAGATCGCCCTGCAGCCAGCGGGGCACGTCCGGATCGGCCGCCATGCACAGGTTGATCTCCTTCAGCGCCGCGACCGGGGAAAACAGGCTGGCTAGGCGGGTCAACAGTCGCTCCAGGTCGACCGGGACCAGTTCCAGGCGCAGGCCCCCGGCCTCGATCTTGGAGTAGTCCAGGATGTCATCCAGGAGCCGCATCAGATAGGTGCCAGACTGGTGGAGTTTGTCCAGATAGTCGCGGGTGCCGGGTTCCTGGGTGCATCGCAGCGCCAGTTCCGCCAAGCCTAGGATGCCGTTCATGGGGGTGCGGATTTCGTGGCTCATGTGGGCCAGAAACTCAGCCTTGGCCTTAGCCGCCTGTTCGGCCTGGTTCAAGGCTTGCTTGAGCCGTTGCTCGGTCTGCTTGCGTTCGCTGATGTCCCGGTCGATGCCCTGGTAGCCGAGTACCTCACCCTGGTCGTCCAGCACAGGTACACCGCTGGTTTCCAGCACCACCGGGCGGCCATCCTTATGTAGATTGACGTTTTCCAGTGCCACGATGTCCGCCCGTTCCTTGACCAACCGGGCGAACAGGACGCCCAAGCGCAGGGCTTCGTCCGGCGGCATGAGATCGAAGGGTGTCCGGCCCAGCACTTCCTCTGGCGCATAGCCCAGGATGTCGGTGACCCTGGGGCTGGAAAAGGTATAGACCCCGTCCGCATTGACTTCCCAAATCCAGTCCGGGCTGGAGGCGACCAGGCGAGTCAGGCGCTGCCGGCTGTCCTCCAGCGCCTGCTCATTTTTCCGGCGTTGGGTGATGTCCTGGAGCGCCCCGAACAGCCGGTGCCCCCCTGACCCGGGGATCATTTCCACTTGGGCCACCGAGCGCACCAGGTGTAGCGAGCCATCCCGGTGGGTGACGTGCAATTCCAGGTCGCTGGATTCGCCGGGCGCCAAGTTGGTAATGTGGTCGAAGAACAGCCCCTGGTCCTCGGCGGGCACCAGGCACCGGAAACAGCCCAGGGCCGCCATTTCCTCTGGGGTACGCCCGAACACCGTCTGGGTATCGCCGGCCAGCCAGTCAATACGGAACAAACCCTCGTGGTCCCGGTTGCAGCAGAACAACACATCCGATGTCAGTGAGGAGATGATCCGGAGGCGGCTTTCACCCTCGCTTAGCTGTTGCAACGCCTGTTCATGTAACACCAGACTCTTGCGCAGATACCAGAGGAACCCGGCGCTGATGACGACCAGGATCGATAGGATGAGGATGGCCCGGGAACGGTGGCCCCGCCAGTTTTCCAGAACATCATCCTCGGCTATGCCGGCGTTGATATAAAAACCATGGCGATCATTGCGCCGAAAACTATGGACTCGGCGCACGCCATCAAAGCAGGTGGTACCGGCTCGATAGCTCCCGCGGGTGGGGTCTTGTTGCAGCGCGGCGCTAAATTCATCGGCGATGCGGGTGGACCCCAACTGGCCGCCCCCAGGAAGTTCCGGGTAGCGATAGATCAGCCTCCGTTCCCGGTCCCGCAGACTAATAGAACCCTGTCGCCCAAGCTTCAATGAGGCAAAATGCCCCTGGAAATAGGTGAGGGGAAGGGACACCATGACCAAGCCGGCGAAGCTACCCTGCCGGTCATTGAGGCGCCGTGAGAACACCAGGGCCCATTGCCGGGAAACCCGGGTGAAGATCGGCTGCGAAATCAGCATTTCCGCATCGGGATGATCCCGATGAAATACAAAGTAGTCCCGGTCGGCAATACTGACGTTCTGTTCCGCTTCTCCCTGGGGTCCTAGGTTGATGGTACCCAGGGCATCCGCAAGGTGCAGTTCTCCTGCAGACGGCAGATAAAAGCTATCTTCTTTTATTAGTGCTTTCCATAGCTCCAAAGCGGGATTCGCATTCGTTGGATGTCGGTTGTAGTCGTGGGCTACGCTCCGTAACAGGGTGTCGATGGCATCAAAAAGAGTGGCGATTTCCCGTTCATTTACCAACGCCAAATTCTGGGTGTCGGTCCAGGCTTGCTCGATTTCCCTCTGCCAACTGGAATATAGATACTGCCCGGCAATTCCAATGACGAGCAAGTTCAACACCAAGATGCCGATGAGGGCGAAGCGGGAAATACGGGTAAGTGCCGAACCGGCAACAGGCAGTTTTGTGGTCAAATTCATTTGGACAATCCCCTATCTCCTCGAAAATCTTCCCTGCTGAACACGGCGAAATATTAAGAACGCCGTAGTCCACTGCAACAACCTGGCTGAAACAATGGCCTACTGGCCCTGCTCCTAGGCGGCGACCCCGACCTGGGTCGAGAACCGGCCAGAAATGATGGGTCGCCTTACGTTACTGCGTCGTAATAAAGCCGAAAAAACCTATAAAAAGAACAATTATACCATTACCATATTGCTACAAGCATAGGCGCTCCCGGCAAAAAAGCAGCGCAATTTGGCAGTTGGCGAAGAAATGTTGTCTAGGTGCGTTCCTGGCCACAGGGGTTGCCACAGCGGCGCGGACCCACCCAAGCCTGCGGCAAGCGCTAGGGACCTAACTGCAACG
>CAZIHO010000071.1:15086-18357 GCA_964538875.1 uncultured Chromatiaceae bacterium
CTGGCGAATGGCAAGCACATTCTTTGACTCGCATGGCCCAGGTGAATTTGAACCAAACCAATCTTCGGCGGTGCCGGTGTGTCCGAGGCATGGATTAACCATTGACCTATTCAACCTCAAAACGGGAAACCAGGCGCTGTTGTCCCTACCTGGCTCCGGCCTTTCTGGTTGGTCAAATTGGCGGAGGCGCATTGACAATCCATATCAGTATGCGGTGGCCCTATGAATAAGATTAAGACGGTATTGTGCATTGATGATAGTCGCGTGTCACGGATGAAATTTCGGCAATTGATTTTGCAGCGGGATCCGGATTGGGCCGTGGTGGAAGCCGCTACTGGCGAGGAAGGCCTGGAAATCGCGTCCCAGGCCATGCCCGACCTGATTACCGTCGATGTCAACATGCCGGGCATGGGTGGGTTTGGCGCCGTGGAACAATTACGCCTCACCCAGCCGCAAGCAACGATCGTGCTGCTTAGCGCCAATATTCAGGACAGCCTGAAACGCAGGGCCGATGATCTCGGCGTCCCCTTTGTGGAAAAGCCAATCACCGAAGCCAGCGTGGCTAGGGTCCTCGCCTTTATCACAGGTTAACTCATGGTTTCGCTCACCGAAATTCAACTCGATGGCCTGGTGGAGATGTTCAATATCAGCATCGGTCAGGCCGCCGCCGCCCTCAGTCGGCTGGGTGATGAAGAAATCGCCCTGTCGGTGCCATCCCTCAAGTTTCTGTCCCTGGAAGAAGCCACCCTACAATTGAACGACATCCATACCAAGCGGGTATGCGGGATCGTGCAGCATTTCGATGGGCCCTTTTCCACCGACGCCATCCTCATGTTCCCCGAGGACCGGAGCCTGGAGATCGTGCGCATGATGCTGGGCGAGCCCTATTCGATGGATGAACTGTCCGAGCTGGAACAGGAAGCCATGAGCGAGATTGGCAATATCGTCCTTAATGCCTGTATTGGTAGCATCGCCAATATCACCGCGAGTGAGTTTTCATCGACCCTGCCCGAGGTCAAGATGGGGACCGGGGCCGAGGTCCTGCATTTGGGGGTCAAGGGTCCGGAGGAAACCGTATTATTGGTTTATATCGACTTCAACATACTATCTAAAACGATCCAAGGCTATATGGCGTTCGTGATGGATGTGCCCTCTACCCAGGGTCTCATTGGTAGCCTGGATCGATTCGTGGGCTTGGACGTGGATTGAAGTTGGAACTTGTATGGCAGTAGCTGATAGCTCGGGAGTGCTGGACAGGGAGGGGAACGCACGCCTCGAGATTTTGCACCTCATGATCGACAGCCTCGATATTGGCGTGGTGGTTCTGGATACCCGCCAGCAGGTCATGTGCTGGAACCTATGGATGGCGCAAGTTTCCGGCATCGCCCGGAAGCAGGCGGTCGGCAAAGAACTGGTGGAGTTGTTTCCAGAGTTGGCCGGTGGACGAACCCTGGGCGCGATCCATGATGCCCTGTCCCGGGGCTTTCCGTCCCTCCTGTCCCAATCACTGAATAAGGCACCCTTTCCTATTTTTCGCCGGGTGACTCCCACCGGCAGTCACCAACGGGTTCAGCAGCGCATCCGGGTATTGCCACTGCGCCATGGGGGGGAGGTATCTCATTGCCTGGTTGAAATTCAGGATGTCTCCCTGACCGTCTACCGCGAGAAGATCATCCGGGAGCAAAAGAAGTTTCTGGATACCATTTTGGATAGCGAGCCAGAGTGGGTATTCGTGCTGGATCCCAGCGGTGCGCCGATCCAAATGAACCGGGCCGGCTTGGACCTGCTTGGAGTACCCTCCTTGGCCGAGGTGAAGGAGCGCGGCCTGCCCAGCTTTATCTCGCCCGATCATCGGTCCGCCTTTGATCGCCTCTGCCAACAGGTGCTGGCCGGCGCGCCGGGTGCCCTCGATTTCCAGATTCAGGGGCCCAACGGTGGCGGGAACCGCTGGCTGGATGTGCATGCCGCGCCCCTGGTGGGGTCCCATGGCGCAGCGGTGGCCATTCTCGGCGTGGCCCGCGATATTACCGCCCGCCGGGAAGCGGAAGCCACCACCCGCTCCCTGATTGACGCCAACCAGGAATCCGCCGTGCTGTTGGATCAAGCGGGGCAGATTCTCGCGATCAATGCAATCGGCGCGCGCCAGCTCAAGCAGCCGGCGGGCGGATTGATCGGTCAGAATTACCATGGGTTACTGGCGGCTCCGGTGGCGGCCTGTCATCGGGACAAGGCGGAGGAGGTTTTTCGCCACGGCCGGCCGGTCAAGTTCCAGGAGGTCTTGGAGGGCCGCCATTTCGATGTCAATCTGTATCCGGTTTCCGATGCGGACGGCAAGGTCCGGGCGGTATCGGTCTATTCCGCCGATGTGACCGATCAATTGCAACTGGTGGAAATAGAACGGCTGTTTCATTCCATTGACGATCAAATCCTGGCGCGGCGGCAGCAGCCGAGTCTACTGGCCTATATCTGCGGGCAAGTGGCGGCCATTTTTGACTATCCGGCGGTCTGGATTGGACGCCGGATGCGGGGCGGGGAACTCGCCATCACCGCGTCCGGCGGCAGCGCCGGGGCCTATGTGGACGCATTGCTGGCGATTGGGGAGCGCTGGGACGATTCACTCCTGGGGCGGGGACCCGCCGGTACCGCCGTGCGTACCGGCCAGGCTCAGACCTGTGCCAGCGAGGATATTCATTTCGGTCCCTGGCGCGGCCAAGCGCACCTGTTCGGCCTGCGGACGCAGTTGAGCCTGCCCTTGATTCTACGGGGCGAGATTTACGGTACCTTCAATCTGGCGTCGCGTTTGGAGTCCGATTTCCAGGGTCCGGCCCGGGTCCAGGTGCTCATGGAAATCGCCGCCCGCATTTGTGTGGCCATCGAGCGGGCCTTCGATCAGGAACGCTTGATGTTGCTGGAAACTGCGCTGTCCTCGGCGGCCAATGGGGTGTTCATCACCGACCAGATGGGGCGCATCCAGTGGGTAAATGGGGCCTTTGAAAAAATGACCGGATGCAGCCGGGAAGAATCGGTCGGCTCCATTTCCCGGCTCTTGCAACCCCACATGGATGAGTCCGGCTTTTTCCAACAGGTGCGCCTGGGCATGGCCGAGGGTAAGGCCTGGAGCGGGGATCGCGCCGCGAAGCGGAAGGATGGCACCTCCGTCGTGTTCCGGCAGACCATTACGCCAATCTGCGACGCTTCCAACATCACCACCCACTTTATTTCAATCCTTGAAGATGTCACTGCCGCCCGTGAAGCCGAGGCCCATGTGCGC
>CAZIHO010000072.1:0-18331 GCA_964538875.1 uncultured Chromatiaceae bacterium
TTGATTTTATGGAGCTGGCGGCCGGATTCGAACCCGCGACCTGCTGATTACAAATCAGCTGCTCTGCCGACTGAGCTACGCCAGCTTGGAGAGAAACTTACCTGACTCCGGTCGGCAGCCGGATTGGCGCCATGATAGGCAAACCGCTAGGGACTCGCAATTTTTGTGCAGGCGGCTGGTGGGTAGGTGAGTTGGGGGTACGACTCATAGATGCGGGTCACGATTTTTTTATGGTCCTGAAATCCCGCTGGGTAGGCGGCTTGCAGCCAGTAACTGGAATCATCGAGCAGGCGCGGCTCGACTTTGGGATGAAATCCCTTGCCTTTGACTTCTGCCGCGCGCTTATCCGCCGATTCTTGGTCGGAGAAGAGTCCCAGGGCCAGGGCGTTGGCGAACTCGCCCTTGCTGACCAGCCAGGCATCGCTGATGCCCGCGGCCTGGAGCTTCTGTTGCACAGACTTTAGCGCCGCCTTGTCCGGCTTCAGCAGCACCAGATAGCCGGAAGGACGTTTGTCCTGCACCACTTGCACCTGGGCGGTGATGCCCTGTTCAGACAATTCCCATAGCAGTTGGGCAGTTTCCGATTGCTGCTGGAAGGGCCCGAAGCGCTGGCACTCGGCCGCCGGTTCCGGCGCCTCCGGCTGGGGCTGGCTGGGCTCGCCGGCCCGACTGCTCACTGAACCGCGATTAGGGACCTCGGCGCGGACGGCGGGTACGCTGGCCTCTGGCTTGGCGTCGGCGCTTGACCGGGTGCGGGATTCCGACGCCAGCAGGATGGTGGGGACGCCATCGGGCAGGGGCGCCAGCACGGGGGCAGAGGGCTGGGCAAAGCGGGCAAACCATACCAATACACCTAAATTCGCCACCAGAAGGAGAAAAAACAGCCAACGCGCCATGTGCCCATCGCCCTTAAAAAACCGATAGTCCCTGCAATACCAAGTCGGAGACCTGGGTGGTCTGAAATTCAAACAGTCCCGCCAATAGGGCGGCATCGCTGCCACAGAGAAGCACTTGGGGTTCCCAACCCCGCTCCGCCCGCAACCCCGCCTGGACCCGGACCACCAAGCCGGCCAAGGCGTGCAGGGTGCCGGCGGCAATGCATTCTGCCGTATCCTGGCCTAATAGTCCCCGAAAATCCATCTGGGACACGGCCGGGATGCGGGTGCCGGCGAACAGGCTGTGGCGCATGAGTCCCAAGCCCGGCGCGATCATCCCGCCCAGATGGCGGCCCTGGGCGTCAATGGCGTCCAGGGTCATGGCGGTACCGCAATCCACCACCAGGGCGGGGGTGGAATGGAAGTGGCGTACCGCGATCAAGGTCAACCAGCGATCCACACCCAGGCGAGACGGGTCTGGATAGGCAACAGTCACGCCGTGGGCCGCCGCTTGGGTGCGAAGCAGGCCGGGTTCCAGACCCCATCGGCCCCTGACGATGGGCGCCAACTCGGCTTCCAGGTCCGCGCCGGCCACGTTGGCGACTAGCACCCGATCCGGCGTTGGGGTATCCCGCCAGGCATCCCACAAGGCGCCGAGACCCTCGCGGTGGCTGAGTTTGGCCACCGGCCCCAACCGCCGCGCCTGGCATGGCGCCCATTTTAGGTTGGTATTGCCGATGTCGATCAGAAGATCCATCAGTCTCCTTCCGCCGCCCGCCGCAGGCTCACCTCACCCACTTGAAATTCCTGGGGCTGGCCGTCCAGGTCCAGGCGCAAAGCGCCGTTGGGGGCGATGCCGAGGCAGCGCCCCTGGACGCGCCGGGTCCCCAGGTCCAGTACCACCTGGGCGTCCCGTAACTGGTCCCGTTGGTGCCAGTCCGGCAAAAACGGCGCCAATCCGTCGCGGCCGAACAGTTCCAGGGCACGAACCAGTTCGCTGGCTACCCCACTCGCTAGGCGGTTGCGGCGCACTGCCGCAGCGCCAGGAATTTCCGCCAGGTGGCACCAGGGTTGGTCGATCTCGGTCCCGGACGCCGGCGGCACCCGCACATTGATGCCGACCCCCACCACCACAAAACTGGGACCTTCCATTTCGCCCCCCACCTCCAACAGCAGGCCCGCCAGCTTCCGATTGTCCCACAGCAGGTCGTTGGGCCATTTGATGCGGGCTTGGGGGACGCCGATGCGCTCCAGGGCGCGCAGCACCGCCACCCCACAGGCCAAGGACAGGGCGCCGAGCCGGGCCGGCGGCAGGGTATAACGCCAGAGCAGGGACAGGTACAGGTTGCCGCCAGCGGGCGATACCCAGCGCCGGCCCCGGCGGCCCCGGCCCCCGGTTTGTTGCTCGGCCAGGCACAGGGTTCCGGATGGGGCGCCGGCCCGGGCTTGGGCCATCAGCCAGGCGTTGGTGGAGTCGATGGCTGGGTGCACCTGGATGGCGGCCAGACGGTCCCGGATGTCGGGAGCCAATTCGGCGCGGATGCGCTGTTCATCCAGGGGTTCCCAGCCGCCCCGCAGCCGGTAGCCCTGGCCCCGCTCCGCCTGAATGTCCAGCCCATGGCGGAGCCGCAGTTCCCGCACCTGTTTCCACACCGCCGCTCGACTAAGGCCGAGTTGACGGGCCAGGTCGGCCCCGGAATGGAGCTGGCCATCCGCCAGCAGGTCCCCCAGTTGGAAACGGGCGCCCGGCGCCAGGGGCTCGGGGTCGAGGCACGGAGGAGGATCGGACCGGGAATCACTCATGGGTACTGAGCGTGACAAAGGTAAAACAGTGCATGGTGGGCTAGTCCGGCGCCGGGTTCAACCGCAGAACCAGGTGCTGGGGCTGTCTTGACCCGGTTGACGCCAACAACCGGGATCAGCCCGAAAGGGATCGCCGCTCAGAGCATGGCTTAGGCAGCGCAGGCCACCGGCACAACTTTCGGCGTAGAAGCAGCCGCCACAACCGGCGGGTATCCGGGCCCGGTCCCGCAGAGACTGGAGCAGGGGGCTATGGTCATAGAGGTCCGCCAGAGGTGTTTCCAGCAGGTTGCCGACGCGGATTGGCAGGCGCCGGCAAGGGTAAAGGTCCCCCTGGGGTTGCAGTGCCAACAGACTGTCACCGGCGGTGCAGCGATAGGGTGGGTCGCCGGCGCCCAGGAATTGCAGCGCCCGTTGCAGGCTCACGGGCGCGCGCCGCCACCAGCCCGACTGGGCCGACGCCATGAGGCCCACAAACTCCCGGGTCTCATCGGGACTGAGCACCTGATCCCGCAGCGCCTGGCCTTCGCCCCAGGGCACCAGCCGGTCCGCCCAGACCCGGTGGGCACCGGCGCGGCGGGCGGCCTCGGCCATCGCTGGAAATTCCCGGAAGTTGCGCCGATGGGCGGTGAAGGACACGAGGGTGCGGAGCCCGGCGTCCGCCAAACAACGGATCGCCGCCAACGCCCGCGCTTGATGGCCAGCACCCCGGATCTGGTCATGGGTGGCGGCCTCGCCTTCCAGGCTGATCTGGACAAAGCGAGGCCCCAGAGTCTTGAGGCGCCGCGCCACCGACGGGTCGATCAGGCTGCCGTTGCTCAGGATGGCGAAGCCGAAGCGCTGCCGGCGTGCGGCGAATTGTTCCAGCAGGTCAAAGAAATCCCGGCGGGCGAAGGGCTCGCCGCCGGTGACGGTGATCTGGGCCGGTAGCCGCCGGCCGGCCCGGCCGCAGAGCCGTTCGTGCCAATCTTCAAACTGGTTGAGCAACCCCAGCAATCCGGCCAGGTCCAGTTCCTCGCCGCCGTGACTCTCCTGATAACAGTGGGCGCAGCGCAGATTACAGCGCTCGGTGATATGCCATTGCAGCAGCAGGCTGCTGGGCACCGTCGCCGCCAAATCCATCAGTCGCCACCGCCTCCGCAACCGCCGCAGCCCCCTCCGCCGCCACCGCCATCGCCGCCGCCGCTGTCGCTCCCACCGCAGCCACCCCCGCCACAGCCCCCGGAACTGTCACCGGCGTTGCGTTCGGTACCGGCGAACGCCTGGTGAAACCCGATTAATCCGGCCACGCCGGCCACGGCTGCCAGTCCGAATAGGGCCACCGCCAAACCCGGGTCCGAATTGGGCCGGGAGTTGGTCTTCATCCAGGCCAGACGTTGGCGCATGGAGGCCAGAAAGGCCCGCCCCAAGGCGGTGGTGAGGGGTGGCCGGAGCAACACCAAAGCCAGGATCAGGGACAAGGCCAGCAGCAACACCAGAAAGCCGATGGGCTTGGCATGCAGGATTCCCAGCACCAGCTTGGCGCCGCCCAGAGCCAGCAATCCCAGCACTACCCAGGTGCGAACCCGCCGGGCGGCAAGCAAGCGGACTGCGCCGGTACGTAACTGAAGGCGCTCCAGTTCGTCATAAACCGGCTTGGCGGCCAGATCGATCTGGCGGTGCAGACTTTTGTCCTTAAAGTAATCGCCGGGTGCCCGCTCCCGGGCGGCGCTGAACCGATACACCAGCGTCTCGATGGGGTCGGTGGGCAGGGGCTGGCATGCGTTCGCCACCAGTTGGTCCTTGCCGTCGGCGCCCCCGCGCGCCTTGATGAGTCCCGCCTCCCACAGGCGCAACAGGGCCAGGTGCAACAAGCCCTGGCGCCCGCCCCGCAACGCCGCCAAGGCGCGGGCGTCGAGCCGGGTGGGGCCGGGCACCGGCAGGGAGCCGGTGCCGTCCCGGCGGATCCAAATCCAGCCCAGCAGGATGGCCAGGGCGGCCAGTTGCGCGAAATACAGCAGGAAGTCCGGTCCGGGAACGCGGATCAACAGGTCCAACATGGAGGGTTCCTCCGGTGGCAGGCCAGGGGGGGAGAACAGGAGGCCGACCCCGCCGGGGCGGGGCTGCCTTCAAGTTAAAAGCATTTGCCGGCCGGGACAAGGGCGGTAGTTGGGCACCGCCCCGCCTAGCGCTCCATGGTATAGAGCACGTCCAGCCCCTGGGCGCGACCGGATTCCGCCTGGATTTGCAGCTTCTTGGTCAGGCTGTAGCGAATCCGTAGCTTGGGGTCTGGGTTGGTCAGATCGTTGACGTACTGAACGTACAACCGAGGCGACAGCCAACTGCCGGTGGTCATGGAGGCGCCGGACATGTTGCCCGAGGTTTCCATGCGTAACTCGTCCAGACCCACCCAGCGGGCAATTTTGTCGGTAAAACTTTCACCCCCGCCGCTGACGTGGCTGAGGGCGGCGGACGCGGCCAGACCCATGGCCCCGCTGCCGCTAGGCGCTTGGCCGGTGAGCAGGTAAGAGAGCACCGCGTTCTGGGCCATGGTTGGCGTGGAAAACAGGGTCATCTCCGGTTTACGTAGACTGCCGCTAACCCGCAGACCAGCGGTGATGTCGTCCACCTTGCGCACCGCCCGGAGGTCGAGGCCCGGATTGTCCACCGGGCTTTCGGAAAACTGTACCCGCCCCCGCTCGATGGTGAGATCCTGTCCATAGGCCCGGTAGGTACCGTCCCGGATACTCAGGGAGCCGGTACCTAGCACCGGCCGGCCGGGCTGGTCGATCACCTCCAGGTTGCCGGCCAGAAAGCCCTTGAGGCCGAAGCCGTCCAATTCCACCTCATCCCCCAGGATCAGCCGCAGGCGCGCCTTTAGATTGGGGCCCTTGGCCTGGTCAGGAGCCGGCTTGCCCTTTTTCATCACCACCAGGTCCGACGAGGCGCTCTTCGCGGTCTGGGGCAACTGGCGGGGCTTGAGCTTGGCACTCGGCACCTTCAGGGTGCCGGTCAGTTCCATACCCTGGCTGCGATGGCTGAAGGTGAGGTCTGGGGAGATCAGCAGGCGGGCTTCCGGAATATCGGCGGCGGTCCAGTTGTTGCCCTTGATGCGCACCTCGGTGGGGAAGCCTTGCTTGGCTTGCAGCCGGGTTTCGCCGTCCAGCTTGAGGGTGCCCTCGCCGGAGCGCACCGACGCCTCGTAGCGCACCCGGTCCAGGTTGTCGGCCTGGATGCGGGCCAGCATCTCCCGCAACTTGAGCCCCACTTCAGGCACGTCCAGGGCCGCGTCCAGCAATTCCAGCTTACCGCTGACACCGGGGGCCGCCAACGAGCCGCTCAACTGGAAATCCGCCTCCACCCGCCCCTTGGGTTGGGATATGGCAGGCACCATGCCAGCTAAAAAGCCCAGATCCCCCACCCGCGCCCGCACCCGCCCTTGCAGGCGTTGGCGCTTGGGGTCCAGGCTGGCCAAACTCATGCCGGGCAGGCTCAGGTTACCCTGTACCTCGCCGATGGGCGCCAGGGGAATCGCCAATTCGAGGTTACCCCCCTTGGGCGCCAGTTCCGCCTTCAGGCGCGCCCCGGAGAAGGTCAGGTTCTGGGCCTTGCCGCCGGTCTCGAACTGGAGCCGGCCCTCGGGAATTTCCGCCACCGCGCTACCGCTGATGCGGCCGCCCGCCTCGCCCTTGAAGTTGGCCTCCAGCCCCGCCTTGGCGGTGAGCTTGAGATTGGGGGGCAGAAATTGCTTGACCTGGGCGTCGGACAGCCCCTGGACTTGCAGGGACGCCTGCCAATTGGCAGCGGGATTGCCCTTGGCGGACAAACAGACGCGGCCCTGGCCGGTCAGGCACAGGGAATCCACCAGCAACTGGTTGACCCCCAGGGTCAGTTGGGCCGCCTTGTCCATGCGCCAGCGGCCGGCCTGGGGTTCCGCTAGCTCCAGTTCCGTGACCCGGCCTGTCCAGTCCCCATCCGCTTCTAATCCGCCGTCCAGACCGAGGCGGGCGGTGGGCACGTCCTTGCCTTCCAGAGCCAATTTGATTTGATGGGCGCCCCGCCGCCCCTCGCTAGTAAGGGCCAGGCGCGACCAATGCTTACCGGCGCTGCTCAGGTCCTTAGCGGTGAGGTTGACGTCCAGCTTGCCGTTCTGATCCAGCGCCACCTCGGCGTCCGCCTGAAGTTGGCCGATCTTGTGCTCCTGATAGCCGAGTCCGCTACCCTGCAATTTGGCTTCCAGACGGGGCGCCGCCAGCTTGCCCTGCAAGCGGCCGCTACCCTGGAGGCGGCCCGCCAGCCCCGGCCAGAGGCTGGCCAGGTTGTCCGCCTTGAGGTCCCAATGCAGATCCGACTGCTCGCTGACCAGGCCGTGGGCCTCCAGCTTGCTGGACCCGGACACCAGGCTGACCTGATCCAGATCGATGCGGTTGCCCGCAACCTTGACCCGTCCGGAACCCTTGAGGGGATAGTCCCGCAGGCGGCCTTCCAGGCGCTCCAGGTTGACGGCGGCCTGCACGCCCGCCGGCGCCAGTTGGCCCTGAGTGTCCAGCTTGAGGGCCAGTTTGCCGGGCAGGTCCGGCAGGGCGATGGAGGGGTCTAGGCCCTCGCCGTTCAATTTGAGTTGCCAGCGCACTTGCGGCGCCCATGCCACTTCCCCGGAGGCGTCCAGATGGCCCTTGGGCAGGGCCACCTGGAGTTGCTTGAGGATCACCTGGGTCAAATCGCCGTGCCCATCGGCCTTGATGTTCAGATCCGGCGCCTTGGGTACCTTGACGCCGCTGGTCAACTCAAACTGGTAATTCGAGGTGTGGCCCCGCACCTGGAATTGGCCCTTGGGGCTGGCGGCCTGGAGCGGCTCCCCCTTGAGGGGCCAGCGCAGGTTTTTCCAGTCTAAATCTGCGGTAAAGGCCTGGTCCTCCAGGGTCAAACCGGCCTTGCCCTGGATCAGACCGCCCCCCGGCAAGGTCAGTTTCAGTTGCCGGGCGGTCAGGCTGTTGGCGTCGAAACCGGCGCCCAGGTCCGCCACCAGCCGGCCGAATTCCCGGTGCTCCAGGGCCAAGCTCCCCTCCAGGTTGCCCTGGGTCAAGTCCCCGCTGCCCTTCAAACCGCCGCTCAGATTGGCGGGCAGACCCGGCGCCAGCTCGGCCAGGGCGACTTGAGTCAGTGCCAGATCCAGTTCCCAGCCCAGTTGGGCTTCCAGGTTGGTCAGCGTGGATTGCAGCCGTGCCTCCAGGGGCGGGGCCAGATTCTGCTGGACTGCCAGGCGGGCGAGGTCCCCCTTGAGGCTGCCCTGCCCGGAGATACCGGGACCGTCCGGTAATTGATAGCGCCAATTCAGATCCAGATCCATGGGCAGGGCCGGAGCCAATTCCACCACGCCCTTGATCTCGGCGCCGGCGCCCATGGCCTCCGCCTCCAGACGGGTGACTTCCATTCGCCGGCCCTGGGTGCGGGTGGCCAGTTCCAGCCGCTCGATCAGAATAGGCTCCGCGCTGCCCTGGGTGAAGCGGACATCCTTGACCGCCACCCGGTCGATTTGGATGTCCAGGGGCAGATCCAGCCCGGCGAAGGGCTGGGCCGGTTGGCTGGGCGGAGGCGCCGGCTCGCTGGCGGGCAGCTTGACCGCCACGCCCTGGACTTCCAACCGCTCTACCACCAAGCGCCCTTGCAACAGCGCGCTGGGCCACCAGTCAAAATCCAGGCTGTTCAGTGCAAACTCCAGGGGTCCATCCTGGTACTTGAGGCCCCGTACTGCCAGGGGCCCGGTGAGGCGTCCCTCCACCTGCTCCACCTGTAGGGTGCCGGGCAACAAGCCCTGGGCCAGGCTGACCAGCCAGGGCGCGCCGGATTGGCCGTGCAGTAGCCAGGTCAGACCACCGACGGCGCCGCCGGTCAACACCAGCAAGCCGGCCAGGATCCAGCGGGGCCAGCGCCGCCGCCGCCGGGGCGTTGACAGGCCAGCCGGTTGCTGGGCCGATTCAGGCGCTTCGGGAGCTTCGGGAGCTTCTGGAGATTCCAATTCTGCCACCTCAGAGATCCGGTCCTATGATGAAATGGATGCGCCAGGAGTTTTCCTCGCTGCTGCTGCCGCCCGCCAGATCGAGGCGGATCGGTCCCACCGGGGATTGCCAGCGCACCCCCAGACCGATACCTTGGGCCAAGTCATTAGTGTAGTCCTGGTCGAAGGCGTTTCCTGCGTCATAAAAGGCGGCGACGCTCCAATGAGAGTCCAGGCGATGCTCCAATTCCAGGCTGCCCACGGCCAAATGACGGCCGCCGATGACTTCACCGCTGTCGTCCCTGGGACCCAGGGTATCCAGAGCGAAACCCCGGATACTGTTGTCGCCGCCGGCATAGAAGCGCTTGGAGACCGGCACATCGTCCAGTTGTCCGGACAGACTGGTGCCCAGTTCCATGCGCCCCAACAGGCGCCATTCCTCGCCGAGGCCGAATATCGACTTGGTCTTGACCCGGGCCTGGAGAAAGCTGGAACTGGACAGCACAGGCTCGGCGGCTCCCAACACCTGATAGGACAGGCGATGACCCCGCAGGATGAAGCTCTTACCGTCCGAGGCCATATGGGTCCAGCCCGCTGAGGGAATCAAATGGTAATTGGTGCCCGGGTCGTCGGCGGTCTGCATGTCCTCGTACACATAGTCCAGTCCCAGGGTTCGCCGCCAATCCGTGACCAGTCCCTGCGCGGCGCTGAGGCCTAGGGATACGCGATTGCCGACCCGGGTATCGGTGTCCGCGTGCTCGGCGGACGCCACATAGGACAGGGTATCCAGGTAGGGCCGCTCCAAGGGCACCTTGTATTCATACTTGAGAATGCTTTGGGCCGGGGACAGGCTGAGTTCCAGCAGCGCGTTATGGCCCTGGTCGCCAATCCGGCGCCGCTGCCAGTCCATGCTGACCCTGGGTCCCGCGTCCGTGGTAAAGCCGAGGCCATAGCGAAACAGGTTGGGCAAATTGGGCTCCAACAGGATGTCGATGGGCACTTGGTCCCCCTCCGCCTCCTGACGCAGGGGACGCACCTCCACCTGGCTGAAATACTCGCTATCCGCCAAGCGGGATTGCAGGCCGGTCAGCTTCTCCTGGGAATAGCGCTCGCCGGGCTTGAAGTCCGGGTAGCGGGCCAGAAACGCCGGGTCCATCACCTTTTGGCGCCAACGCAATTCACCGACCCGGTACAAGCGCCCGGTTTCTAGGGTCAAGCGGATGCTGGCGGCGTCCTGGTCCGGGTCCACCTGGATTTCCGCCTCGCTGTATTTGGCGTCCAGATAGCCCTCCTCCACCGCCCGGGACAAGAAGTTGGACTTGGCCGCATCATAGGCCTGCTGATCCAGCGGATCGCCAACCTTGAACGGCAAGCCAGGCGCAAAGAGGGGATCCTTTTGACCCTCGCCCAGCACCTGAAAATTCACGCTGCGGAGTTTTACTGGGGTTCCAGGCTCGACCCGGTAGCGGGCGATGAATTGATCGGCCTGTTGCTCTAGGTCCGCTTCGATCTTGGGACGAAATAAGCCAAAGGGCTTCAGGGCCTCCCGGATCTGGTCCGGCGCCTGTTGGTGCAGGTAACGCACCCGGCTGCCGTCCAGGCCCGGACGTTGCCGTTCCTGCTCCAAACTGAGAAATAGCAAGACGTTCTTTTGTTGATCGCTGTCCAAGCCCTGGAATTCGATCTTGACCTCCACCGCCAGGGCGGCGGGCACCAGTCCCAGGTACAGGATCACTCCAAGCAATTTATGGTTCATGGCCGAGTCGCCGCAGTTGGGTTTGAAATGCACCAGCCAACGAGGGCTTTGGCGAGTATTCTGGGAATAGCCACACCATCGGGGTACCGGCAGAATCGGCCGGCAGGGCTGCTTCCAGTGCTGGCGTCCAATGGAATCGGATCGCATTTTCACATCTGATTAGTTTTTCAAGCCGGGCCAGGCTTGACAATAGGGTGATTCCCTTCCTTGAGAATATTTTTTCGCGGCTAGCCAGACCCTGCTTGGGGCCGGTATTCCCAGGCCAGGAGGACCAAGAGGGCGGAACCGATCCAGGGCAGCGCGGGTGCCACCGAGGATAAGCCGGTCTCGGAACCTAACGCCAGGCGCAGGGGAAAGCTGGCTGCGATCAGCACCAGGGTCAGGTGCACCTTGGGTGCCAAGCCCTGGGTACGCCGCGCCGCCCAATGGACGCCGAAGCCCGCCGCCGCCAGACCTACCAGGGCGCCGGCGCAGACATCCAGGGGCCAATGCACCCCCAACGCCACCCGGCTCAGTCCCGCCCCGGCCGCCAAGCCGATCAGGCCAAGCCGCCCAACCCAACCCCGCACCCAATAGAGCCCCACGCCGGTTAGCACGAAGGCCACCAGGGTATGCCCCGACGGAAAACTGTTCTTGACCAGCGCCGGTCCAAGCAGTTGAAAACTGCCCGCTGGCAATATGGCCGGTGGCCGGGGCGCGCCGATTCCGGATTTTATGGTCTGGGAAACCACCAGCCCCACCAGGCTGGCCGCCACCAGAGCCCAGAACAACCGGGGCCAGCGGCGGGAAGTGAGCGCCAGCACACCAACCGCCAGACGTTCATCCGCCAGCAGGGTCAGGGTTTCCCACAGCAGGGGCGGGTAAGCGCTGCTCCACTGATTGACCACCAGAAACCCGGCCTGGTAGCCCCCCGCCCAGCCCAAGCCGGCGCCCAGCAGCAGCGCCACCAGAGCCACGCCCGCCAGCCAGGGGGTGGCGGACGGCGCCGTGGGACCCGGCGCCCGGGCCAGATCCCGGCCCAGGGTCCCGTACCAGCCGGTGCCGGTCATGGACTGGCCCCGTCCACCCGCACCAGGAGAATACCGGCGCGCCGGTACAGGGTTTCCAGCCGCGCCTGGGGCAGACTGGCCGCCAGGGCGGCCAGACGGTCAGCCCGCAATAGGGCCACTTCGCCGGGCTTGGGGTCCCGCTTCGGTACCACCGCCTGGCGATAGACGCTAAAGCTGGGGAAATGCACCTGATAGAACACCGTGGGCAGGTCCAGTTGCCGGGCCAGCAGGCCGGCCTCCTTGATGGGCCCCTGGTATAGCTCAAAAAAGGCTGGGCGGAAGGCGCCATTCAGGGCCCAGGTCACCAGCACGCCGGCCAGGCATAGGCCTTGCCAGCGGGGCAGGCGGGGCAGCAGGGCCACCAGCAGCACTGCGACCAGCGCCAGGCCCAGAATCAGAAAATAACTCCAGTCGAATACCGCCGGCGCCTCCGCCAACAGCTCCCGGACCCAGGGTTTGGCGACCTGGGGCGCCACCCATCCCACCAGACCCGGCAGCGCCAACAGCGCCGCCAGCATCAGGATGGGCGCCGGATAGGCCAGCCACCAGGCGGTGAGCCGTTCCCGGGCGCGGGCCATCAGAAGGACCGGCGGCACCAGACCATACAGCATGTAATGGGGTAACTGGGTATTGGAGAAGGAGAAAATCACCAGGACCACGCTGAACCAGATCCACAGATACCGGCCCAGGGGATCGCCCAGGTCGGTACGGACCTGGGGGAGCAGATTCAGAAACCAGCCGGTGAAAGGCAACAGGATCAGGGGTGCGGCCAGCAGATAGTAGTAGAGATGCCCGCCGTGCCCTTCCATGGTGTCGGTAAAGCGTCCCAGGTTGTGTTGGAACAAAAACCCGGCATAAAACTGATAGTCCGGCTCCAGGGCCACCGCGATCAGCCAGGGCAGGGTCAAGGCCAGAAAGAGCAACCAGCCCCAGGGATCGAACAGGGCCCGGGCCCAGTCCCGGACCCGGCCCTGCCAAGTAAAGAACAGGCCGCTAATCAACAGGGGCAGCAGCAGCGCCACCGGCCCCTTGGTCAGGAGTCCCAGGGCCATCCACAGCCAGACCCGCACCACCAAGCGGCGGTTGGGCGTTTGGTAATAGCGGTAGATGTCCAGCAGGCTGAGGCACAGCAACAGATTCAACAGGGCGTCGGCGGTGGCGGCGCGGGCATTGATGAGCACCATCAGGGAACAGGTCAGCAGCAGCGCCGCCACCGCCCCGCCGAGGGGATCCAGAAAACGGCGCCCGAACCGGTACAGAGCGGCCACCCACAGAGTCGCCGCCAGAGCCGAAGGCAGCCGCAACGCCAGTTCGTTAAAGCCGAGGGGCAGGGTTGCCAGGGCTTGCAGCCAGTAGATGAGGATGGGTTTGTCGTAGCGGGGCTGGCCGTTCAAATAGGTGGCGATGAAATTGCCCCGTTCGAACATTTCCCGGGTCGCCTCGCTGAAGGCACCCTCGTCCAGGTCGTAGAGGGGGCTATCCCCCAACTGCCAGAAGAACGCCAGCCAAACCAGCGGGAACAGCAGCCAGGGGGACCCCAGCCAGCGCTCAAGGGTCATGGCGCCGGCTGTTTCCAGCCCGCCTGGGCGGGGTCCTGCTGCCAGGCCACTGCGTGGACTTCCTTATCCAGGGACGCATACAGGGTGCGGCTCAGCATCTCCGCCAATACGCCGGTGGTCAGGAATTGAACGCCAGTGACCAGCATCAAAATGCCCACGAACAACATGGGCCGGGTACCGATTTTTTCCCCGAAACCATATTTGACCACCGTCAGCCAGGCCATGATGAGGACTCCTAATCCTCCTGCCGCCAAGCCGATGGAGCCGAAAAAGTGTCCGGGACGGGCCCGGTAGCGCAGGAAGAAAAATGCCGCCAACAGGTCTGGGATGACCCGGAAGGTGCGGGACAAGCCATACTTGGAGGTACCGAATTGGCGCGCCCGGTGGTTGACCCGGGTTTCGCCGATGCGGTTTGGCGCCGTCACGTTGGCGACCCATACCGGGATGAAGCGATGCATCTCCCCGTACAGGCTCACTTCCCGCATCACCTCGCCCCGATACACCTTGAGGCTACAGCCGTAATCGTGCAGACGCAGGCCGGTCACCCGGCCGATCAAGCGGTTGGCGATCCGGGAGAATAATTTGCGCACCGATTCATCATGGCGGTCGTGGCGCCAGCCGGCCAGCAAATCCAGATCCCGTTCCCGGAGTTCCTGGACTAGGCGCGGGATGTCGGCCGGGTCATTTTGCAGGTCTCCGTCCAGGGTGGCGATCACCTCGCCGCGGGCGGCGCTGATACCGGCCTGCATGGCAGCGGTTTGACCGAAATTGCGGCGCAGCAGAATGACCCGCACATGGCTGCCGTAGCCGGGTGCCTGGTCCCGCAACGCCCGGCCGGTGCCGTCCCGGCTGCCGTCGTCCACGCAAATGAGTTCCCAGGGTCCGGAAAAGGCTGCCAGGCCCTCATGCACCCCCGCCAGCAGGGGGGCCACGTTTTCGACCTCGTTGTACAGGGGAATCACGATCGAAAGAGAGGGAGCCGGGGATTTAGTGACTGGGGACATGGGGGCGGACCAGGGTAAAAGGCGGATGTTAAACCATGATCCCACCGCTCCCAAGGCGAGGCTCCGCCCCCGTTTCTGGCTGCTGGCTTGGCGTCATCGCGCCGGGGCGCGAGAATGGGGGATTCCCCCTGCCCGGAGCAACCCCATGCACATTCGATCCCTTGCCTATCTAGTCGGACTTGCGGTCGCCGCCCCGGCCCAGGCGGACGACTTTGATAGCTGTCTCGGACGCCTGCGCGGGGAATTCGCCGCCAAGGGGATCAGCGGCGCCACCTTCGACCGCCACACCCAGGGCCTACAACCGGATACCGGGGTGCTGGAGCTGATGGATGCCCAGCCCGAGTTCAAACAACCGATTTGGGATTACTTGGCGGGTTTGGTGGATGAGGAACGCATCGCCGACGGCCACGCTGGACTGCGCCAATGGGCCAGTGTTCTAGGCGACGCGGAGCGCCGCTTCGGTGTCGATCCGGCCACCGTCGTGGCGGTCTGGGGCGTCGAAAGCGATTTCGGCAAGACCCTGGGCAAGCGCCCCCTGGTCACCTCCCTCGCCACCCTGTCCTGCATGGGCCGGCGGCAAGGCTATTTCCAAGAAGAATTCGCCGCCACCCTGCGCTTGCTCCAGGACGGGGATGTCAACCCGGCCCACCTAGTGGGTTCCTGGGCCGGCGCCTTCGGCCATACCCAGTTCATGCCGTCCACCTATCGGCGCATCGCCGTGGACATGGACGGCGACGGCCGCCGGGATTTGGTGGACAGCATTCCGGACGCCCTGGGCTCCACGGCCAACTATCTGCATAAATCCGGCTGGCAACGGGGCGAACCCTGGGGCTACGAGGTGCGGGTGCCTGCCGGGCTGGACACCAGCCTGGCTGGCCGGACCAAGAAACGGCCCCTGTCGGACTGGGTCAGACGGGGCATCACCCGGGTCGATGGCCACCCCCTGGAGGGTGCCAAGACCTCAGCAGCCCTGCTACTACCGGCGGGTGCGGAAGGTCCCGGCTTTTTGGTGTTCCGGAATTTTGATGCCATTTATTCGTACAACGCGGCGGAAAGTTACGCCCTGGCCATCGCGCACCTGTCGGACCGGCTGCGGGGCGGCGGCCCCTTCGTCACGCCCTGGCCCACGCCGGACCCAGGACTGTCCCGGGCCGAGCGGCGGGAACTGCAAACTCGCCTAGTGGAACGGGGCTATCAGATCGGCAACGTGGACGGCATCATCGGCGCCAATACCCGGGAGGCGTTGCTGGACGTGCAGAGGAAACAGGGCTTGCCGGCGGATGGACGCGCCGGCCGCCGCATCCTGGAGGCGCTGCGGGGCAAGCCATAAGCATTGGGACCGCCCCGCCGCGCAACTGGCGGGGCGGAATTCCAGTACCGGGACCCCTAGTTGGACGGGGTGATGCGCCGTACCGGAGGAACAAAACGGCAGGCATTGTAGAAACCCACCGCGAAGCGGTCATGCAACGGAAACTCTAACGCCCACACCGTGTTGCCGTTGCCATCGGCCTCGAACATGTTGGAAGTCAACTGGGGCGTCCAATGACCGGCGGCGATCAGCGTATTGCCGTTGGGCAGGCGGTCCGCGTCCCCCCAATAGGGGGCGAAAAATTGCTTTTCACCCCGATATTCCCAGATGATCTCGGCGGTCTTGGCGGTTTCGTCGATTTGATATTCCACCGCCCGGGACCAGAGCCGCAGGTTGGCGAAATCAATATCCCCGTTATCAAACATGATGACCCGGTTGGGCGCGGTGAACTCGGTGGCGTGGGCCTTCAGGAACCAGGGGGTATCGTTGCTGCCCTTGAAGGTGAAATCTCCGTTGCGTCCCAGGGTCCAGAGCAGGTTGCCGGTGGTGCGATCCAGCTTGTAGGCACTGTCGGTGTTACGGGCACCGAGGATCAGGGTCTCCCCGGAACCCAAGTAATCGAGGCCATTGACGTGGAGCCAGTCGAACAGGGGCGGATCGACGCCGTTCCAGCCACTGGTGTCGGGCGGCGGCAAATGGTCAAACGAACTCCACTCCCAGACGATCTCATTGGCGGGATTGAACTCCACGATGCCGTCTCCCAGGATCTTGGTCTCTGCCTGCACATCCAGCCTGACCGTCAGCCAGTTACCGCTGGGGAGCCGGCGGAAGGCATGGGAATACAATCCCCTGACAAATTCCCCCACTAGTTGCGGCGGCCCTTCCCAAACCGTTTCCCCGGCTAGGTCCACCACCCGGGCCGCGGGTGTCGGCGCGGCAAATTCCGTGCTTTGGGAACTGTAGAGAATGGTGTTATCGGCTGGGTAGTATTCCGCTTCTCCATTGATGGGTAAGCCGTGTGGGGTGTACCAAACAATACGCCCCTGCATGTCGAGAAACACGCCGGTGGGCGGATAGTCCGGGTCCACCTCGATGAACAGGGGACCGCTATGCATGTCGCCCGCCGACAGGGTCAGGGAGGTCCAGCCGTCATAGGTACGGCCCTGCTGGTAGGTTTTCAGGGTGGCATCCCGCAGGTACGCCGGCAGCTTGGGCGTGGTCAACAGGGGTGCCTCCGCTTGGGCACGTTCGCCCTGGGCGGTGGACACCGCCCGCAACTGATAGACCTGCTCCGGATACATGCCCACCACGATCACCCGGTGGTCGGTGGTCAGGTTGGGCTTTTCGATGACGAACTCGTATTGGCCGTTGCCAAACTCCACCGCCGAGGTGGCCGGGATTTGGGTCTTCCAGGTCAGGGTGCAGGACAAGGGGGCTTTTTCGTTGGGGGTCAATTTCAGCTCGGAAATGACCGGAATCACCTCGTCTGGGTTGCCCGCTTCGCCGCTGCCGACCGGCACGAAACCGGGCGGGGTGCCGGATCCGCCGGAGGCCCCGGAATTCTGGAAGGAGTCATTGTTGTCGTTGCAGCCCGCCAGCAACAGTAGGAGCGAACAGAGGACCAATCGGCGCATCAGCTATAACCTCGCGTGAAGGGATAAGGGGGCAGACTAGGTGTGGGAGTCAAAGGTGAAAGATACCAAGCCCGTGACAGGACTGGCGGCTGGACATCCGCCGCACCTGGGAGCGGCAGCCATATCGGTAATTAAAGCCCAACCAGAGAGCCGCGACGGTTTTGGTCCGGCGGATTCATGAAAAACCCCCGCCGGCTGGATGCCGACGGGGGCTGAAACGAACCAGGGTGCGATACCTCGGCCGCCTCGGGAGAGGCAGGCCGAGGATCTTCCCTTAGTGGGCGCTAGCCGCCTCGGCATGAATGCCGGTGTTCTGGCGGACGTACAGCTCGTCCCACATCTCCTCCGCACGGCGATCCTTGTACAGCAAGGAGCCGATGATGACGCACAGGAAGCCGAGCGGAATCGAGTACAGACCCGGATTCTTCAGCTCAAACAACGGCTTCTCCAGGCCCACCATGCTGGTGGTTGCACCACCGAGCGCCGTGATGCCGTCCTGGGCCGCCTTCTTGGCTTTTTCCGCCGCCGCGATATCGGCCTTGGCCTTGGTTTGGGCCGCCTCATCGCCAGTCAGGGCCGCTTGGGCCTTGGCAATCTTGTCCTCGGAAGCCTTGATGGTCTTCTCGTGACCGGCCTTGACCAGTAACGGATAGGTCATGTTGGGGGACACCATCACCAGGGCGATGGCGGAGAAGGCACCCACCATCATGCCCAGCACGATGCCTGCGGTGTTGCACTTCTTCCAGTACAGGGTCAGGAACACGGCCGGCAGGTTGCTGGACGCCGCCACTGCGAACGCCAGGGCCACCAGGTGCGCCACGTTCTGGCCCTTGGCGGCGATACCGACCACGATGGCCATGATGCCCACGATCACGGACGCGGTACGGGCCGCGACCACCTGCTCCTGGGGCGAGGCCTTCTCACCCCGGAACACACCCACATACAGGTCGTGGGCCATGGCGGAAGCCGCCGCCAGCACCAGGCCAGCCACCACCGCGACGATGGTGGCGAAGGCCACCGCAGCGACGAAAGCTAGGAATAGGTTGCCGAGCATCGAATCGGCGCCACCCCCCACGAACTGGGCCAACAGGGGACCGGCCATGTTGCCACCCTTGTCAATAGCCGCGATGGCATCCGGATGAACATTGATCGCCGCGCCCATACCCAAGAACAGGGTGATGACATAGAAGCCGCCGATGATGGCCATGGCCCAGATAACCGACACCCGGGCCGCCTGGGCGGTGGGCACGGTAAAGAAGCGCATCAGGATGTGCGGCATACCGGCGGTACCCAGCACCAGGGCCATACCCAGGGAGATCTGGTCGATGGGGTTCTTGAGGAACAGGCCGGGCTCCAGGAACCGTTGGC
>CAZIHO010000073.1:0-18239 GCA_964538875.1 uncultured Chromatiaceae bacterium
GACGGGCGGGATTAGTTAGCGGGCGCCAACACACCCACCAAGGCGCCGGTCAAGAGGGTCGCCAGGGTACCGGCGATGATGGTGCGAAAGCCCAACTCCAGGATCTCGCCGCGACGCTCCGGGCACATGGCGGTCATGCCGCCGATGAGGATCCCGAGACTGCCAAGGTTGGCGAAGCCGCACAGGGCATACAGCATGATGAGCCGGCTGGCCGGAGATAGGGCCTCGGGCGGCAGTTTCGCCAGTTCCACATAGGCAATCAGTTCATTGAGAATGGTCTTGGTGCCCATCAGGGCCCCAGCGGTGACCGCCTCGCTCCAGGGAATGCCCGCCAGCCACACCAGCGGCGCCATCAAATAACCCAGCAATCGCTGCAGACTGAGGGGCGCGCCAGCCAGGTCCGGCAAGGCGCCTAGCATCAGGTTAACCAGGGTGACCAGGGACACCAGCACGATCAACAAGGCGACGATGTTGGCCATCAGCTCTAGCCCCGCTGCCGTGCCCCGGGTGATAGCGTCCATAGTCGAGCCGCCTGGTTCCGGGGGTTCTACCTCGCCGGCGGTGCGGGTCCGTGGCGGCACCATGAGCACCGAAACTACTACCGCCGCCGGCGCGCTCAGTACCGACGCGATCAGGATGTGCCCCAGGGCGTCTGGAATCACCGGCCCCAGGACGGATGCATACAGCACCATGACCGAGCCGGCGATGCCCGCCATGCCGGCCGCCATCATGGCAAACAACTCACCCCGGTCCAGTTGCTTGATGTAGGGCCGCACGAACAGGGGTCCCTCCACCATGCCCACAAAGACATTGGCGGCCACGCTCAACCCTAGGGCGCCACCGATACCCAGCAACCGCCGCAGGACCCAGCCGAAGGCCCGCACCAGGACCGGCAAAATCCGCCAATGGAACAGCAGGGATGAGAGAGCGCTGATGACCAGGATGATCGGCAGGGCCCGAAACGCCAGTACGAAACCACTACCTGGGCCATCCGCCACGAAGGGGGGCTCGGCCCCGCCCAGGTAACCGAACACGAAGCCGGTGCCCGCCTGGGTAGCCTGCTCCAGCGCCATCAGGGCCTGATTGAACAACCCGAAACCGTCCCGGAACGCCGGGAGCCGGAATGCCGCCAGCGCCAATACCCCTTGTAGTAGCAGGCCCATGGCCACGGTCTTCCAGGGTACCGCCCGCCGATCCTCGCTCATGGCCCAGGCCAGCAGACAGATGGCGAAAATTCCGGTCAGACCTTGCAGGGACGCAAGCATGGGCAAATTCCTGGTGGGGGCGGCGCCCCATTATGGCCGCCGCCCCCAGCCGGCGCTAGGCCAGCGCCCCTCAGGCACCGCGCCGGGCTTCCAACTCTTCCCAGCGACCGTAGGCCTGCTCCAATTGCCCTTGCAGATCCACCAGCCGTTGGCGGCCGCCCGCCACCAGCTCACTGGACTGGCGATAGAAGTCCGGCTCCGCCAGCCGCTCCTGGAGCGCCGTCAGTTCGGCTTCCAGTTCCTCGATACGGGCCGGCAAAGCGTCCAATTCCTTCTTCTCCTGCAAGCCGAGCCGTTGGGACGGGGTTCGTGCCGGTTTGGCGCGCTCGCCAGCCGGCTTGACTGCGGGACGCGCCGGTACGACCGGCTCCGGCCGCTGCCGCAGCCAATCGCTGTAGCCGCCCACGTATTCCCGCCAGATGCCCTCCCCCTCGAATACCAGGGTGCTGGTGACCAGGTTGTCCAAAAACACCCGGTCATGGCTGACCAGCAGCAGGGTGCCGGAAAACTCCAGCAACAGATCCTCCAGCAACTCCAGGGTCTCAATGTCCAGGTCGTTGGTGGGCTCGTCCATCACCAACAGGTTGGCCGGCCGGGTGAACAGACGGGCCAACAGGAGCCGGTTGCGCTCGCCGCCGGACAGGGCCTTGACTGGCTGTCGGGCCCGCTCCGGCGTGAACAGAAAATCCTGCAAATAGGACAACACATGCTTGGAGGTGCCGTTCACCCACACCTTGTCGCCCCCCTCGGCCAGGTTGTCCTGAACAGATTTTTCCTCGTCCAATTGGGCCCGTTGCTGGTCGAAATAGGCCACCTCCAGCCGGGTGCCATGGCGCAACTGGCCGGTGTGCGGCTGGATGCGCCCCAGCAGCAGTTGCAACAGGGTGGACTTGCCGCAACCGTTGGGTCCCAGGATGCCCACCTTGTCGCCGCGCAGAATGACGGTGGAAAGGTCCCGGATCACCGGCTGGCCGCTCCAGGCGTAGCTCAGTCCCTCCGCTTCCAGCACCAAGCGGCCGGACCGCTCGGCACCCTGGAGTTGGAGGCGCGCCTTGCCCGGCTGTTCGCGACGTTGGCGCCGCTCGTCCCGCAGGGACTCCAAGGCCCGCACCCGGCCCTCGTTGCGGGTACGGCGCGCCTTGATGCCCTGGCGGATCCAGACTTCCTCCTGGGCCAGCTTTTTGTCGAAGCGGTCATTGGCTAGGGCTTCAGCATGCAGGCGTTCTTCCCGGCGGCGCAGGTAATTGGCATAGTCTCCCGGCCAATCGGTGAGCCGGCCCCGGTCCAATTCCAGGATCCGGGTCGCCAGCCGGGCGAGAAAGCGCCGGTCATGGGTGATGAACAGCAGGGCGCCGGAGAAATTTTCCAGCAGGGATTCCAGCCAGGCGATGGCGGCGATGTCCAGATGGTTGGTGGGTTCATCCAACAGCAGCAGGTCGGGTTCCGCCGCCAGCGCCCGTCCCAATAGCACCCGCCGCTTGAGTCCGCCGGACAGTTGCTCGAAGCGGGCTTCCGGCTCCAGGGACAGACGCGAGATGACCGTTTCCACCCGCTGCTCCCCCTGCCAGGCGCCGGCGGATTCCAACTCCTGCTGGGCACGGGCCAGCCGGTCCAGATTCTGGTCGCTGGGATCGTCCTGGACCCGCTGGCTGGCCTCATGGTAGCGCCGCACCAGGTCCGCTAGGTCCCCCAACCCTTCCGCGACCACGTCGAACACCCGGCCAGTCAGTCCCTGGGGCACTTCCTGGTCCAGATAGGCCACCCGGGCGCCCTGACGCAGCGCCAGGTCACCGGCGTCCGGCGCCAACCGCCCCGCCATCAGCTTGAGCAGGCTGGTCTTGCCAGTACCGTTGCGACCGATCAGACAGGCCCGCTCGCCGGGCTCCAGACTCAGGTCCAGATCGTCCAACAGGGCCGGCCCGCCGAAGGCCAAATGAATGTGGCGAAGGCTAATCAGGGCCATGGCGACTCCTTCCGACGTTGGTAAACGCAACCTCCCAGGGTACCATGGGCGGATAGGGGACACGGCGGTTCGAGGCGCCCCTCACCCGCTCCGGGTCCGGGCGTCATAGCCCGGCGCCACCTGGAAAACCCCCCGGTTTTTTGTGACCATTAACCATTTGGGCCGTGCCCGGACCCCAAGCCCGGCCTGCCGAACCTGCCTGGAGAAAGTTGATGCGCACCAAGATCCTGCTGAAAGAGGCGGACCTGCCGACCCACTGGTATAACGTCATGGCGGACATGCCGAATCCGCCCGCCCCGCCCCTGGGGCCGGACGGCAATCCGGTGGGACCGGAAGCCCTGCAAGCCATTTTCCCGGACGCCCTGATCGAGCAGGAGATGAGCTCCCAACGCTGGATTCCCATCCCTGAGGAAATCCGCGAGGCCCTGGACCTGTGGCGACCCTCGCCCCTATTTCGTGCCCACCGGCTGGAGCAGGCCCTCGGCACCCCCGCTAAGATCTTCTATAAGAATGAAAGCGTCAGCCCGGCCGGCTCCCACAAGCCCAACACCGCCATCCCCCAGGCCTGGTACAACCGGCGGCAGGGCATCAAGCGCCTCGCCACCGAGACCGGCGCCGGCCAGTGGGGCAGTTCCCTGGCGCTGGCCGGGCAAATGTTCGGCGTCGAGGTGCGGGTCTACATGGTGCGGGTCAGCTATGAACAGAAGCCCTACCGGCGGCTGATGATGCAGACCTGGGGCGCTGAAGTATTCCCGAGCCCCACCACCATGACCGCCGCCGGCCGCCAAATCCTGGCGGAGCACCCGGACTCCCCCGGTTCCCTTGGCATCGCCATCTCCGAGGCGGTGGAAGAAGCGGCCAGCCGCAAGGACACCAACTACGCCCTGGGGTCGGTGCTCAACCATGTGCTGTTGCACCAGACCATTATCGGCCAGGAAGCCAAAAAACAGCTGGAAATCGTAGGCGAGTACCCGGACGAGGTGTTCGCCCCCTGCGGCGGCGGCTCCAACTTCGGTGGCATCGCCTTCCCCTTCTTCGCCGACAACGCCGCCGGCAAGAACGTGCGCCTGGTGGCGGTGGAGCCCACCTCCTGCCCCACCCTCACCAAGGGGCCCTACACCTATGACTATGGTGATTCCGTTGGGCTCACGCCACTGATGAAGATGTACACCCTGGGCCACGACTTCGTGCCGCCCGGAATCCACGCCGGCGGGCTCCGCTACCACGGCGACTCGCCCCTGGTCAGCCAGCTCTACCATGAGGGACTGATCGACGCCATGGCGGTTCCCCAGCTGGAAACCTTCGAGGCCGGCGTACTGTTTGCGCGTACCGAGGGCATCATCCCGGCTCCAGAGTCCTGCCACGCCATCGCTGCGGCGGTCCGGTCCGCCAAGGAATGCAAGGTCACCGGGGAGCCTAAGACCATCCTGTTTAACCTGTCCGGACACGGCCATTTCGACATGTCGTCCTTCGACAAGTACTTCCAGGGGGAACTCCAGGATTACGACTTCCCCGCCGAAGCCATCGCCGAATCCCTGGCCAAGCTGCCCAAGATCGGCCGCTGATCCGGCTGCTCCCGTCCGGTGCCTAGCGCCCCGGACGGGTGGCCAGTGCGGAAGGCCGCCTCCACCGGCAAGCCCGCGCCACCCGGGCCAACTCCGGGTCTCCCCCCGCCGCAGGGCCAGCATGACTGCCATGCCACCCGGCCTGGGCCACCACATCGAAAGGAAACCAGACTGTCATGAAAATAGCCGTAACCAGCCAGAACTTCCGCACCATCACGGGCCACGCCGGCAAGACCCGGCGCTTTTTGATTTTTGGGACCGATGGGCAAGACGGCCCGCAGGAATTGGAGCGCCTGGATCTGCCCCCAGAAATGGCCATGCACGAATTTCGCGGCGATGACCATCCCCTGTTTCAAATGGATGTCCTCATTACCGGCGGCTGCGGCGCCGGCTTTATCCAGCGCCTCGCCGCCCAGGGCGTCCAGGTGATTGCCACCGCCGCCACCGACCCGGTCGAAGCGGTCAGCGCCGTCCTGGCCGGACGCCCGCTGCCGCCGCCCATTCCCCACGAGCATTGACTTTCAACCGCACAAGTGACTGGATCGAATCGTTTCCAGGGGTTTCAGGACCGATAGGACCAGGAACGGCGTTTACCAACCACCTTGGAATGGGTTAGCATGGAGGGAAACCCCTATCCGCCTGGTTGCCCGCCCGCCCCATGGACAAGCAAATTGTTTTTGAGGATATTTGGTCGGGTGCAACGGATTGTCTCCACTGCGCCTTGCGGACCTCGGTCCTGTTCGCCGGCCTGGAGCAGGCCGATTTCGAGCGCATTCACGAGCCCATCGATCACCTGATCCTGGAACCCCAGGAAGCCCTGTACCGGGCCGGTGACCAGGGCGAGTACATGTATACCTTGCGGGTCGGCGCCATCAAGCTGGTGCAATATCTCCCGGACGGCAATCAGCGCATCGTGCGCCTCGCCCGGGATACGGACGTACTGGGCTTGGAATCCCTGCTGGGTTCCTCGTACCAGCATGACGCCATCGCCCTGCGGGGCTCCCAACTGTGCCGCTTCCCAACCCGGTTGGTGCGGCGCCTGAGCCGCGAAAACCCCAAACTCCACCAAACCCTGTTTCACCGCTGGCAACAGGCCCTCAGCGAAGCGGATGCCTGGCTCACCCAGTTGTCCACTGGCTCGGCCCGGCAACGGGTGGCGCGCCTATTGCTGCGCTTGGCGCGACCTGGCCAATCCGGCGAATGCGTCCTATTCGGGCGCGAGGATCTGGGCGCCATGCTCGGCATCACCACCGAAACCACCAGTCGTACCATCGCCGAATTCCGGCGCCAGGGCCTATTGTTGGAACTGGAACCCAATCGCTGCCAATTGGACATCCGGCGCCTCACGGACATCGCCAACGAGTAAGCCCCGGGCTTAGAATTAGCCTGGCGCGGAACTGGCCGGCCTAGCGGTTCCGCCCGGGGAATGAGCGAATTGTCGCCTTTCCCCCGTGCGACTTCATAAAAACCAGATTCCACCCGCACAGGAGCCCCCATGAGCAATAGTGTCCAAGTCAACTTGCCGGACATCGGCAACCTCGAGGAAGCCAAAGTGACAAAAGTCTGGGTAGCCCCCGGCGACCGCGTGGCGGCCCAGGATACCCTGATCACCCTGGAAGGCGCCCAGTCCCCGGTGCCGGTGCCGTCCCCCCAGGCTGGCCTGGTCAAGTCGGTGGCAGTCAAGGTGGGGGACAAAATTGCAGCCGGCGGCGCTATTCTGGAGCTAGAACTGGAAGCCGGCGGCGACTTGACCGCCGAGGTGCTGGTGCTGGGCGCTGGCCCCGGCGGTTACACGGCTGCCTTCCGGGCCGCCGACCTGGGCAAGAAGGTGGTGCTGATCGAGCGTTATCCGGACCTGGGCGGCGTCTGCCTCAATGTGGGCTGCATACCCTCCAAGGCCCTGCTGCATACCGCCGAAGTCATCCATGACGCCGCGCACCTGGGCGCCATGGGGGTCAGCTTCGGACCACCCCAAATCGACCTAGACGCCATGCGGGCCGGCAAGGAAAAGGTGGTCAAGCGCCTTACCCAGGGCCTGGCGGCACTGGCCAAGCAGCGCAAGATTCAGGTAGTCCGGGGCGTCGGCCGTTTCGAGTCCCCCAATCGCCTGGCCGTCACCAGCCCCGCTGGCCGGGTTACGGTGACCTTCGACCATGCCATCATCGCCTGCGGATCCAGCCCGGTGCGCATTCCGGGGTTCCCCCACGAGGATCCCCGTCTGATGGACTCCACCGATGCCTTAGCGCTGGCCGAGGTACCTAAGCGGATGCTGGTGGTGGGCGGTGGCATCATCGGTCTGGAAATGGCCAGTGTTTATAGCGCCCTGGGCAGCCAAATCGACATTGTGGAACTCATGCCGCAACTGATCCCCGGCTGCGACCCGGACCTGGTCAAGGTGCTACACCGGCAGGTAGCCAAGCAATACCAGCGCATCATGACCGAAACCAAGGTCACTGAAATCAAGGCCCAACAAGATGGCCTGCGGGTCAGTTTTGCGGGCGCCCAGGCGCCGGACGGGCCCCAACTTTACGATCGGGTGCTGGTGGCGGTGGGCCGCTCCCCCAATGGGCGCCACATCGGCGCCGAGCAGGCCGGCGTCAAGGTGGATGAGCGGGGCTTCATCCCGGTGGACGGCCACATGCGCACCAACGTGCCCAACATTTACGCCATCGGTGACGTAGTGGGCAACCCCATGCTGGCCCACAAGGCCACCCATGAAGCCAAGGTGGCGGCGGAAGTGATCGCCGGCCATCTGGCCCTGTTCGACCCCCTCGCCATCCCGTCGGTAGCCTACACGGACCCGGAAATCGCCTGGATGGGGCTGACGGAAACCGAGGCCAAGGCCAAGGGCATCCCCTACGAAAAGGGCGCATTTCCCTGGGCCGCCAGCGGCCGGGCGCTAGGCATCGGCCGGGAGGAAGGATTCACCAAGCTATTGGTGGACCCGGATACCCATCGGGTGTTGGGCGCCGGCATCGTCGGCCGCCACGCTGGCGAATTGATCGCCGAGGCGGTACTGGCGCTGGAATTGGGGGCCGACACGGAAGACCTAGGCCTCACCATCCACCCCCACCCGACCCTCAGTGAAACCCTATGCTTCGCGGCTGAAATGGTGGAAGGTTCGATCACCGACCTAGTGCCACCCAAGAAGCGGGCCTAAGGGCGCCAGGAAGCCGGCGAAGCGCTGGTGGACCACCGGCGCTCCCTGGGAGGTTGGCGACCCGCTCCCCGCGAATATTCCAAGCCCTAGATTGGGTTGGCCAGCTTGGCATCCTGCCCAAGCTGGCCGTCATCCTGCTAGCTCAACAGCGGCGCACGCGGGTCCTGCTGCTCCTGCTCCTCGGGGCGACTCGCCTGCTCTAGCCAGCGGGCCGCCAACTGACCGGCGACCCCGCCCTCTTCCACCAATTTCTCCAGCCCCTGGCGCTCTTGAGGCCCAAAGGGACGTGCCTCGGGATCCCGGCTGCCATTCATCAGATGAGGCCGCAACGGGTGGCACTGGAAGGCCTGGGACAACTTGGCCAACGCCCGAATCCCGGCCAGAGTGCTATTGCCCCAGTGGAATGCCGGCACCTCCGCCGGCAGCACCTGATCCAGGCGCGCCAGCAGGCGCCGGCAACCTGGCCCTGGGACGCCGCCGACCCAGATCACCAGACCCCGGTCGTCCACGTCCCGCACCTGGCGCTGGAACCCGTCCAGGGTTTCGATGCTCAACAGATAGCTCGGCGTTTCCAGCAATTTGACCTCGTGGATGGCACCCGGATCCAGCGCCACGAAGGGCCGATAGGGGGCCAGGGATTGCCAACCGCTATTGCCCCGAATTTCCACGGCACCGCGCAAGAACAGGGGCGGCGGGGTCCTGTCCAGGCCTAGGGTGCGAAACACGTCTTCGCCGGATTCCAGGTCCGCGAGACGCGGATCCCGGCGTAGCAGAAAGGCGAGCCGCCCCTGCAAGCGCTCCAACGCCTTGGGATCTCCCACCTGCTCAGCGCTGAAGCGCCGGGGCGGCTGGCCCTCATGGACGCCACGGCTCACTCCCAGCGCGAGACGGAATAGTTGCTCGATCTGGTCCCCCTGATCGGCGGAGAAGGAAAAGGCAGTCTCGCCCCGGCGCCACTTCCCCACCGCCTCGTTCCAAGCCTCCCGCAGCCAGTCCGGTGCGGTGGTCATGAGAGGGCCTACCCGGCCCTCGATGCGGGCGGCCTTATCCCCAGCGCGCTCCTGCCCTAGATAGGCGGCCAGACGATCCGCGTCCTTAAGCCGGATGCGTTCCAGATCTCGACTGCCTTCCCGCAGCCACTCCAGACGCACGGCGCCGATTGCCTCTACCTGCTCCAAGTTGGCCAGTACCGGCTCCCGGTCGCCCCGGTCGGTCAGCCCGAAATACTCAGGCGCCCGGCCCCGGGTGATGGGCAGCACCGGACGCCGTTTGGATACCCGCTCGGCGCTGGCCAGCAACCTGCGCAACAAATCGACGGCAACCTCGTTCATGGGTTCGCTCCTATATCCAGGGGTCCCGAGACCGGGGCAACGGGTGGTGCGGGGCCGGAAATCCGCTCCCTTGCACCCAACCACCCCCTCCTAAACTCCCGACCTTTCCCTATTCCGTCCCTGGCGATACGCCAAACTCCGTCCCGCATGGCAGCCATTCACATCCAATCGAGCTTGCGCTGATCGAGGCACCAAGATTTGCAAACTTTTGTTAGGGGTCCGCCCCCACAAATTGGATTCAAAAGTCCAATCCGGTATCTATTATATACTTCTTAACGAACAGTTCCTTGACATGGGTCGATGAAATAGAGAGGGCGGCCCGGCGCTATTAGGGTTTTCCCTTGAGGGATTTCCCTAGCCACGAATTGAAGCCCCCGCCAATCAAGATCAAGGGACCAATGAGAGAAAGGGTTTCATTGGGAAGTATCGCCACCAGACGCCCCCTCTGATTGGTCTGACCCCAATAGAGGTTCCCGATCCATTCGAGCGGCGCAGTTGCCGCAACCGGGCGGCCCAGCGCCTTTTATTGGAACCGGCCAATCACTAGGACCAACCCCCATTGCGGGAATTGACTGGCCGAGTGGGTCGGGTCGATTAGGCGAATACTCCAATCGCGTTGCAGACCAGCTAGCTGAATGAACCAGCCAACCAGACCGGACCCCAGGGTAGCGCCAGGACCCGGCATCATCGCCCATGGATTTGGCCCGCACGTTGGCGGGCCGCCCGGCAGGGCCGGCGGCACGGTGCTGAGCTTGCGAGAAAATGGCTTATTTGGACCTTGTCGCACCCCATGCGGATGGGGACCGGCCCTTGGGGTGCGGAAACCGCCGCCTCGTTCAGCGGTTCCCGGTGCCGGGCCCTGGTTGGCGAACCTTAGGCGATGCCCGCCTCCTGATAGGCGGTCCGGCAAGATTGGGCCTGCCAACAGGCCGACAGGCGGCAAATGGCTTCCCTAGCCCGGGCCACCGCGCCCTGGTTTTCGTCCAAGGTGGCGGTCTGGATATAGAGGGGAATCTGGTTGTAGATACGCCCCAATTCCCGGGCGCTGGGGCCTGCGGATTCCAGTTGGAGCACGTCGTGAAGGGCGTCCACTATCCCGCTGGCCCGCCCTAAATAAAACCCCTTTTCCACCCAACGCCCGGAGTCATGGGCCATACGCGCCTGTTCAAGCTTTTGGAGTGCGCTGAGGATCAGTATCTGCACGAGATCCGAACTGGACTCAGGGCTTTCCGGCGGATCCTCAGTGCGCAAATAGGGGTTTAAGAAGGCGATAACGGCCATGGGGAATTCCTTAAGGGTCAAGTCTCTGACGAATCGGGACCGATAAAGAATCAGGCAATATTCATGCCTAGCATGGCCGGTACGCACTTAATCCACAATAGGGAGGAAGGCAGCGGGCAAAGGGCGCGCAGGGGGTCCGCCATGACCAGGAGTTGCCGGGCGGACCCGCGACGATTACCAGTAACGAACGTCTCCGGAATCGACGTGCACGAAATTAGATCTTGGATAGTAACCTACGCCACCTTGTCTGAGGCTCATGGCCGCCAGTCGCAGGCTAGACAAGCTAGTGCTCGGCAAGCGGATGTCGATGGCCCGTCCTTCCAGATGCATGCTGTGCCGGGCAACCCCGCCGGAACGCTCCGCCATCAGGGCATTGGTGACCGCCGAGCGATACCCACTCAGAACCTCATAGGGCCGGTTGCTGCCGATGCGCTGTTGCAGCATATACAGGATGTCGAGCAGGCTCTGATCGATGGAGGTCTCCTCACCCGTGTTATGGTCGCGCAACAGGTGGTCGATCTCACCCAGACTGGTCTTCAGATAGTTGCCCTCGGCCCAATAAACGGAGTTCAGGTGCTCACCCGTGTTGCAGTTATAGAAACTGAGCCGCCGTTCGCCAAAATCCCGGGCCAGGTGAATGCTGGGAGCCTCCGGCAGATCTTCCAGGGGCGGTTGAGAAAACTTGAAACTAGGTTTTTGGGGCAATCCCTTGGGCTGTGCCTGAAACCGGCCCTTGACCAGCAGCTTGGACTTGTGGCGGGGATCTAGGTCCGCCCGGGCCACGCCCCGGTTGAGACCGGCGACGTTGCTCTTGCCCGCGCCCGACGCACTGGACTTGGCGCTAGCGATCTTGCTGTTCGCGCCAGCCTTGGCCGCGCCAGCGCCGCTGGGCTTCGCACTAGCCACGTTGCTCTTGGCCGCCATCTTGGCGCTGGCTTGAACATTCGGTTTGGCTCCCGCGCCCGGACTGGACTTTCCGGCCGGAGCAGGGCTCGATGACTTTGCCGCAGACTTGGCGGCAGGTTGGGCCTGAACTTTGGCGAACACCTCGGGAGCCACTAGGACGCCGGTCACCGCCAACGCGGTGTAACCTAAAAATTGGCGCCGCGAAATAGTATTACTATCGAAACTAGATACTATTTTATGGTCTTTCGTCATTATCTGACCCCTATGAAAGTAACGACGTTAATGCAACGCTGCGATGGGTTAGGCTTTTTAGCGGGATTTTTCCCGGTTGTAAAGCGAAAAGAAAGCCATTAGGGATTACCCTTGGTCACGGGCGAGCAATAGACCGGCTAAACGGGCATCTCGGTCGTATATATCGCCCCGGAATTGGGGATGTCCCGCATCATCGGCCCAAGTGGTGAGATAGACAATGTAAACCGGCACCGGATGGGGCAGCGTCAGGGTGCGGGTCTGATTACTGTCAATGGCGGCCTGAAGTTTTTCCCCATTCCAGGCGCCATCGCCGTTCAACAGCCGCAGAGCCAGTTCCGTCGGCTTTTCGACCCGGATACAGCCAGAGCTGAAGGTACGTACGGCCCGGTCGAACAGGTAGCGCTTCGGCGTATCATGCAAATAAATAGCGAATGGATTGGGAAGCATGAACGCAATGCGACCCAACGCATTGCCGGGACCCGGATCTTGACGAATTTGGTATGGAAAGCCGCCCTCGGTGGTGGTCCAGTCCACTTCGGCGGGATCCACCTGGACCACCTCGCCATCAACCCGGGTGAACAGCTTCAGTTTCTTTTTCTGGGCATAGGCGGCGTCCTTGCGCAACTCCGGGAGAATATCTTCCCGGGCAATCTTGGCCGGTACATGCCAGGCGGGATTCACCACCAGATGGGTCAAGTTGCGGGTAAAGGCCGGCGTGCTGCGGAACTTTTGCCCGACAATGGTTTTCATGGCCAGGGGTTCCTTGCCCTCTTCATTCAAGGACAGTTCAAACCCAGCCATGTTGACCAAAATGAAACGTTTTTCCCATTGGCGGGGCAACCAACGCCAGCGTTCCATATTGACCTGGATTTGCTGGGCCCGCTCCTGGGCGGTGCGGTTGAGGGCCGCCGCAGTACCCTTGCCCAGCACCCCGTCCACTTCCAATCCCTGGTTGGCCTGAAAGCGGCGCAAGGCTTCCAGGGTTTCGCCTTCCAGCAGTTCCGGATCCGCCACCTGAACTTGGCCAAGTTCGCCAGTCACCTGGAGACGCTGCCGTAACACCGGCAGTCGAGGATCCCGGTCCCCTTCCTTTAGCTTGGGGCCGTCCGGCCAACGCGGCCAACCGCCAGCTCGGACATAACCCTCGATGCGGGCCAAGGCCACCTTCAAACGCCGATACTCTGGGTGGGGCGGCGCGATGGACGGGAGCAGCCCCACCAAATCTTTGGGCTCGCGGCCGGCGGGAATCAGTTCCAGGACTGGAACCGGCTTGTAGGGGATATGCCATTCCGGGTCCGCCTGCTGGGGCCGGATCCGGCCGTTGGCTAAATGATTGGCCAGGGTCAACCAGGCGTCGCTCATCAGCAGGTCCAGAGCCACCAAGGATCCACCGGCCTGGGCCTTGCCCAGCCGCTCCTCCAAGGCGACCAGGTGATAGTCCTTGGGCGAGAGTCCATCCCGGCCCGCGTTCCGAATCGCCTCCAGCAGGACGCGGGCATGGGGTCGCGGCCCCGAGGCATCGGTCCACAGGGGCTGGTAGTTAAACTTGGCATACAGGGCTGGCAACTCGCCGGCGGATCGCAGGCTCTCACCCTTCAAGTCCAGCCTCCCACCCCCCCGTTGGAACCAGGCTCGAAGGGCGGTTTCCGCCTCGCTGGAGCCGCCGGCGCCCGCCGCTTGCGCGAGGGAAAGGTCTAGACTGGCCAGCAGGAGCGTCAAGAATCCAACTGCCAACAACAGGCCGCGCTCTTTCATTCACGAGTCTCTAGGCAAAAATTAGGTCGTCCAGGCCCGGCCTGACTTGGAGACCCCGAGTTCAGGCCGAATTTCGGGCGCCCATGCTACCTCAAGCTATGGGTTGCGGGATAGTCAGTAGCGCGACGGCGGCAGTCAGCCACCCAGCGCCAGTCCAGGCCGGAGCTGGCTACCAGAGCCAGGCCGCCCCGCGTACGCCGCTGGAATCCCCGTGGGCGGGTGGCACCAGCCGGGTACGCAGGCAATCGGAAAACACCCAGGCGCGCATCAGTCCCGGCACATTCAGGTACAGGCGCTCCAGATTGGACAGGCCGCCGCCCAACACGATCACGTCCGGATCCAGCAAGTTGACCACCATGGCCAGACTGCGAGCCAGACGCTGCTCATAGTGGCGCAGGCTGGCCTCCGCCAGAGCATCACCAGCGGCGGCCCGCGCCCCGATCTCCGCAGCTGTGCAGTCGTCGCCGCTCGCCACTTGATGGCAGCGGCTCAACGCAGGTCCCGACAAAAAGGTTTCGATGCAGCCGTGCCGGCCGCAATAGCAGGCGGAACCCGGCCGTTCGTCAGCCTCCGGCCAGGGCAAGGAATTGTGCCCCCACTCTCCGGCCACCCGGTTCGCCCCGGTCAGAAGTTGGCCATCAATGACGATGCCGCCGCCCACGCCGGTGCCGAGGATGACGCCAAATACGCAGTGGCCCCCCTGGCCCGCCCCATCCCGGGCCTCGGACAAGGCAAAGCAATCCGCGTCGTTGGCGAGGCGCAGGGGCCGGTTCAACAGCCGCCCCAAATCCTGGTCCAGGGGCCGGCCATTTAGACAGACGGAATTGGCATTGCGCATGAGGCCGGTAGCGGGCGACAGGGACCCCGGGGTACCGACCCCCACCCGAGCGGGTTGTCCCAGCGGGGCTTCCAGTTCCAGCACCAGGTCCCGCACTGCGAGCAGGGTCGCCTGATAATCTCCCTGGGGCGTGGCGACCCGGCGGCGGTCCAGGAAAGTCCCGTCCGCCGCCAGGGCCACCGCCTCGATCTTGCTGCCGCCGAGATCGACCCCAATACGCAGGGTTGTCAAGAACCGGCTTGGCTGGGCTGCTCGCCAGTCGCCTTGGGGGTGGTCCCCGCAGCCGCCGGCCCGCCCATGCCCACGCCTACCCCGGAGGGATTGGCAAACTTGTCATTCAGGGTTTGCACGAAGCCATCCGTCTCACTGATGACTTGGTGCAAACGGCGCCGGGCCCGGTTACCCCATCCGGCCGGTTGACGAACAAACAAGCTATGCCACCAGCGGGTGCTTTTCTTGAAGGCACCCTCCAGATCACCCCGGATTCCCAGTTGCTCGCCACCCCGGCGCACGTAGCCGAGCAGACTCTTGGCCGCCAGGGAACGCACCCCGAAATGGATCCCCAGGATCAATAACAGAGCCGACCCGATCCACAATCCGTTGATCCAGGGATTGGCGAACAGAGTCTCCATGCTGGGTACCGACACCATCTCCGCCGGACCCGATCCGGCCTGCCAGGACCAGCCGAGCAGTCCCAGGCCAAGCGCGCCGAACACCGCCAGGTCGCCCCACAAAGCGCGCCGCCGCCAGCGGTCCAAGGCACCGCTCAGGAAGGGAACCGCCTTGGTCTCCATATCCCGGGCGGTCTTCTCCAAGGCGCCGACGATCCGGTACGCCCGCTCCACTTCCACCCGGCGCATACGTTGGTGAATTTCCTCCAAGTCCGTGTCCCGCTTGGCCTCAAAGCGCTGCCGAACGGTGTCGCTTTCAATGGGCACCGCCGCGTCAGGATTATAGATAGTGTAAAACCGCCCGGCGGTCAGTCCCTTCTCACCCAGCGCCCGCTGCCAGGCAGCCACCACCTCTTCGGGATTATCTTCCCGCGCCGTGGTATCTATTTGATTGAGGATGTAGAGGAACTTGCCTGAGTCCGAGCGATGGATGGTATCCCCCACCAAATGGCGCAGGGTATCGGACATGGCACCCGGTTCCGGATGGCGGGCGTCAAAGAACACCAGCACCAGATCCGACAAGTCGATGATGTGGTCGGTGATGCGCAGGGTCGAGGTCCGCTGGGCATCCGCGTCGAAGCCGGGCGAATCGATCAGGATCTTGCCCTGCAACTGATCGCTGGGGCAGGTCTTCAATTGCAAATAGGCATCGATCCGCTGACCCTCGCCCAGTTCCACTTGGTCGATGGACTTGGAGATCTGGTAGAAGGGGAAACGGGGATCCTGGTCCAGGGCCACTCCTGGCAGGGTTTGAGGCACTTGACTGCGGCCATAGCAGATCACTGAAAACCGGTCATCCACCGCCTGATTGCCGGTTCGCTGGAGGCGAATGCCCAGGTAATGGTTAAGAAACGTGGACTTACCGGCGGAAAAGGTGCCGAGAATGGCAATCAGGGGCCACCAGGGAATTTGGGTGGCAAAGGACTGGTCTGGGGCCAGCAACCCCATTCGATAGGCGACAGAATCCAGATTGCGAAAGCTCTGCACGGTCTTGATCAACACTGGATTTTCCTGTTCCAGGTGCTGTTCAAGCAGCTTGAGGCGGGCTTGGACGATGGCGGCGTCAGGACTCATGGATAACCTCGTTAGGGAAATGATGGAACCACCCACAAACCCCGGTATCTTAGCGCTCCAGCCCAGGCGGACATAGGCTGGGGGGATGTATACCGCCCAGATATACTGGGGAGACAGGGGAACCCGCCGTCGGCAGCTACGCCGCATCAAAATATTAGCTATAATTTATACTTTTGTTTTGCTTCGGGTTTGCCCCTGGCCCCGTTGTATTTTTAGGTCGCTTAGGAGACACTGAGCGACCATGCTTGGGACCAGAACTGTGTGCCTTCCACACAGTATTTGGGAAGCAATGCTAAAAATCCTAAAAAGTTACCTGAGATAGTTAGGAGGTAAAAAATGTCCAAGCTATTTTCCGATGAGTGGATGAAAAGCTTCATGGAACAATGGAATGCGGAGCCGGACCTGTCCAGCGCCTTAGCAGAGATCGGCTTCAACAGCGTGATTGCCTACGGGTTTGACGGTGAGGCTCAACCCAGGGGCATCCTGCGCATCGAGAATGGACGCGCCGTCTCGGCGGGCGCTTTCCTGGGCGAGGAAGTCAACTGGGACCTGCGCGCCAGCGAGGATCAGTGGCTCAAGTGGATGGATAAGCCGCCGGGCATGATGGGACTGGGCATGGCCTACACCTCCCGCAAGCTGAAATTCCAGATCGGCGACTATGGCGCCATGGTCAAGGACCCGCGCATGGCGGGCCCCTTCATCCGCAGCTTTGCGGTCATGGGCCGGGCCTGATTGATAACGGGCTTAGGCGGTTCCGAGCGGCGCGTTAGACGGAAGATGTAGAAAATGAGTAAGCACGGGGCAGCAGCATGGTCCCTGACGGTCGGTTTGGCGATCGCTGGGGGAACCGCCTGGAGTCAGGCGGGTGACAGCAACGGCAACGGCGATCAGTTCGTCGTTCAGCAGTCGCGGGGGGTGCCGATCGTATCCATTGGCGGCACGGTTATCCCTTATAAGGAAGTCACATTGGCTGCCCAGTTGCCAGGCCGGGTCAAGTTCCTAGCCGGCATTGAAGGGGATTCGTTCAAGGACGGCGACACCCTGGTGTCCCTGGAAGAGGACGAGATGCTTGCCAAGCGCCGCGCCGCCGAAGCCCAACGGGCCAACGCCGTCGCCCAACTCCAAAACGCGGGAGTCCAGTACTCCCGCGAGCTCTGGTCTCCCCGCTCCGAGGGTGCCATGGGGGGGCTGGGGCTGCCCAACATGTTCGATCAGATGTTCACCAAGCCCATGGAAAGCTTCACCGGTCAGCGCCAGCAGGGCGCCGAGCGTTGGAGCGACCTCTATGGCGCGGGTGTGCGCATCCAGGAAGCCCAGAACAGCATCGCCCAACTGGACGCTGAGATCCGTCAAATCGACGCCAAATTGCGGGACGCCAAGAGCATCGCGCCCTTCTCCGGCCAGATTGTCAAGAAATTCATCGAGAAGGGGGATACGGTCCAACCTGGACAGCCCCTGCTGAAATTCGCGGACGTGGAATACCTCCAGGTGGAGGTGGACATCCCGGCCCGGCTACGGCCCGGCCTCCAGGAAGGCATGATGCTCCAGGCCCAGTTGGACGTGGATAACCGGGTGGTTCCGGTGCGGGTGGCCCAGTTGTTTCCCATGGCGGACGCCCAGCGGCACACTGTCAAGGCCAAATTCGACCTGCCCCAGGGGGTGTCGGCGCCGGGTATGTATTCCAAGGTGTTGATCCCCGACTATACGGCGCCGGCTCGCACCAACCCGGTCATTCCTACCGGCGCCATTCGTTATAACGGCAGCCTACCAGGCGTCTATGTGGTTTCTGAGGAAATGAAGCCCCACCTGCGCCTGATTCGGGTCGGCGAAGAACTTCCCGGCGGCTACACCACGGTGTTGAGCGGCCTGCAAGCGGGCGAGAAAATTCTGCGGGACCCGCCGGCAGGCATCGCCCAAGGCTGGACCGCCCCGACCGTGCCGGCAGGAACCGGGCGCTGAGTTCCCGGTAACGATCGGTCCCCGGGGAAACGCTGAGGAGGACAGCGCTTCCCCGACACGGTTTTCAACGGAGCGAAGACTCCCAAGGACCCCTCCCCAATCATTGTTGTCGGTGCCCGTGGCGGACGGATTTTCCACGCGGGCTTTTTGCCATATCAGCGGGACTTAAGGGCACCTTGAAAAATTCAAGGTGCCCGTGCGAGGTAGGGATACCCCGCC
>CAZIHO010000074.1:0-17765 GCA_964538875.1 uncultured Chromatiaceae bacterium
TGTACATAATGCGCCCTCGTTTTTGCCGAGGACCCGTCCATGTGGTTTAAGAACCTGCAACTGTTCCGGCTCAAGGAGCCTTTTACCTATTCCCAGGATGAGCTGGAAACCCTGCTTGCCGCCCATCGCGCCCGGCCCTGCGCGGGCCAGGATGCCTTTACCCTGGGTTGGCATCCCCCCATGGGCAATTTGGGTGACACCTTGAGCTTGATGGCCAACGGTTGCGTGCTCCTTTGCTTGCGCCGGGAAGAGCGGGTGTTACCGGCGGCGGTGGTCAACGACATGCTGGCGGAACGGATCGAGCAGATTGAAACCGAGCAGGCCCGCACCCCCAACCGGCGCGAAGTGCGGGAGATGCGGGACGCCCTCTATCAAGAGTTGCTGCCCCGGGCCTTCACCCGCTCCAATCTCACCTACGCCTACCTGGACCCGGACCGGCTGTGGATGCTGGTGGATACCGCCAGCGCCAGTCGTGCCGAGGATCTGGTCAGCGAATTGCGCCGCACCCTGGGCAGCCTGCCGGTGCGGCCCCTATCCGTGAACCAGGCGCCCTCGGAAATCATGACCCGCTGGCTCCAGGGCCAGGATTTGCCCAAGGACCTGACCCTGGCCGATCAATGCGAACTGCGGGATCCGGACGCGGAGGGCGGCATCGTGCGCTGTCGCCGCCAGGACTTGGCCGCCGATGAAATCCAAGCCCATCTCAAGGCCGGCAAGCGCGCCGTGCAGGTGGCCCTGGAGTGGGAGGAACGGGTCGGGGTGCTGCTCACCGATCAACCCGCGTTCAAGCGGCTACGCTTCGGCGATTTCTTATTGGAGCAGGCGGCGGAGACCGGGGGCGACGATCCCCGCGCCCGCTTTGACGCGGATTTCACCCTCATGACCTTGGAGCTGCGCCGCTTCATCGACCGTATGCTGGAGGTGCTGGGGGGGGCCAGCGGCGATTGAGCGGCCGGGTGGGCGGCTCACCGGCCATCGCGCCGGTCGAGCGCCACCAGCCCCCCGCTCGATCCGGGGGGCGGGAATTCAACCGTGGAATTGGGCCGCCAGGGACTTAAGCTGGGCGGCCAGCTCCGCCACCCGCTCCGCCTCGGAGGTGGTTTGGCGGGCGGTGCCAATATTGTCCTCGGCCCGGTTGGCCAGCCGCTCCACATTCTCGGCGATGTCCTGGGCGGCATGGCTTTGGTGGGCTAGGCTGTCCCGGATCTGGTTGGCGGCCTGCTCCACCCGGTTGGCGTGCTCCTCCACCGACGCTACCGCGTGACCGGCGTCGCTGGCGTGCTGGGCACCTTCCACCACCTGGCGGCTGCTGGCGGACACGTCTGCCGTGACCTGGCGGCTCGCTTCCTGGATGCGGCCGATCATGGCGGCGATTTCCTGGGTGGAGTTGGCGGTGCGCTCTGCCAGCTTACGCACCTCGTCCGCCACCACCGCGAAGCCCCGCCCCTGGTCCCCGGCCCGGGCCGCCTCGATGGCCGCGTTCAGGGCCAGCAAGTTGGTTTGATCGGCGATGCCCCGGATCACGTTGATGACCTGGGAAATGTCCGTGGCCAGTCCCGCCAGTTCATTCATGCGGCCTTCCGAGCTGGCCACCGCCGCCGCCGCTTGACCGATCTCCCGGGCCGCGTCATGGGTACGCTGGGCACCGCCGCGAATGGCGCTACCCGCCTGCTGGGCCGCTTCCGCCACGGTTTGGGCGGTGGCACCGGCGTCCGCCACCGAACTGGATAGGTGCCGGATCGCTTCCGCCATGGCCGCCACCTCCTGGGAATCGGACTCGGACGCCCGCAGGGACTGGTCGGCGGCCCGCTTGAGGCCCAGGCTGGACTTATCCAGGGATTGGGCGCTTTGATGAATGAGGCTGATGGCCTCGTGCAACCGGTTGCGCAGGGTGGCGACCTGCACCAGAATGGCGCCGATCTCGTCCCGGGCACCGCCGGCGATGGGCCTCGCCAGATCGCCGGACGCCACCGCCGTTACCAGGGCACTGGCCTGTTTGGACCGGGACGCCAGGCGCAAGGTGACGAATAATCCGAAACCGCCGGCCAGCAACACCGCCAGCGCCCCTAGGGTCAGGCTGTGTCGCCAGGCCGACGTCACCTGGTCATGCACGGCGCTCTTGGTTGCTTCAGTGGCTTGGCTCAGCCGTTCAATCTCATCTAGCAGGGCTTGGCGAATTTGCCGCCACAGGGGCGTTTCCTCCTGGTTGATGCGGGTTTTGGCTTCCTCCAGGCGGCCGGACGCAATGAGCTGATTCAACTCCTCGTGCATCTTTTGTTGTTGGGCCCGTTGCCCGCTAATGCGCTCTACCAGTTCCCGCTGCCCGCCGGCGGCCAGATTCCTGACCGCGCCCAGCTTTTGATCGAATTCCAGGGCCGCTTTGCGATGGTTCTCCAACGCCTTAGGGTTGCCCGGGTCCAGTAATTGATTGCGCAACGCCTGGCCCAGTTGCAGGCCATGGGCGTACATCTCGTTGAAATAACGTTGCTGGAGCAAGTCCTGGTTGATAAAGCGGTTCATGCGCGCTTCGATCTGATCCGCCACCCCCACGGCGTTGAGCAGAGAAGCAATCATCAACGCCAGGGTGAAGCCGATCAGCAGCATCAACTTGCTGCCCACCCCCAGATGGTCCAGGTGCCCCAGGGTGCGGGAGGCCAGTCCGGCCAGCCCCCGGGGGATCACCGCCCCCTCGTGGAGACGAATGCGCGGGTCCCTTCCCATGGCTTGGTAGAGGGCCTGGGCGGCGGCAATCTCGTCCCGGGACGGCTTCACCCGTACCGACATGTAACCGCCGTCCAAAGTCGGCGTCACCGACGCCCGCACCCAATAATGGTCCCCATTCTGGCGCCGGTTCTTGACCACCCCAGTCCAGGGCCGCCCCTGCTTGATGGTGGCCCACAGATCCCGGAACGCCTCCGCCGGCATGTCCGGGTGGCGCAAGATGTTGTGGGGCTGGCCGACCAAGGCCTGCACGGAAAATCCGCTGGCCTTGACGAAGTCGTCGTTGCAATAGGTGATGCGCCCCTTGGCATCGGTGCGGGAAACGATGGCCACACCGTCGGGAAGGACATGTTCAACACCGGTAACCGGTTGATTATTACGCATGATGTTTCCAGCGCCCGTTGGGTAGAAAAAGTTGCCACCGCGCGGTCCGGGTCAGGGGCAGGGAAAGTCGCAGCAGGCATTGCCAGGTGCGACTGGCGGGCGGGAGTTCCTGATTGCCGCGTCATTAGGCAGCGGTTGCGCGCAACCGCCGGTGTACGGGGGAATTAGCGACCAACTTGGCCAGGACTTGAACCCCTGGGGCCGGGATCGGGGGCTGGGCGGGCGGATGTGGCGGCGGGAAGCCCGTCAGCGGTCCGGAAACCACCGCGACCAGGCCTGTTCCGGTCCGGCCAGCAAGCCCAAGCCGTCCGGCGCGGGCTTGGGGCAGGCTGTGGCGGCACAGGCTTGTGCCACGGCGGCGGTGGCCGGGGAGAAGAATAGCTTCAGCTCGCAATGGAGGCGTCCCTCCGATTCATGGCGCTGGAAAATCGCCATGTCCGCTGGGCAAGCCGCCGTTTGGTATTCCGCCCAGAAAAGCTCCTGGATCGGGCCCAGCGCCTCCCCCGCCAGCATGGCGTCGCCGAGATTAGTGCAAAACCAAGGGTTCATCTGTGCTCCAAGGTGGGGTTGGAAAAAACCCGCAATCAGGGACATGGCCTCCCGGCCGCCAGGCTGGGAATTTGGGCGGCCATCCGGGCAATGTACCTCTAACGAACGGGAGTTGGATAGCGCACCGGGTTGTGATCCGGGGCAGTGGTCCGCTGGTCCCCAACGCCCCCTGGCTGGTGGGGATAGAGATTGCCATTCCGTGAGACCGGGTGCAAACGCAGGGCCAGGGCGAGGGCGGCTAGGGCTGCGCCGACGAATTCACATGGCATCATTCCCGGGCAGGGGGGAATCCCTATCATTCAACCCGATGGCTGCCAGCCCCGGTGGGGATCAGGGATAAATCAGCGGTTCCCCTTCACCCATCGGCCCGTTGGGGCTGGGCATTTTCCGCGTCTTGCCGCTATCAAGAGTTAGGATTGGCGGCCTTGCCGGGGAGGGGTTAACGATGACGAACAGGTCAGATGGGCAATACAGCCGTGGGGCGGCCCGCCGTCAGGGCGCGCTGTCCCTGACCTTGGCGGTGGCGTTGCTGGCCCAGGGCTGGGTGCCGGATGGCTGGACGGCCCAGCGCCGTGCCATCACCGCTGGGGCCATGGCGCACACCATCGACGGCTGCCCGGAGCCGGGTAGCGAGGCGGCCCGGCTGCGGCCGGATTGCGATCTGGACCAGGAGGAGATCCTGGGTCCGCGTCCCTACACGGAAGCGGAGCTGCAAGGGGTGGGTTGCCTGGCGGTTGGCGGTCTGGCCACCGGTGCCGCCTATGCGGTGAATACCAATGAACTGCTGATGATCGCCGCCGGCGGCACCCTGGCGTCCGGCAGTGGCGCGGTGGTGGCCCTGGCGTTGTTGAGCACCGTGGCCGCGTCCGGGTGCGCGGTGGGGGCCATCGCCATTCCGGTCCTGAATCGCTGGTACGAAGATGGGGTCCAGTATGTGCACAGTTGGAGCCAGGACCCGGCCACGACCGGCCAGCCGGACGAGGCGACCAGTTGGCGGCAATCCTGGTTCCTGGGCTGGTGGGCGCGGGAGCCCAGATAAAGCGGCCGGCGCCCCAGCCGGCTTTGGCGCCTAGATGTACTTGAACAGGGATAGGTCCTGCATTTTCATGAAGCTTTTTTGCGCTGCGTCCAGGGCGTTCATTTGCTGCTGGTATTGGGTGATGGCGGAGGCATAGTCCAGGTCCTGGTCCTTGGAACGGGTGCCTTGCATGGACACCATCAGGTCCTCGTTGACCATGCCTTGCTGATCCAGGGTATTGAGGCGGGCGCCCACCTTGGCCTGGGTGTCGGTGAAGTTGGCCAGAATCGCGTCCAATTCGCCGATATAGTTGCTGATGCGGCCGGCGTCTTCATAGGTGTTGCCGGACGGCGGCGCCGGGAAGGCGGTCCCTTTTAACGCTTCGGCCAGGAGGTTGAGAGTGGAGAAGGCGTCCCGGGCGCCGTCCTGGGTGCCGTCGCCGTCCACGTCCAGGCGGGTGCCGATGTCGAAAAACACTTCGAAGCCGTTGTCCCCCTCGGCGATCTGGCGGTCGTGGGAGATGCGGATCAGGCGCTGGCCCAGGTCGCCGTTGTAGACGTAAATGCCGCTTCCCACCGGGTTTTCTTCCACCGCCGTGGGGATGGCGCTGCCTTGATAGCCGCCGAACAGGAAGTCGCCGTTGGCATCCCGGGTATTGGCTAGCCCTAAGAGTTCATCCCGCAGTTGTTCGATTTCATAGGCGAGGGCGGTCCGGTCCGACTGGGCCAGGGGGTCGTTGGCGCCCTGCACCGCCAGTTCTCTGGCCCGTTGCACCAGATTGACGGCACCAGCTAGGCTGGCATCCTCCAACTCCAGGCGGCTCCTGGCCCGTTGCAAGTTGGTCTGGTGCTGGGTCAGGGTGTCGATGTGCTGGGTCAGGTCTAGCACCCGCACGGATCCGGCCGGGTCGTCCTGGGGGGAGAGGATGCGGCGGCCGGTGGCCAACTGTTGCTGGGTCTTGCTGACTTCCCGTTCCCGGTCCAGCATGGCGGACAGGGCGCGGTCATACATCATGTTGGTGCCGATGCGCATGGCCGTTACCTCACTGCCGCGATTAGAGAATCAAACACGGTTTGGGCGGCGGTGATGACCTTGGCCGCCGCCTGGTAACCCTGCTGGAAGCGCACCAGGTTGGAGGCTTCCTCGTCCAGGTTGACGCCGCTTACGGTCTTGAGGGCGTCCTGATTGATGTCGAGCAAGCCCTGTTGGGCACTGCGGCCTACCACCGCCTGGTGGGTCAGGGAGCCCACGTCCGCCACCAGATTGCCCATGGTTTCCTGGAAGCTGGCGGTGGCGGCGCCGGTGGTGTCCGCCAGCAGGGTATTGGCGGTCTGGAGATCTGCCAGGGCCAGGATGTTGCGGTTGTCCGAGGTGCCGCCGCTGACGATGAAGTAATCGCCGTTCTGGGGCGCGCCGTTGATGACGATATCAAAGCCGTACAGGGTCTGAGTGGCACCCGCTACGTAGGCGAAGTTGGTGCCGCCGGCTGGCGCCGGACCGGACACGTTGAAGCGGTTGAGGGCACCGTCGTAGGTCAGTTTGATTTGGGCCAGGGGCAGAATATCGTTGGGAGGCGCCACGGCGCCGTTCACCACTGGCTGGCTGATGGTGCCGGTGCCCTGGTTGGTGGTGGGCGTTTCGCCCCGCAGCATACCGGCTGCGGCGATGTCCCGGCCGTCGGTGATGGCCAAGCCGAGGTCGGAGCCGGCGCCGTACACCGGCCGTATCATGAAGCTGTCGCCATCCGCGATGGCGCCCGCCGTCAGGCTGATGTCGAAGCCGTCCGGCAGGGTGCCGGCGGCGGGCAGCCCGGCGCCGGAATAAATGAGACTGTTGTCGGACAGCCGGGTCAATTCATAGCCGCCCGCCAGGCTGTAACTCAGCCGGTAGTCGCTGGCCACCAGGGCGGCCGGGTTGGTCACGGTGGACTGAAATTGGGCGGTGCCGGTGTTGTCGGACCGGGGCGCTGCGGTCGCCACGGTGATGTCCGTGAAATAGTCCAGGTTGGTCTGGTTATTAAGGCTGATGCCCTGGCGGTGCTGGGCGTTGAAGGTAAAGCTCAGGCCCTGGGAAAGCAGGCCGATTTGCATCCGCGCCGGGTCCAGGATCTGGTCCCGGACCCGCACCAGTCCCCCCAACTCGCCGCCGTTTAATTCATCGGTCACCAGCAGGGTGCCGGCACCCACCGCATAGCCCACTTCCTTGCGGCCGGGGATTTCCTTGGAATCCACCAGGCTTAGATCGAATGAACCCTGGTCCAGGACCAGGGGCTGGCCCTTGCCGAAATAGATATTGATGCCGCCGCTATCTAGTTCCAGCGTGGCGACGTTCAGGTACTTGGACAAGTCGCTGACCAGTTGGTCCCGTTTGTCCAGCAGGTCATTGGGCAGGATGCCCGCCTGGCGGCCGGGGGCGCTGGTGATCTGGGTATTGAGCCGGGCGATTTCCTGGGTCAGGCGGTTGACTTCCGAGACGCCCTGGGCGAGGTCCGATTCCACCCGGAGACTGGCTTCCTGAAGCTGGCGGTCGATGGCGTGGAAGCGGTCCACCAGGGATTGGGACTCGGACAGCATCACTTCCCGGGTGGCGGTGGAGCCCGGGTCGTTGGATAGGCCCTGCACCGAGTCGAAGAAGTTTTGCAGAGAGGCATTGAGGCCGATGTCCGGGTCCGCCAGGCTACTGTCGATCTGTTCGGCGTAGCGGTAAAAGGCTTCCAGGTCACCCACCAGGGATTGGCTGGTGCGGACCTGACCGGCCAGGAACTCGTCATATTGGCGGCGCACGTTGGTTACCCGCACGCCGCTGCCCACGTAACCGGAGCCGCTGTATTGGGGCAACTGGGTAGCGAGATCCACCCGCTGGCGGCTGTAGCCATCCGTGTTGATGTTGGCCACGTTGGTGCCGGTGACGGTCATGGCGCGCTGGAACGCCAGCAGGGCGCTGGTGCCGATATTGAGGATATTCGCCATGTAGGTTCCTCCCTAGCCAGAGGCTAACTCGATTTGCCCTGGGCCGCGTCCAGAGCCGCCCGCATGGGGGCGCTGTTGAGAATGTTCAGCACCTTGCCCGCGTAGTTGGGATCGGTGGCGTAACCGGCCTGCTGCAAGGCGCTGAAATAGGCGGCGTCGTTGGAGGCGGACAGGGCCTTTTGGTATCTGGGGTTGTCCCGGATCAGGGCCACATAGTCGGCGAAACACTGGTGATAGGACGGGTAGGCCCGGAAGTAATCCTTGCGCCGCACCGCCACGCCATTTTCGTATTCCAGGGTGGACACGTTGGCCCGCTCCCCCTGCCATCTACCGCCCGCCTTGATGCCGAACAGGTTGTAGCTGTCCTTGCCGCCCTCGCCCCGGATCATGTGCCGGCCCCAGCCGGTTTCCAGAGCCGCCTGGGCGATCAGGCCCTGGGGGCTGACCCCCAGTTCCGCCGCCGCGTCCTGGGCCGCCGGCCAGAGTTCCGCCACGAATTGGTCCACGGAATCCAGCCGCTTGGGGGCTTCGGCGGCCGCTTCGACGCTGGCGCTCTGTTCCAGAGTTTGGCCACTCATGCCCGGCTTGAACGCCTTGGGTTCGGCGGTCTTCAGGGTCGGCACCCGGTGGGCCTGGTAATAGGCCAGGTCCTTGCCCTTGGGCGGCGCCTTGGATGAGTTGGCCTGGCCGCCGGTCAATTGGCGTTCGATGGTCTCCGCTAGTCCCAGCCCCTTACCGGACAGGTGCAATGCCAGTTGCTGGTCGTACATATCCCGGTAGAACAGGCTCTGTTGGCTGTCCATGATGCCTTCCCCCAGGCTCGCCTGGCGCATGCTCTTGACCATCATCTGGACCATCAGGCTCTCGAACTGCTTGGCCGTTTCCTTGGCGGCGGCGCCCTGGTTGGCCCGCGCCAGGGTCTTGAGGCTGTTGAGGCTGGCCACATCGGCGGCCAGTTGTTGGCTCGACAGGTTCATGGCTAGATCACGATCAATTCCGCCTTCAGGGAGCCCGCTTCCTTGAGCGCTTCCAGAATGGCCACCAGGTCGCTGGGCGAGGCACCCACCTCGTTCACCGCCCGCACCACTTCCTCCAGGGTCGGGCCGGGGGCAAACTTAAACATGGGCTTCTTCTCTTCCTTGACGTTGACGTTGCTCTTGGGCACCACCGCCGTTTGCCCCATGGACATGGGTTCCGGCTGGGACACCCGCACGTCTTCGCTGATGGTGACGGTCAGGCTGCCGTGGGACACCGCCGATGGCCGCACCCGCACCTCGCTGTTGATGACCACAGTGCCGGTGCGGGAGTTGACGATCACCCGCGCCCGGGGCAGGCTGGAATCCACCTTCAGGTCTTCCAGCATGGACACGAAGGCAACCCGCTGGGTGGGATCCTGGGGCGCCGATACCTCCACCGATACCCCGTCCAGGGCCCTGGCGCTGCCTTCACCGACGGTCTGGTTCACCGCGTCGGCGATGCGCTTGGCGGTGGCGAAGTCCGACTCCCGCAGGTTCAACACCAAATGGGTGGTGGCCGCGAACGGCGACTCCACTTCCCGTTCCACGGTGGCGCCCCGGGGAATGCGGCCCACGTTGGGCACGTTCACCGACACCTTGGAGCCGTCCTTGCCGTCCGCCGACAGGCCGGACACCAGCAGATTGCCCTGGGCCATGGCATAAACCTGGCCGTCGGCGCCCTTGAGGGGGGCCATCAACAGGGTGCCGCCGCGCAGGCTCTTGGAATTACCCAGGGAGGAGACGGTCACGTCGATGACCTGGCCCCGCTTGGCGAACGCCGGCAGATCCGCCGTGAGCATCACCGCGGCCACGTTCTTGGGTTTGATCTTGGTGCCGGCTGGAATCTGCACACCGAGCCGGGTGAGCATGGCGGTGAGGCTTTGGATCATCATCGGCGAATCCGTGTCCTTGTCGCCGGAGCCGTCCAGGCCCACCACCAGGCCATAGCCCACCAACTGGTTGGCGCGCACCCCGGCGATGTCGGCCAGGTCCTTGACCCGGTCCGCCCAGGCCAACTGGCCTAGCACCAGGAGCAGGACCCCCAACAGTGGGCCGGCGCCCTGGATCGAATGGAACTTGCGATGGGACTGGTACATGGCGATTCCCTGGCTAGAACGGCAGGATGGCGCTGATGAAGAACTTGCTCAGCCAGCCCATGACGGTCGCGTCGGCGGTTTGGCCGTCGCCCACGTAAATGATGGTGGCGTCCGCGATTTTGGTGGACGGGACCTTGTTGTCCGGACCCACGTCGTAGGGCCGCACGATGCCGGACAGCTTGACGTATTCATTGCCCTGGTTGATGGCCAGGCGCTTCTCGCCCCGCACCAGCAGATTGCCGTTGCCCAGCACCTCGGTGACAGTCACCACCACGTCGCCGGTGAGGGCGTTTTTCTGGGTCGCGGAGCCGTCGCCGGAGAAGTCGTGTTCCGATTGGGTTTCCATGGCCAGACTGGCGGTTTGGCCGTTGTCCATGCTCTTGCTGGGCGTCATGCCGAACAGGGTCGGATTGCTGATGCTGTTGGAGTTGGATTTTTTTGACGCCGCCGTGGCGGATTTGCTGGCGTCGGTCTTTTCCGACAGCACCACGGTCAGGATGTCCCCCACCCGTCGGGCGCGCAGATCCTCGAACAGCAACATGCCGGTGGCGTCGTTGTAGATGCTGCCGGTCTTCAGGCTGGCGACTGGCACCGGCTGGGGCCGCACCGGCGAGTACAGGGGATCTCGCACTGGGTTGTTATTGCAACCGCCGACTAGGAGCGCCGCCAGCAGCAGTTCTAGGGATAGGCGTAGGGGGTTCATGGCAGTCTCTAGACGTTGTTGGTGAGATAGCTCAGCATGGCATCGCTGGTGGAGATGGACTTGGAGTTCATCTCATAGGCGCGCTGGGTCTGGATCATGTTCACCAGTTCCTCCACCACGTTGACGTTGGAGCTTTCCAGGAAACCCTGTTGCAGGGTGCCCAGGCTGTCGCTACCGGGATTGGCGGTGATGGGCGCGCCGCTGGCCACGGTTTCCCGGAATAGGTTGTTGCCGAGGGGCTCCAAACCCTGGGCGTTGGCGAAATTGGCCAACTCGATCTGGCCCACCTGGGTCGGCGTGGTGCTGCCGGAGGTCAGGGCAGACACCACGCCGTCGGAACCGATGGTGATGCTGACGGTGTTGGTGGGGATGGTGATGGCCGGTTCCAGGGCATAGCCGTTGGGAGTGACCACCTTGCCTTCCTGGTTCATGGAGAAACTGCCGTCCCGGGTGTAAACAATGGTGCCGTCCGGATGCAGGATCTGGTAATAGCCCTTACCCTCGATAGCCACGTCCAGGGTATTGCCGGTCTGGGTAAGATTGCCCTGGCTGTGTTGTTTCATGGTGGCGACGGTGCGTACGCCGGTGCCGATCATGAGCCCAGACGGCAATTCCGTCTCCTGGGTGGAGTTGGCCCCCACTTGGCGAATGTTCTGGTACATGAGGTCCACGAACGCGGCCCGGTCCCGCTTGAAGCCGGTGGTGCTCACGTTGGCCAGGTTATTGGAGATGACCGCCATGTTGGTCTGTTGGGCGTCGAGTCCGGTTTTGGAAATCCACAGGGCGGGAAACATGGGCGGGTCCTCTAAGTGACGATGACAGGAGTCTGGTGTTTCATAAGCAATATGCCTGCCAAGGCCGGCATAAGCCCGGTTGGCGGCTGGAATCCACCTTTTGCTTCCGGTGCGGGAACTCGCCTCGGCAAGGAGTTGCCGCTGGCGGGTTCCGGTCACCCGCTGCCCGGGAACGGGGCGCCTGGGCGCCGGGAAGTCGGCGATGCCTGAGCGGGACCGGCTGCTGCTCTGGTACTGGGGCCGTCGCGGCGGTGGCGCCCGCTATACCCTGGAGTTGGCCAGGGCGCTGGGGCGCCTGGGGCACTGGGACCTGTATCTGAGCCTGTCCCGACAATCCGAGTTATATGAGGAGACTAAGGCTCTGGGCTGGCCGGGCCTGGACCTGGATACCTTCAGCGGCCTGCCGTCGGCCCTGTGGCGTAGCCTGGGCGTACCGCGCCTGGCCCGGCGCATGGGCGACTACCTGGAGCGGGAACGTATCGGCCTGATGCTCTGCACCATGTCCCATCCCTGGGCCGGCTGGGTGGCGCGACGTTGCCGCTCCCCGGCACGGCGCCAGGTGCTGACCCTGCACGACGCGCTGCCCCATCCCGGCGACCGCCTGTCCTGGATCGAATGGCGCCTGCGGGGCGGATTGGCCGGCACTGATGGTCTCATTTGCCTGTCCCAGCATGTGCGGGACCAGGTGTTGGAGCGAACCGGCTATGCCCCGGAGCGGGTTTGGGTGGTGCCCCACGGCCCCTTCGACTTCGCCGCTGGCGCGGCGCGGCCGGAACCGGCGGGGCCACCACGGCGGCTGTTGTTCTTCGGGCGCATATTGCCTTATAAAGGCTTAGAGTTATTGCTGCGGGCCTTTGCCCTGATCGCTGATGCCTACGATTTGGAACTCCACATCGCCGGGCAAGGCGCCCTGGACCGGGACACCCGGCGCCTGGCCGCCCAGCCCCGGGTGCGACTCACCAACCGCTGGATTGACGAAGGGGAGGTGGCGTCCATCTTCCGGGCCGCCGATCTGGTGGTGGTGCCCTATCTGGAAGCCAGCCAATCCGGGGTAGTGGCCGCCGCCCAGGGCCTGGGTTTGCCAGTGGTAGTGACGCCGGTTGGGGGATTGCAGGAACAGGTACGTGGCGGCCTGACCGGCTTGGTGGCGGCAGGGCTGGCGCCCCAGGATTTGGCCGACGCCATCGCCGCCCTATGCCGGGATCCGGAACTGTACCGCCGCTGCCGGGACGGCGCCCGCCGCGCCGGCGCCATGGAGCCCGCCTGGGATGCCATCGCTGCACAGGTGACGGCGGCCTTGGAGCAGGTGCGACGTTTGCCGGTCAGGGACGGGGCTCCCTGACCGGGCGCCGCTGGCTACGCCGGGTTTAGACCCGGTATCCCCGCACCAATCCTTGCAGATGGTCCGCCAGTCGGGACAACTCCTCGCTGGTGGACGCGGTGCGTTCGGCGCCGCTGGTGGTGCGGTCCGCCCCTTCGCTGATGCGTTCCACGTTGCGGCTGATTTCCTGGGCCACCGCGCTTTGTTCCTCGGCGGCGTTGGCGATTTGGGTGCTCATGTCCGTGATGCGATCCACCGCCGCCGCGATGGAATCCAGGGCACGGCCCGCTTCCATGGCCTGATCCACACCGGCCCGGGTTTGACCCCGGCTGGCCTCCATGACCTGCACCGCGTTCTTGGCGCCCGCTTGCAGCCGGTTGATCTTTTCCTGGATTTCCCGGGTCGATTGCTGGGTGCGGGACGCCAGGGTGCGCACCTCGTCCGCCACTACCGCGAAGCCCCGTCCGGATTCGCCAGCCCGGGCCGCCTCGATGGCCGCGTTCAGGGCCAACAGGTTGGTTTGTTCCGCCACGCCCTGGATCACGTCCAGCACCGAGCCGATGCCCTCGCTTTCCTGGTGCAGATCCCGGATGACCTGGGTCGCCTGCTCCGAATCATGGGCCAATTGTTCGATGGTTTGCGCAGTGCGGCGGGCGATGTCCTTGCCCCGCTGGGCGGCCTGGTCCGCTTCCCGGGTGGCGGCGGCGGCCTGGGACGCATTGCGGGCTACCTCGTGGACCGTAGCGCTCATTTCGTTCATGGCGGTGGCCACCTGGTCGGTTTCCGTCTTCTGGTCCCGGATCGCGGCGCTGGTATGGGTGGTGATGTTGGAAGTTTCCTCGGCGGTGGCCACCAAATGCCCGACGGAAGTGCTCAAGTCCTTGACCACCGCATGGAATTTGTAGCCGACCTCGTTGAAACTGTTGGCGATGCGGCCCAACTCGTCCCGGGTCTGGTAGTCCACCCGGGCGGTGAGGTCCCCGCTGGCCATGCGCTGGGTTGCGTCCTGAATCTGCCGCACCGCCCGGCCCAGGCCGGTGATGGTAATGGCCGCCAGGACCACCACCAGCAGGATGCCCAACAGCAACACCAGGCCATTTAGGGCCACGGCGGTGCCTAACTCCTGGTGATAGGTGTCGAAGTCGTTCTTGGCGGTCTCCAATTGGGCATTCTGCAGGTTGGTGACCAATTCGAGGGCCTTTAAGAATTGGGCCCGGTAAGTCACCAGCAGCGCCTTGCCTACCTCGGCGAACTGGCCCGATTCCACGCTCTGGACCAGGGGGCGAAAGCCCTTGTTGGCTAGCTCCTCCCAGGCCGCTTTAAACTCCTCGGCCCCCCGGGCTTCCGGGCTGCCAACAGTCAGGCCACTCTTGTACTGGGTAAAGGCAGCGTCGATGTCACGCAGGTTATTGCGGATTCGATCGAGGTGCTGGCTAATGGGGTGGTTGTGGAGATCCGCGTAGGGCGAGCCGCTTTCGTGTTGCAGGGCGCTGAGAAACTGGCCACGGGTATCGGTCAACATGACCCGGATTTCGCCCAGAGACTGGCTTTGCACCAGGGCTTCCTTGGCCATTTGCTCGATGACCTCCTCGCCGTGGTACATACCGCGCAGGCCCAGGGCACCGATGATCAACATGAAGACACTGGTGATGCTCACCATGAGCAAAAGGCGGTTGCGAATCGATAATTGGTTGATCACTGATGGGTTCCTCGTCTAGTGACACGGCTCTGGGTAGTCCTAACCCGATGGCCCGGCCGGGCCGCCATCGGTAATCCTCGGAAGACCAGCTAGCAAGCCACCCCGGCACCTTGGCCTTCCCTCGGGACATATCGACCGCACCCGGCCGCAACTTTAGGGCCTTGAGCCACTGATTCCTCCCTGGATTCCCAGACGGCTGGGTGGCCCGCCCCGCTGGGTGTCCGCCTTGGCGAGTCAACGGCGGCCGGCGCGGCTTGATACTGACATGACCGGAATCAGGGTCAAGGCCATGCGGCCTGGTTTACTCTGTGCGATGCTCTGGGAGGGCAGTCCCGGCAACGGGAGACCAAGCCCTGGCCGGGGTGCCGGCACTCCTCTCGTGCAGAATAACCCTGGATTCCTGGTCAACCCAGCGCGGCCAGACTGGACGGCGGCGTCGGGAGATCACCAGTTCCCAGGGGTGCCCGCAAGCGTTAGTGAATGACCTGCCTGCTCCTGCGGCATTAAATTAGGATAAAAAATAGAATGTTGAGCGGTCGTCGTACGATCCGACTCGCCATCGTCGCCATCCTTGGCGTCACCATGGGAGCCAGTGCCTATTTCTGGGAGTTCCTGACCCAGGTGCATGAGAAGGAGGTTCAAGACACCCTGCTCCGCAACGAGCAGCAAGTCAGGCTGATGAACGAGGCAGTGGATCAGCAGGTGGCCGCCATCATCCGCAGCGTCGATATCGCCTTGACCCATCTACGGCTGGCGTACCTGTATGACCGGCAGAACTTCGCCCAGTTTGTGGAAAATATCCAGCAAACCTATCCGAAGGACATGGTTCAATTTGTGACCGTGTTTGATGCGGAGGGCTATCTGGCCTATTCGTCCAACGGCAGTACCGAGCGGCTGTATTTTGGCGACCGGGAGCACTTCCGGGTGCATACCGGCCATGACCGGGATGAATTATTCATCAGCAAGCCGATCATTGGGCGAATTGCCAACATTCCGCTGATCCAGTTGACCCGGCCTATCCGGGACGGGGACAGGTTGGTTGGCGTGATCGGCATACCCCTGCGGCCGGATTATTTATCCAAACGGCTGTTTGACCTGCATGCGAATCCGGACGACCTGCTGTCGGTCCTGCGGGAAGATGGAAGCTTCATAACACGGAGTCGAAATCTCCAAGAGGCCTTGAATACCCAGGTTGCCCCAAGCCGTCCCTTTTTGCGCGCCAGACCCGGGGAAAAAGGCCTGTTCCGGGATGTTTCCACGGTGGACAAAATTCCATTGCTATTTTCCTGGTCCCGGCTGAAGGAATGGCCCCTCGCGGTGGTGGTTGCTTCCAACGAAGCCGTTGGGCTGGGCGTCCTCCGGCAACATCAAGCGGATGAACGACTGCGGGCCATCCTGGGGACCGGCGCACTGGTGATCTTTTCCTTCACGCTGGCCTGGCTGCTATGGCGTCTGGCCAGGGTGAATGCCGCCCTAGCGGTTAGCGAGGGCCGGTTTCGGGAACAATCGGAACGCCTGCAAATTGCTATCAATGGGGTGAATGACGGCATTTGGGACTGGAACCTGAGCACTGGGGAGCTGTATCTATCCCCCAAATGGAAGGAAATGCTGGGCTATAGCGACCAGGAGTTGCCCAATGCCCATGCAACCTTTGAATGCTTATTGCATGCCGACGATAGGCCCCTGGTGGCCAAGGCCGTCCAGCGCTATCTCCAGGGGGAAATTCCCGTCTACGCGGTGGAGTGCCGCCTCCGGCACAAGGATGGCTCCTGGCGTTGGATCCTAACGCGGGGCGAGGCGCTGCGGGATGCGGACGGGAAGCCCTATCGCATGGCGGGTTCCCATACCGATATCACGGACCGCAAGCACCTCGAAGGCAGCCTGCGGGAGCATATGCGGGAACTCACGGCGATTTTGAGAAGCTCCAGCGTGGGGATCTGCCACGTCAAGGACCGGCGGGTGGTCTGGTCTAATCGCCGCATGGGGGAAATATTCGGCTTTACGCCGGACCAGATGCAGGGCCAGAGCACCCGGATATTTTTTGTTTCCCAGGAGTCATTCGACGCCTTGGGCCGTGATGCCTACCCCTTGTTGGCGCGGGGTGAGCGCTATATCAGCGAGCAGGAAATGGGGCATCAGGATGGCGCCCAGGTTTGGGTGCGCATTTCCGGCCAGGCCATTGCGCCCGAGGATCAGTCGGCGGGCAGTATTTGGATCTTTGAGGATATCGCCGAGCAAAAGGCCACCGAGCAAGCCTTGATTAAGGCCCGGGAAGCCGCCGAGGCGGCCAATGTCGCGAAAACCCGCTTTTTGGCGGCCATGAGCCATGAGATCCGCACGCCCATGAATGGCATCCTGGGCATGGCCCAGCTATTGGTGTCCCAGCAGGTGACGGAAAACGAACGCCGGGAATACGCCCGCACGATCCTGAATTCCGGCCAAACCCTGATGACCTTGCTGAATGACATCCTGGATCTGTCCAAGGTGGAGGCGGGCAAGCTGACCCTGCACCTGGTCGGCTTCGGGCCCGACCAACTGTTGGAAGAAATTGCCGGCTTGTTCCGGCCGACGGCGCGGCAGAAGGACATCGCGATTAAATCCACCTGGTTGGGGACGCGCCTGCCGCGCTACCGGGGGGACCCCCATCGGCTGCGGCAGATGCTGTCCAATCTGGTCGGCAACGCCATCAAGTTTTCCAGTCAGGGCCAGATTGACATCCTGGGCCAAGAACTCGAACGGCGAGGCGATCTGGCACTGGTGGAATTCTCGGTAGAGGATACCGGTATCGGTATTCCCCAAGACCAATTGCCTCTGCTGTTCAAGCCCTTTTCGCAAGCGGACGGCTCCAATACCCGGTCTTTTGGCGGCACCGGGCTCGGACTCTCCATAGTGAGCAACTTAGCCCGGCTGATGGACGGCGATGTGGGGGTGGAGAGCCGCGTCGGCCAGGGCTCCCGCTTCTGGTTCCGGATCTATCTGGGTCTGGTGGTGCCGGGGGAATCTACCGGCCAGGCCGAGCGCCTTTCCGACCTTGGCAACCGGGACCCGGGCCTACCCCAATTGGAGGGCCGGGTTCTCTTGGTGGAGGATTGGCCGTCCAACCGCCAGATCATCGCGGCGCTGCTGGGCAAGTTGGGGGTTGGGGTGATCGAAGCCGAGAACGGACAGCAGGGTCTGGACCTCATTCGGCAGGGCGAGGCGGTGGATCTGGTGCTGATGGACATCCACATGCCGACCCTGGACGGCTATGCGGCGGCCACGGAAATTCGCCAGTGGGAACAGGACAACCGCCGTCCCCGGGTGCCCATCGTCGCGCTGACTGCGGATGCGTTCAACGAGGCCCGCCAGCAGGCGCTGGCCTGCGGTATGGACGAGTTTCTCACCAAGCCGGTGGACCTGCGGGCGTTGCAAAGGCTACTGGCCCGCTGGCTTGAGCCCCAGCCCCAACCCCAGGTGCCGGTGGTGTACAGCGTCCCCCCCGCGCCGGAGGTGGC
>CAZIHO010000075.1:0-13133 GCA_964538875.1 uncultured Chromatiaceae bacterium
GGGCATGGGGCGGCCGGGCGCAGTCCCTTTATGCCTGCTTGGCCCGCCCAGTCAGGTCGGCGTCAGTTAGGCGGTACAGGGCATCCAGAAACTGGACTTGGAAGCTGCCGGGGCCGGATGCGGTCTCGGCGGCGATTTCGCCGGCGATGCCGACCGTGGTCATGGCGGCCACGGCAGCGTCGAGTGGGGATTCGCAAATGGCAGCGAAGGCACCGGTGATAGCGCTGGCGGTGCAACCCATGCCGGTCACCCGGGTCATGAGGGGGTGCCCGTTGGCAACCCGCACCGCACGGTCGCCGGCTACGATCAGGTCTTGGGGGCCGCTGACGGACACCACGCAACCTACGGCCTTAGACAGGGCCGCCGCCTCGGCGGCGATTTCGTCGGGGCTGTGGCGACTATCGACGCCCTTGGTGGTGGCGCCATCCCGAACCAGGGCGCCGATCTCACTGGCGTTGCCCCGGATGATGGTGGGACCGATCTCCCCAATGAGCCGTAACGCGGTCTGGGTCCGAAAGTGGGTCGCCCCGGCGCCCACCGGATCGAGAATAATGGGAATGCGCCTGCGCTGGGCTTCCTGGCCCGCCACCTGCATGGCTTGAATCCAGGGACTGCTCAGGGTGCCCAGGTTGATGACCAAGGCCGCCGATAGCCGGGTCATTTCTGCCACTTCCTCGATGGCGTGGGCCATGACCGGCGAGGCGCCCAAGGCCAGCAGGGCATTGGCGGTGCTGTTCATGACCACATAATTGGTGATGTTGTGCACCAGGGGCGCGCTATTTCTCAGCCGCGATAGGAGTTGGGGGAGCATGGCCGGGCCTTCTGGTTAGTTGTTGTGATAGGGGTAGCGCGTTAGATGGAACTCGCCGCTAGCACCACCTCGGCCGGGAGCCATTCGTATCCCAGGGCCTGGGCCACCGCCGGGTGGGTGACCCGGCCGGCATGACAGTTTAGCCCAGCCCTTAGATGGGGGTCAGTGGTCAGGGCTTGGCGCCAGCCCTGGTTGGCCAGGGCCAGCACCGCTGGCAGGGTAGCGTTGTTGAGGGCGTAGGTGGAGGTGCGGGGCACCGCGCCGGGCATGTTGGGCACGCAGTAATGGACGATGCCGTCGAGGACGAAGGTGGGTTGGGCGTGGCTGGTGGGACGGGAGGTCTCGAAGCAACCGCCTTGGTCGATGGCCACGTCCACTAGCACCGCCCCTGGTGTCATGGCGGTCAGCAGGTCTCTGGTTACCAGGCGGGGCGCCGCCGCCCCCGGAATCAGCACGGCGCCGATCACCAAGTCGGCGCTGGTCACCGCCGCCGCCAGGCTGGCCCGGTTGGCGTACAGGGTGCGGGCCCGGCCGCCGAAATGGTCCGCCAGCCGTTCCAGAGTGGCTGAATTGCGATCCAAGAGGGTAACGTCTGCGTGCAATCCCACCGCCATTTGCGCGGCGTTAAAGCCCACCACACCGCCGCCCAGGATCACTACCTTGGCCGGCGCCACCCCCGGCACGCCGCCCAGCAACAGGCCCCGCCCGCCGTGGCTCCGCTCCAGGGCGGTGGCGCCCACCTGGATCGACAGGCGCCCGGCCACCTGGCTCATGGGGCGTAGCAGGGGCAGGCCGCCGCTGGCGTCGGTGACCGTCTCATAGGCGATGCAGGTGGCGCCGGACGCCAGCAGATCCCGCAGTTGCTCCGGGTCCGGCGCTAGGTGCAGATAGGTGAACAGCACCTGGCCGGGCCTCAGCCAGGTCCGTTCCTGGGCCTGAGGCTCCTTGACCTTGACGATCAATTCCGCCTGGTCGAATAGCGCCTGGGCCTCGTCCAGGATCTGGGCGCCGGCCTGGCGGTAGCGGTCATCGTCGGCGCCGATGCCGGCCCCCGCGCTGCTTTCCACCAGAACCTGATGGCCATGGTGCACCAATTCGGCCACGGATTCGGGCGTCAGTCCGACCCGGTGTTCCTGGGGTTTGATTTCACGGGGTACGCCAATGCGCATCTGGTTGCTCCCAAAAAGGGGGGATCAGGGACGGGTGGCGGTAGACACCGCGCTGCGCTGATAAGGCCTAAACTGATTGCGGTCTAGGGAATTTCAAGCGCTGCCGGAATCGGCGACCGGCAAGCCGGCGTCCGCCGCCCGCCAGCGGCGCAATCCATAGAGCACCGCGCCGGCTCTCTGTTCCTTATGGGGGACGAAGCCCGCTGGCCAGTCCGGGGGCGGAGCGTTGGCGCTGGTTTCAAAATAGACCAAAGCCCCGTCCGCCAGCCAGCCCCGTTCCGCTAGCCGCCGCAGGGCGGGGGTCAGCAGGGGTTCGGCGAAGGGGGGGTCCAGAAATACCAGGTCGAAGGGGCCGCCGGTCCCGGCCAGCCAGTCCAGGGCGTCCGCTTGGATGACCCGCGCTTCCGCCAGGTCCAGGGTGGTCAGGTGTTCCCGCAGGGCGGCCACGGCGCGGCGCTCCCGGTCAATGAGCGTCACCTGGCCGGCGCCCCGGGACGCTGCTTCCAGGCCCAGGGCACCGGAGCCGGCGAACAGGTCCAGACAGCGGGCTCCCGGCAGCCAGGGTTGCAGCCAGTTGAACAGGGTCTCCCGCACCCGGTCGCCGCTGGGGCGGAGGCCCGGCAGGTCGGGAAAGCGCAGCCGGCGGCCCCGGTGGCGGCCGCCGATGATGCGGACCTGGTTGGTGGGCACGGGTTTGCCTCGCATGGGCCGTGCCGGGTCTAGGGCGCTGGCTTGGCGTCTCCGGCCCCGGCGGGCGGGTTGGGTCCGACCAGGATGGTGTCGAACTTGGCGGGATCCACGCGGCGCTGGAAGGCGTCCCGAATTTGCCCGGTGCTGACCGCTTCCACCTGGGTGGTAAGTTGATCCAGGTAATCCAGGGGCAGGCCATAGAAGCCGATCACCGCCAGGTACTCGATGATCTTGGCGTTGCTGGCGATGCGCAGGGGGAAGCCGCCAGTAATGTTTTTCTTGGCGTCCTCCAACTCCTTGGCGGTGGGTCCCTGGTCCCGGAACCGGTTGAGGGTGTCCAACAGGACCTTCTTGGCTTCCTCGGCCTGGCTGTTCTTGGTCTGCAACCCCAGGATGAAGGGGCCTTTTTCGCGCATGGGCACGAAATAGCTGGACACGCTGTAGGACAGACCCCGCTTTTCCCGTACTTCCTCGCTCAGCAGGGACACCAACCCGTTGCCGCCCAAGATGTGGTTGCCCACATACAACGGGAAGTAATCTGGGTCGGTGCGGGTCATGCCCGGCTGACCCAGATACAGGTGGGCCTGGGTGGAGGGAAAGGGAATCCGTTGCTGACTGCCGGTGCCGTCCGGAACCGGGGGCAGGGCTGGCGCAGGGGCGCCCGCCGCCAGTCCGCTGGTGATCCGTTCCGCGATCTGTTCTGCCTGGGTCCGGTCGATGGCGCCCACTAGGGCCACCACCGCGTTTTTGGCCACGTAGTATCGCTGGTAGAAATTCCTCAACTGGTCCTGGGTCAAGCCTGGCACGGATTCCAGGGTGCCGCTAGGGTCGCTGGCGTAGGGATGATCCCCGTACAGGGCCCGGTACAGGGCCTTCTGGGCCACGCTACCCGGTTGTTGTTCATCCTGGCTCAAGGCCACCAGGGTGTTCTTACGCTGACGTTCCAGGTCCGCCGCCGGGAAATTGGGCTTGCCGATCACCGCCGTCAGGGTGTCCAGGGTGATGCCCAGGGCCGGTTCCCGGGTCAAGGTCCGGGAACTGACCCAGGCCATGTCCCTCAGTGCGCCGGTGGAGCAACTGGAGCCGACGCCTTCCAGCCGTTCGGCGATCTGGTCCACGCTCCATTCCCCAGCGCCCTGGGTGAGCATGGCGCTGGTCAGGCTAGCCAGTCCGGCCTGGCCTTCGTCCCGGGCGCTGCCGGCGTTGAACACCACCCGCAGGTCCAGGATGGGGATTTCCCGGGCTTCCACGAACAGAACCTTGGCGCCCTGGCTGGTTTCCCAGGTCTGGATCTTGGGCGCCGCCAGCAGGGGCTGGGCGGCGATCAGCATCAGGCCCAGCAGTAACCCGGTGCTGGCGCGGCGTGCGTTAGCGAATGCCATGGTAGCCTCCGGCGCTGGCCCGGCGCCTGGGCGTATCGGGCATGGGTTGGGGATCGAGCACCGCCACCGTGAGACGGTCGTCGGTCAGGTATTTCTTAGCCACTGCCTGGACTTGCTCGGCGGTGATGGCGGAGATCTTGTCCACGTACTGGTCCGCTAGGCGCCAATCCCGGCCGGTGGCTTCCAGCATGCCGATCTGCATGGCCTGGTAGTACACTGAATCCCGCTCGAACACCTTGGCGGCGATCACCCGGTTGCGCACCCGCTCCAATTCCGCCGCCGTCACCGGTTCGGTTTTGAGGGCTTCGATTTCCTGACGGATGGCCTGTTCCACCTGGGCGATGTCCCGGCCCTGAGCTGCGTTGGCTTCCAGTTCCAACAGGCCGGGGCGCAGGTCGAAAGCGTCGTAGCCTACGTTGATAGCGGACGCCACCTCAGTACCCCTCACCAGCTTACGGCTCAAGCGGGAACTGGAGCCGCCATCCAGAATCTCGGTGAGCATCTCTAGGGCGTAGGGCTCCCAGTCCTCGCCGGTACCGATCACCGGTGTCTTGTAGCCCATCAGCAAATAGGGCTCCTGGGCCGGCGCCTTGACCACCAGACGCTTGGTTCCCAGTTGCTCCGGTTCGGTACGGGGTTTCGGCGGCTGAATCTTTTCCGGCTTCAGGGGGCCGAAATGTTGTTCCGCCAGGGCCATGACCTGGTTGGGGTCCACGTCCCCCACCACCACCAGGATGGCATTGTTGGGGGCATACCATTGCCGGTACCAATCGCGCACGTCCTGGGCGGTCATACTGTCCAGATCCCCCATCCAGCCGATGACGGGATGGTGATAGGGGGAGACATCGAAGGCGGTGGCGTGGAAGCGCTCCACGGTCATGGCTTCCGGATCATCCTCGGTGCGCATGCGCCGTTCCTCCTTGACCACCTGGATTTCCTTGGCGAATTCCTCCGGCGGCAGACTGGCGTTGCGCATCCGGTCCGCTTCCAGCTCGAAGGACACCGGCAGCCGGTCCTTGGCCAGGTTCTGGAAGTAAGCGGTGTAGTCCCGGTTGGTGAAGGCATTTTCGTCGCCGCCGTTGGCGGACACGATGCGGGAGAATTCTCCCGGCGGGTGTTGGGCGGTCCCCTTGAACATCATGTGTTCCAGGACGTGGGAAATGCCGGTGCCGCCGCCGTTCTCATAGCTGGACCCGACCCGGTACCAGACTTGGGAGGTGACGATGGGCGCCCGGTGGTCTTCCTTGATGATGACCTTGAGGCCATTGTCCAAAATTCGTTCCTTGACCCGGTCATCCGCTTGGGCGGCTAAGCTCAGGGGCAGGAGTAAGGCTAGCCAATAAGCTCGCATACAAGACCTCGCGTGTAAGAAAGGCGTGGCGGTGATCGATCTGCTAGGATCAGAAACCGGGTCCCCGGGCGCTCTCATCCAGGGAGGCGCCTTGGGGTTCCGCCGGTCACTGGTTAGTGAGGCAAACTTTCCCAAGGTTCCCAGGCCCAGGCGCACCTATGTTTGGATTCGGTAAACGCAAGCCCAAGGAGGTTCCCGCAGAACCTCAAGAACAGAACTCTGGCCTATTCGGACGGTTGCGGTCTCGTTTGGCGCGCACCCGCCAAACGCTCGCGGACGGCCTGGCCAATCTGTTCCTGGGCCGCAAGACCATCGACGCGGAGTTGCTCGATGAGTTGGAGACCCTGCTGATCAGCGCGGACATCGGGGTGGATGCCAGCGGCCGGATCATCGCCGACCTGGCGGCCCGCGTCAAACGCAAGGAGTTGAGCGACCCGCAAGCCCTGTACCAGGTGCTCAAGGATCGCCTGCGGGAAGTGCTGGCGGCCTGCCAGGCGCCGGTGCGCACCGCCGCCCCCGGCCGGCCCCAGGTAATCCTGGTGGTGGGCGTCAACGGCGCCGGCAAGACCACCACCATCGGCAAGCTGGCCCAGCGCCTGTTGCAGGAGGGTAATAGCGTGATGCTGGCGGCGGGGGATACCTTCCGGGCCGCCGCCATCGAGCAGTTGCAGACTTGGGGCGAGCGCAACGGCGTGCCAGTGATCGCCCAACACCAGGGGGCGGACAGTGCCTCGGTGCTGTTCGACGCCCTGGAGGCGGCCACCGCCCGGGGGATCGACGTGCTGATCGCCGACACCGCCGGGCGTCTGCACACCAAGAACAACCTGATGGATGAATTGGCCAAGATTGCCCGGGTGATGAAGAAAATCGACCCCGACGCGCCCCACGAGGTCATGTTGGTGCTGGACGCCACCACCGGCCAGAATGGACTCAATCAGGCCCGGCAATTCAATCAGGCCATTCCCCTCACCGGTATCAGCCTCACCAAGCTGGACGGCACCGCCAAGGGCGGTATCCTGTTCGCCATTGCCGAGCAAATGCGCATTCCCCTGCGCTTCATCGGGGTTGGGGAGTCCCTGGAGGATCTGCGTCCGTTCGACCCGGACGAATTCATCGCTGCCCTTCTGGAGAAATAAGGGTCCTGCCAGGGGCCGGTTGCCCTGTGGGAGCCAGGCTCCGGCGGCCCAGTGTCAGTCTCTCAATCTCACGGAACTTTCCCCAGGAGTTAGCACTCTTACCGCGTGAGTGCTAGAAATAACCTTGGCGAAACCCCGTTGGGGGTGGTAAGCTAATCCATAGTGAAATACTGGGGTATAGACGGATGAGCAACGATAAGGCCCTCATGATCCTGCCGGTTGGAAGCATCGACGCTTACATCAGCGCAGCCTACCAATTGCCCATGTTGACCCTGGAAGAAGAGCAGGGTCTGGCCAGACGGTTACGGGATCATCAGGATTTGGAAGCTGCGCGTCGCTTGGTGATGTCCCATCTGCGCTTCGTCATCCGGGTGGCCAGGGGCTACACCGGCTATGGCCTGCCCCTCCAGGACCTGATCCAGGAAGGTGCGGTAGGCTTGATGAAGGCGGTGCGCCGCTTTGATCCCGATATGGGTGTGCGTCTGGTCTCCTTCGCCGTCCACTGGATCCGGGCTGAGATCCACGAATTCATTCTGCGCAATTGGCGCATCGTCAAGGTCGCCACCACCAAGGCCCAGCGCAAGCTGTTCTTCAACCTGCGCAGCGTCAAGAAGCGTCTTGGCTGGTTCTCCCGCGCTGAAGTGGAGGACGTGGCCCGTGAATTGGGCGTCAAGCCGGAAGCGGTGCTGGAAATGGAAGCCCGCATGTCCAATCACGACCTGGCCTTCGACGGCACCGACACCGACGAGGAAAATTCCGCCCCAGTGCCGGCCGGTTATATCCCGGACCTGCGCATGGAACCCTCCGCCCAGCTAGAAATGGCGGACAGCGCCGCCAACCAGCGGGAGCAACTGTACGCCGCCCTGGACGGCCTGGACCCGCGCAGCCGCGCCATCCTGGACGCCCGCTGGCTGGGGGAGACCAAGCCGACTCTTCAGGAGTTGGCGGACCAATATGGCGTATCCGCCGAGCGCATTCGCCAGATTGAAAAGGCGGCTATGGTCAAGATCCGGGGCCAACTGCACCTCTAGGCCGGTCTTGACGCTCAGTTCCGGCCCGCCTTAGCGCGGGCTTTTTTGTGTCCGTGCGCTAGCCGGCGCGGCGGCATCCCGGTCAGCTTCAAGCGGGGAGATTGCGCCCATGTTGTTCACGCCCTTCCGTCACGGCTCCCTGACCCTGACCAATCGTTTGGTGATGGCGCCCTTGACCCGCTGCCGGGCCGACCACCGGGACGCCCTGCCCAACGCCATGATGCGGGAGTATTACCTCCAGCGGGCCGGCGCCGGGCTCATCATTTCCGAGGGTTTGCCGGTCTCGGACCGGGCCCGGGGCTACCTGAACACGCCGGCCTTGTGGAACCCGGACCAGGCGACCGGCTGGCGCCCCATCACCACCGATCTGCACGCCCGCGGCGCCCGCATCTTCGCCCAGCTTTGGCACTGCGGACGCATTGCCCATTCCCGTCTGCACCAGGACCTGAGCCCCCCGGCCGGGGTGTCCGCCCAGGGCGCCGGGGTCCAACTGCTGGTGCCGGACCCGCAGGGTCAGCCCCGGCTGACCCAGTGCGAGGACCCGGTCCCCCTGTCCCTGGCCGAGATCCCGGGCCTGGTCGAAGAATTCGCCCAGGCCGCGCACCTGGCCCAGGCGGCCGGGTTCGACGGCGTGGAGATCCATGGCGCCAACGGCTATTTGCTGGATCAGTTCCGCTGTCCCCTGCTCAATGATCGCCAAGACGCCTATGGCGGCAGCCTGGAGAATCGCTATCGCCTGTTGCTGGAGGTGGTGGACGCGGTGTTGGAGGTGTTTCCGGCGGATCGGGTCGGGGTGCGTCAGTCGCCCTTGGGCTTGGCTAACGCCATGGCGCCGGACCCGGAGCCCCTGGTCACCTACCCCTACCTAGCGCGGGAACTGAATCGCCGGGGCGTGGGCTATCTGCATCTGGTGGACCAGACCGGCGCCTGGATGCAGGATCCGGCGCATCCTCTGTGGCCGGCGCTGCGCGCCTCCTTCCGGGGCCTGTTGATCGCCTGCGGTGGCTTCCACCGGCTGGAGCAGGCCAATGCCATCCTGGTCAGGGGCGCGGACCTGGTGGCGGTGGGGCGGCCCTTTATTTCCAATCCGGATCTGCCGACCCGCTGGCGGGGCGGCATCCCCCTGACTCCCTGGGACCCGGAACTCTTCTATCAGGGCGGCGCCCAGGGTTACCTGGACTATCCGCCCGCGCCGCGGCCCGGCTGACCTGGATGTCCGTGTCTAGCCCCTCATTTTTTCCAGGCTCCGGCCGCTAACCAGCAGACCGGGTTCCGGGGCGGGGAGCCACGGGCGCGTCGGGGGGGAGAAAACATGGCAATGACGGCCATTGGCCGGTTCAGGGTCACCAAACGCTTGGGCGGCGGGAATCAGGGCACGGTATTCCAGTGCCTGGACCCGGCGTTGCAGCGGCAAGTGGCCATCAAGCTGTTGGACAAGGCGGCCTTGGGCGATGCCCGGACCGACGACGCCTTCCTGGGCGAAGCCCGGACCATGAGCCGCATTCAGCATCCCAACATCGTGACCATTTACGAAGTGGGGCGCCACCAGGGGATCCCCTACCTGGTGTTCGAGTATGTGGAGGGCCGCTTGCTGGCGGATCTGGTGGCCGCTGGTCTAGGCGATGCCCGCTGTCTGGAGATTTTTCAGGGACTCCTGGAAGGCATGGATCAGGCCCATCGACAGGGCATCGTGCACCGGGACCTGAAACCCGCCAATATCATCATCAGCGCCGAGGGCACGCCCAAGATCATGGACTTCGGCATCGCCCGGGTGCTATCCGGCGCCAGCGAGCAGGACCCGGATCTGATCGGCACGCCCCGCTACATGGCGCCGGAGTACATCGAACAGGGCCGGGTCGGCACCCAGGCGGACGTGTTCGCCCTGGGCTTGATCCTGTATGAAATGCTGACCGGTGCGCCCCTCTACCAGGACAAGAGCGCCTCGGCCGTGCTATCCCGCATCACCCAGGACAAGGTGCCGCCCCCCTCCAGCCGCAAGCCGGGGTTGGACCCGCGCCTGGACCAATTGATCCTGAAGGCCCTGGAACGGGACCCGGACGCCCGCTACGCCGACGCCGGAGAGATGCTGCAATCCATCAAGGAGTACCGGAGCGGCCTGAACGCGGTGGGCATCGGCGATGGTGGCGGCAAGAGCACCATCGAATTTCTGCTGCGGCGCATGCAGCGCACCGGGGATTTCCCGTCCCTGGCCCAGTCGGTGCGGACCCTGAATTCGGTGGTCTCCACCACCGATGCCCATGTTAATGACCTGACCCAGGCCATCGTCAAGGACTTCGCCCTCACCAACAAAATCCTCAAGGTGGTGAATTCCGCCCTTTATGCCCGCTTTGCCGGCAAGGTGGGCACCATCTCCCGGGCGGTGGTGGTGCTGGGCGTGCAGCCGGTGCGGGCGTTGGCCGCCAGCCTGATCTTCTTTGAGCATATGCACAACAAGACTCAGGCCGAGGATCTGCGGGAACACACCGTCCATGCCCTGTTCAGCGCCATCCTGGGCGGCGCCTTGGGGGCCGGCGGCGACCGGGGCCAGTGCGAGGATTTCTTCCTGTCGGCCATGTTCCACGACCTGGGCCGGATCCTGGTGTCCTACTACCTGTACGAAGAAAGCAGGGAAGTGGAGCGGCTGATGAATCAACAGGGCATGGCGCCGGTGCAGGCGCAACGGACCGTGCTGGGTGCCAGCTACGAGGAAGTGGGCATCGGGATCGCCCGGCATTGGAATTTTCCGGAAGCCATCATCAACACCCTGCGTCATCCGCCGGAGTCGGTGGAACTCAAGCCACCGGCCAACCTGGAAGACCGGCGCCGCTTGGTGGCGGCCTGCGCCTTCGAGTTGACCAACCTGGTGGGGGCGGGGGATCTCAGCCGGGCCGGGCCCCGCCAGCAGTTCCTAGAGCGGTTCAGCGGCGCCCTGGGTCTGGATGGCAAGCAGTTGGATCAGTTGGTGACCACCGCCACCAAGGAATTCCTGGACCTCACCAAGCACATGGAAATGCGCGGCAAGGAAGGGGATTTCATGAAGCGGCTGAAGGGCCTGGAGACGGATCCGACGGGAACCAGCCAGTCCCGCACCGGCCGCTTTTCCTGCGCCGAGGGCATGGCAGGGGGCGAACGGGTGCTGGCGGATTTGCCGGCCCGCACCGGGGACCGGGATGCGTTGCTGACCGAGGGGCTCCAGGAAATCACCGAAGCCTTGCTGGGCCAGTCCAATATCGCCCAGTTGTGCAACATCGTGCTGGAAACCATGTACCGGGCCTTGGCATTCCGGCGCGTGCTGCTGTGCCTGCGAGACCCCAGCGGCCGGGAGATGCTGGGCAAGCTGGGTTTCGGCACCGGCGTGGACGCCTTCTTGAAGCGCTTTCGCTTTCCCCTGGCCTGGCGGGTGGACGTGTTCCACGCCGCCCTCAGGAACAGCGTGGATGTCTATATCTCCAACACCTCGGACGCCAAGATCCAGGCGGACTTACCAGACTGGTTCAAATCCCTATCAGACGCCGGCTCCTTCGTGCTGTTCCCCCTGGTGGTGAAGGGCAACCCGGTGGGGCTCATCTATTGCGACCACCCGGACCCGGACGGTCTGCACATGACCAGCAAGACCCTGAGTTTGCTCAAAGCCATGCGCAACCAGTTGCTGTTGGGCATCCGGGAGCGCCGCTAATAACCCCATCTCTTTCCTTGGAGGGTGAATCCGCTATGCTCCGCTTTTTGGCGCCGGAGCGGAAACCCCAGTGGCCGTGGTATTTCAACAGCCCATGACGGAATTGCGTCCCATGACCGAGGACGATTTGGACGCGGTCATGGCGGTGGAAGAAGCCGCCTACCCCTATCCCTGGACCCGGGGCAATTTTCGGGATTGCCTGAGTGCCGGCTATCACTGCTGGGTTCGCACCTGGGGCGGGCGGATCGTGGGGCATGGCGTCACCCAGGTGGGGGTGGGGGAGTGCCATATCCTGAATGTATGCGTCCATCCGGACTGGCAGGGCCAGGGCCTGGGGCGGGAAATCCTGCTGTTGCTGCTGGAGTTGGGCAGCCGTCACGGCGCCGACACTGCCTTCCTGGAGGTGCGCGCCAGTAACCAGGCCGCCATCCGCCTGTATCTGGCCGAGGGCTTCAACGAAATCGGCATCCGTAGAAACTATTACCCCCGGGGCGACCGGCGTGAACACGCCCTGGTGTTCGCCAAGGATCTGCGCGACCCCTTCGCCGGTCCGGTGCCCTAAGGTCCCGATAGACGCCGCAACCGGACCGGTTCGGTCTGCCAGACTTGGCCGGACCCGGCGTCCCCCAGGAACCGGGCCAGGGTTTCCGCCGGGCCGGTCAGCAGCACCCGGGTGCTATAGCGGTCCGCCAGCACCTGGCCCGCCAGTTGTCCCTGCTCCACCGCTTGCCGGAAGGCTTGCACCTGGGGCGGCCAGAGTTCCAGCCTATCCGCCGCCGGTTGCCGGTAGCGGACGAACAGAAAACCGCTGTCCGGCTGGTCCGGGTCCCGCATACTAAAGTAGTGCTGCTCCCCATCCCGGCGCGCCAGTGCCTCCCCCGTATCCAGGACGAACCGTTCCTGGCGCCAATCCACCCAGGCCAGCAGCAGCCGTCCCGGTTCTGGCTGCCGGACGTGGAGGGTTTGGGGCTCCGGAGTTTCGGCTAGCCAGGCGCCCTGGAGAGCGGCGGCGTCCACCGGGGTTCCCCCCAGGGGCTCCGGGAGCGTCACCGCGTCGCACCCGGCCAGTAGCCACAGCAGGGCGAGGGCGGCGGCGCGGCTCATGCTAGCGATCCGGCAAGATGCCGGCCCAGGGCTGCACCGGCACCACGGAAATGCTGTTCTTGGGGGAGCCCTCGATGACCCGGTCGCTAAAGGTGAGATACACCAGCACCGCCCGCTTGGGATCATAAAAACGCACCACCTGCATGGTCTTGAACACCAGGGAGGTGCGCTTCTTGAACACTTCCTCCCCGTCCGCCTTGCCGTTGCTCACCTGCTCCGGCAGCTTGATGGGGCCGATTTGGCGGCAGGCGATGGAGGCGTCCGAGGTATCCTCGGCGATCCCCACCGCGCCGGAGACGCCGCCGGTCTTAGCGCGGCTCAGGTAACAGGCGACGCCGGGTACGTCCGGATCATCGAACACCTCCACCACGATCTTGTCATTGGGACCCAGCCACTTGAACTTGGTACTGACGCTGCCGATTTCGTCGGCACTCAGCGCCGGGGCCAGACCCAGCAGCGCGATGAATAGCGGGAAATAGCGCATGGCAATCCTTAAGAATGCAGATGGGTGGAGCCCTGGGAGCCGGCCTGGGCGGCGATTTGCTCCAGTGCGTCGAACAGGGACGGGTTTCGCCAATCCACCTGGGTGGGGCTGTACAGGGCTTCGTCCAATTTCAAAAGATGGCGCTGCACCTGGGGCGGACAGCGCACCGCTAAACGGCTCAGGTTGGTCGGTGGATCCAGGGGCCAGACGCTGCTGGCCCAGTGCAATAGGGCATCCTTGGCGGCGAAGGGGTCGTTGCGGTCAAAGGCCTGGCGGACCGGGTCCAGCCGGCTCTTGGG
>CAZIHO010000075.1:13233-17566 GCA_964538875.1 uncultured Chromatiaceae bacterium
GCCACCTTGATCCGCACCGGCGCGGAGCGCTCCTGGCCGAATTGCAGGGCCGGAATTTCCAGGTCACCGCTCCGCTTGGGCACCAGGGTCAGATTGAGGCTGGTGCGCTGGCTGGACTGGCCATTGATATTGCGGGAACTACGGCTGCTGTTCTGCTGCACGATATCGAAATCCCTGGCCAGGGGCGCCAGATCCGGCCGGTTGGCGCCGGCCCCCTGGGCCTCGAAGCCAATCCGGAACGGCTGACCCTGGGTCAGGGTCTCCTGGGGCAGATTGACCTGCACGTCAGCCAGACTGATCCAACTGGCGCCGAGTAGCACCACAGCGAGTAACGGGCGGAGACGATACATAAAGGTTCTCACTCTTGGTCGAAAGCTTGGACCACCCCAGGACCCATCCGGTGCCCAGCAGCAGAAGGCTGGCGGCCCCGGCGACACCTGTTAAGCTTGGCCGCCCAGTGTCCAGCGCCCGGAACCCGATCATGCCGCCGATGCTTGTTGCCCCCTGCCGCCCCTCCCTGGTCCGGGAATATTGTAGCCGAGGGTTGCTGCCACCCGCGCCGAGGCGTCGTTAGGTGCGGATTCAGCGCCGCGCCCCACCGCCGGATGCCGGCGACGGCTTGCTGGACCTGCCGCCCCTGCTACGGCGCCTCTATCTGAGCCGGGGCGTGCGCCACTCATCCGAGGTGGACCCGGACCTGAGCCGTCTGCTGCGGCCCGAGCCCCTGTCCGGCCTGGAGCAGGCGGTGGACTTGCTGGAAGGCGCGCTGCGCCGCCGGGAACGCATCCTGGTGGTAGGCGACTATGACGCGGACGGCGCCACCGCCTGCGCCCTGGCCGTACTGGTGCTGCGCGCTCTGGGCGCCGCCTGGACCGGCTTCCTCACCCCCAACCGCTTCGAGTTCGGCTATGGCCTGTCGCCGCCCCTGGTGGACCTGGCCGCCGGTCAAAGACCGGATCTGCTGGTCACGGTGGACAACGGCATCGCCAGCCTGGCCGGCGTAGAGCGGGCCAATAGTTTGGGGATGCGGGTGCTGGTCACGGATCACCATCTGCCGGGAGACCGGTTGCCCGCCGCTGCTGCCATTCTGAACCCCAATTTGGCGGACGACGCCTTTCCCAGCAAACACCTGGCCGGGGTTGGCGTGGTGTTCTATCTGCTGTCTGCGCTGCGGGCGCGGTTGCGCGCCGGAGGTTGGTTCGCGGCGCAACAACTGGCCGAGCCGCGTCTGGCGGATTATCTGGACTTGGTGGCCCTGGGCACGGTGGCGGACGTAGTGCCCCTGGACGCCAACAACCGGGTACTGGTGGAACAGGGTCTGCGCCGCATCCGCGCCGGCCGCTGCCGGCCCGGCATTCTCGCCCTGCTGCGGGTGGCGGGCCGGGACCCGGAGCGGCTGGCCGGCGCCGACCTGGGCTTCGTGGTGGCCCCCCGGCTCAACGCCGCCGGCCGTCTGGAAGACATGTCCCAGGGCGTCCAATGCCTGCTCGCCGAGGATCCAGACCAGGCGTTAGCCCTGGCCCAGACTCTGGACGATCTCAACCGGGAACGGCGCCGCATCGAGGCGGAAATGGGCGATCAGGCCCAAACTCTGCTGGCGGATCTGGCCCTGGATCAGGCGGGCCTGCCGCGCGGGCTCTGCCTGTTCGATTCCCGCTGGCACCAGGGTGTCATTGGCATCCTGGCTGCTCGCATCCGGGAACGCTGGCACCGGCCGGTGATCGCCCTGGCGGAAGGGGAGGGCGACTACCTGAAGGGCTCCGCCCGCTCGGTGCCGGACCTGCACATCCGGGACGCCCTGGCGACCCTGGACGCCCGCCACCCGGGCCTGCTGGAACGCTTCGGCGGGCACGCCATGGCGGCCGGGCTCAGCCTGCACCGGGACCGCTGGCAAGAGTTCGCCCGCGCCTTCGACCAGGAAGTCCGGCGCCGGCTGGGGGACCAGCCACCCGAGGCGGAACTCATCAGCGACGGACCCCTGGCCGCTTCGGACCTCACCCTGGACCAGGCGCGCCTGCTGCGCTACGCCGGGCCCTGGGGACAGGGCTTTCCACCCCCCGTCTTTGATGACGAATTCCAAGTCACCAGTTGCCGCCTGCTGAACGGCGGGCACCTGCGCCTGCAACTCAGCCGCGCCGATAGCCCCCAGACCTGGGACGCCATGGCCTTTGGCTGGGGCGAGCGGCCCCTGCCCCAAGGCCGCGCCCGCCTGGTGTACCGGCTGGACCTGGACCAATACCGGGGCCAGGAACGGGCCCGCCTGATCGTGGAGCATCTGGACGACCTGGAATAGGGTCAGGATTGCCTGGCAGGGAACCGGTCAAAACCTTGAAGATCGGGGTCGGAATCTCAAGGAGAATCCCGCCGGCGGCACAGCAACATAGTCCATGGCAGCGGGCTTTTGATTTCAACGATCTGGAAATATCTGGCAACCAACTGGACAAAACGCCGTTGTGACCAGTGTTGTAGGTGTCCGGGCGTATTGCCCATCTGAGCCAGGTATTTCCCCCTCGCCATGTTCATCAAGCGCCAAATAGGTTCGCGGGGCACACTCAAGATCAAATAACGCCCTACTACCTGTTGCAATACTTCCAGCGCCTGCACTGGATATTCCAGATGTTCCAGCACCTCACAGCAGACCACCAGGTCGGCGCCATCCTGACTGGTATCTAATTCATAAATACTGCGGGATTGAAATAACGAAGCGGAAAACCCGCGAGCCAGCGCATTTTTCTGGGCCAATTCAATGACCACTTTTGAAAAATCCGAGCCTCGCGCTGCAAATCCCTGCTCGTTCCAGCGCAGTACCCAATAACCTTCGCCACAGCCTATTTCATGGATACTGGTGGGATGGGCCTGATTGACGAAACCTAACAGGGCTTCCTCGAAGCTACTCATTAACCAGCGGACAATCGGATTCCGGGATCCATATTTATCGAAAAGGTTGCCAACCAGGATACCATCTTCGCGCTGCCCTCCGGAGATATTGATACTCACCGGCTACCCCGCTCGAAAATGGCCAATTGATTGGCGCCCCACAAAAACCGGTGATAGGCGGAGATTTTCAAACCGGCCTGCTCGCCGACGCTGGATAATCTTTTTTCATCTAATAACTCATGGTGCTCTTCGCTGGCATCCCTGGAAAAAAGCCCAATCCGGGCACCTACATCATGAATCCAGCCAGCCGCCGGATGGGGCGTCGTGATGAGGATGCGAGCGCCAGGCGTGTCATCAAGATAGCCGGCTAGACGTTGCAAAAAATCCACTGGGTCATGCACATGCTCGATCACCGCCAGTGACACGACCGTTTGGAACCGTTCCGAGGATTCCGGCGGGGACGGCAGAAAACGGTGATTCGGATACTTCAGCCGTGCCTGCTGTAAGGACAAGCTATCCACATCGACCCCAAAATATTGGTGTGGCGGCACTAGGTCAGCTAGCGCCCCGGACCCACAGCCAAAGTCAAGCACCCGCCCGTGCAAATAAGGCCTTGCCGCGTCCATACGTTGGGCCCGCAAATAGGGCGACAGCCATCCTTGTGTGCCTTGATCAGCCATCTTCTGGGTTCCTCATCTCGCTTAAATCCAATCCTGATGTCGGTGGGTTTTTCAGGCCATTCAATTCCTGCAAGGGATCGATTGAGCCAATGGCCGGGAACTCAATGGTAATGGTTAGAACTCGCCTCATTCAAAGGCAAACGTATATACCAAGCCGCTCGCTATAAATGGCAAATCTCAATATTTGCAACAATTAGTTTTTAAAGCAGAATGCGTCTGGATATCCGTGACATTAGGGCACCTTGAAAAATTCAAGGTGCCCGTGCGGGGTAGGGATACCCCGCCAGTTTCAAGCAGGCAACAGCTTGAAAATGAAGCAAAGAGGAAATCACATTTGTGCTTTGCGTCTTAAAAAATGGCCTGGATGGCCATTTTTTAAGGTCCCCATTAGTTCCGCTGCGTTTAGTGGAATTATGAGTGCTGATTTGGGCCAATGTCTAGCCAGGTTGGGCAAAATCGCTGGCCGGTCAGGTAGCGGGCACCGAAGCGGTGGTTGCGAGTGACGCAGGTGCCAAAAACGAGGCTGGGCGATTTCGGGCCTGGGCAGAGCAACCAGGGTGCCTTGTGGCGAAAAATTCGGCAGCAACGGCGCCAGAGCTCCCAAAGGAAGCCTTTAATAGCCCTATCCCCCAGTTACCGGACACACAGTCTGCCGAATTTCAGTCCCCCCCACCGCCACCCAGAAAAACTCTGGCCCCGAACGGAAGCCTGCTTCAGAAATTCCCCGCTATAGTTAGCAGATTGCCGAACCAGACGCGCGCCCAGCTTCCATTAGG
>CAZIHO010000076.1:0-1960 GCA_964538875.1 uncultured Chromatiaceae bacterium
GTAGGAGCCAACGACGACCCCATCAACTCCGCCATCACCGGATTTGGGCCGACCCTCGGCACCGCTAATGGCACCGTCCCCGATGGCACCAATTTCATCACCGCCGGGGGCGCCGGCGGGCGGGTGGTACTCAATGCCGACGGCACCTTCAGCTTCTGGCCCGACGCCGGCGATACCGGGCCTTCCACCGCCACTTTCTTCTATACGGTCACGGGCGGTGACACCGCCCAGGTCACCTTGACCTTTGAAACCGAGGAGTTGGTTTGGTTTATCGACAGCGCAGGCGGGCCAGTTTGCACTGGTACCAATCTGGGCACCCAAGCCTGCCCCGCCTCGACCCTGGCGGCGGTGGCCAGCCTGGATACCAGCAACGACACCCTGTTTGTCGCTAGCGGCAGCCAGGGTTGTGGCGCGGGCATCACCTTGGAGTCCGGAGAAAAGCTGATAGGTGAAGGGGCGACCGGCACCTTGTCGGCGCACAGCGGAGTGACGCCGGTCGCAGGCTCCACACTGCCGACGCTAACCGGCAACAGCGGGAACTGGCCGGCCCTGACCAGCGCCAGCAATTGCGTCACCCTGGGCAGCAACAACCGTATCCTGGGTATCCAATTTGGCAATGTGGGCGCGGCCAACACGGCCTTGACCGGCACCAACTTCGGTACCCTGACCCTGAACGAAACCTCCATCAATACCAATGGCCGGGCCTTGAATCTCGACAATGGAACCCTGGCCGCGACCTTCACCGGGATCAGCTCCACCGGAGGCACCAATAATCTGAGGCTCAACAACGTCGCGGGCAGCGCGGACTTCGGCACTGGAGCCCTCAGCGGTGCCACGGACGATGCCTTCAGCCTGACGGGGGGCGCCGGGACCTTTACCTATGGCGGCACCATCAACAACAGCAGCGCCCGTTCAGTATTTGTAAACGGCAAGACCGGCGGTACCCTGAACTTCAATGGCGCCATCTCCAGCAGCAATAAGGGCGTGGTGCTGACCAGCAACACCGGCGCTACCCTCAACTTCCAGGGCGGCATCTCTTTAAGCACGGGCACCATCGCGGCCTTCACCGCCACCGGCGGCGGCACGGTCAATGTCTGCGATGAGAATCCCTGCAACCCAGCCGCCACCGGCGCCTTGGTGAATAATCTGACCACCACCACCGGTACGGCGCTCAACGTGGCCAGCACCACCATCGGCGCCAATGGACTGGAATTCCGCAGCATCTCGTCCAATGGCGCGACCAACGGCATTGTGCTGAATAACACCGGTAGCAGCGGCGGTCTGGCGGTAAAAGGAACCGGCACCACCGCAGGTAGCGGCGGCACCATTCAAAATTCCACCGGCGTGGGCGTATCCCTGACCAGTACCAGCTCGGTAAGCCTTTCATACCTGAATGTTACTAATGGAGACAACGACGGTATTGGTGGTTCGTCGGTGACTGGACTCTCGCTGACCGGAGTTCAGATTACGTCCAACGGCGATGCCGCTGGCGAGGCCGGTATCGACTTAAGCAACCTGCTCGGCACCTCGACTTGGTCGGGCATTACGGTCAGTGGTTCGGCGGAGGACAATGTGGTGATCCGCAATTCCAGCGGCGTACTGGCCAGCCTAAACGTGACCAGTAGCGCCTTCAGTAACAATTCGGCGATCGGCAACGACGGCTTCCTGATGGATGCGTCCGGCACTGCCAGCATGACGGTGAGCGTCACCAACAGTACCTTTGCCGCCCATCGCGGCGACCATTTCCAGGCTGCCGCAGCCAATTCCGGGGTGCTGGACGTGGTCTTCTCCAACAACGGCCTCTCGGGTGGTCATGCCACCGCGCTAGGACAAGGCATCACCATCAGCGCGGCCACCGGCCTGCCCGGCTATGGCGGCACCGTGGATTACAACATCGACAATAACACCATCAATGGTTCCATCCTCAGCGCCATCACCGCCAATCTGGGGACCTCGGCCG
>CAZIHO010000076.1:2060-17563 GCA_964538875.1 uncultured Chromatiaceae bacterium
ACCATCAATGGTTCCATCCTCAGCGCCATCACCGCCAATCTGGGGACCTCGGCCGACGCTGAGATGCGCGGCACCATCAGCGGCAACACCATTGGCACCGTGGGAAGCTTCCAATCTGGATCGACCCAAGCTTCCGGCATCACGGTCGAGTCGCACGGCAATGGCACCCATACCACATTGATCACCAACAATATCATTAGGCAGACCTTTGACCGTGGGATCAACGTCCTGGCGAATGATGGGAACGGCTTCATGAATATGACGGTTACCAACAATCAAGCTGTCCATTCGGACGGCACCAACAGTCGCGAAGGCTTCTTCATCAACAATGGTTCTACCGATCCGAACATTTTCGGTACCCCGGACTCCCATTTCGTATGCCTGAGCTTGACCGGCAATACGCTGACTCATGGACCAGGCGCTCCAGATGATTTCCGTCTGCGCCAGCGGTTCAGCTCGACGATCCGGTTGCCGGGTTATGCCGGGGCGGCGACGGACACGGCGGCGGTCGTCAACTTCGTCAATACTAATAACACCTCAACCACCGGCTCGGCGACCGTGAATTCACCGCCTGGTGGAGGATTCGTTGGTGGCGCGGCCTGTCCGTTGCCTCCATAGACTTTCCAATAGGGCCTCAACTGGACCGGGCTCTGCCCGGTCGCAACTCTGCAGGAGAGAGAAAAATGGCCGAACCCTTTCTGTCGGAAATACGGATCATGAGCTTCAGCTTTCCCCCAAAGGGCTGGGCGCTGTGTGACGGCCAACTGCTGCCGATCAACCAGAATCAGGCCCTGTTCTCGCTGCTCGGGACCACCTTCGGCGGCGACGGGCGGGTCAACTTTGGCCTGCCGGATTTACGGGGCCGGGTGCCGATTCATGTGGGCGGCAGCCACACCCTGGGCGAACGGGGGGGCGAACAGGCCCATACCCTGTCCATCGCCGAGATTCCCACCCATACCCATGTGCTATCGGGTTCGCCGTCCAATGCCAACTCGGTAATTGCGGCTGGTAATGTGCTGGCCGCCGCCAATAATGTCTACAACCCACCGGCCAATCTGGTCGCCCTAGGCGCCGGCTCGGTTGCGAATATCGGTGGCTCCCAGGCGCACCTCAATATGCAGCCGTTTCTGACCCTGAATTTCTCGATCGCCCTGCAGGGCATCTTTCCAAGTCCGACCTAGAGGAGTAACTCCATGGCACAACCCTACGTCGGTGAGATACGGATGTTCGCCGGGAATTTCGCGCCAGCGGGCTGGATGTTCTGCGAAGGCCAACTGCTTCCCATTTCCGAGAACGAAACCCTGTTTCAACTCATCGGCACCACCTATGGCGGCGACGGTGAATCGACCTTTGCCCTGCCGGACCTACGGGGCCGCCTGCCCCTGCACATGGGCAACGGCTTTGTTTTGGCGGAAACGGGCGGGGCCGAGGAAATTACCTTGACAGTCGGTCAAATCCCAGCACACAGCCACCCGCTTTTAGCGTCCTCGTCAGGGGCAACGGCCGTGACTCCGGTCAACAACCTATTGGCGGAGTCGATTACCATCAATCCCTATATTCAAGACGTAACCAGTTCCAGCATGAATCCGGCAGTGGTGTCGCTGGTCGGTGGTAGTCAGCCTCACACCAATTTCCAGCCCTATTTGTGTGTCGACTTTATCATTTCCCTATTCGGCATCTTTCCCTCGCCTACCTAGCAGGACTAAGCCATGGCCGATCCTTTTGTCGCCGAAATCAGAATCTTTCCCTTCAACTTCGCCCCCAAGGGCTGGGCTTGGTGTGACGGACAACTGCTACCCCTGTCCCAAAACACCGCCCTATTCTCATTGCTCGGGACCACCTACGGCGGTAACGGCAAAAGCAATTTCGCCCTGCCGGATCTACAGGGGCGGGCACCTATGCACCCTCAACAAGGGCCTGGACTGTCTCTGCATGACCTGGGCGAACAGGGCGGCAGTGACACCGTTAGCCTATTGGAGAGTGAGATCCCGTCCCACACCCACGCCCTGCGGGTCGCGACCGACGACGGGGACTTGAAGGCGCCCACCAGTAGCCGGGTCCTCGCCAGGTCGACTAACGGCTTTTTGTACCAGACTTCAACCAGCGGCTTACAACCCCTGTCGGACCAAGCTCTGGCACCCTCTGGCGGCGACCAGCCCCACAACAACCTGCAGCCTTATCTGACGTTTTATTTTTGCATTGCCTTGCAAGGCGTGTTTCCACCCCGCACTTGATCTCTTTACCGGGGAACTATCATGAAAAGAAGGGCATTTATTGCGGCGGCAGCCCTGAGTACCGGGTTCGGTTGGTGGCCCCCGATTTTTGCGGCGGCTCCCTCCAAACAGACGGCCCGGTTGCTGCCCCTGGATACGGGCATCAGCTTTGACACCCTCAATGCCTATGTGGGCCAGAGCTTCAGCGTATACGGCAGTACCGGCGTGGGTTTCGTGGTGAAACTGACCCTCACCTCCCTGGACAACCGCCGTCTCAGCAGCGAAACGGATCAATTTTCCGCCCGCTTCCGGGGCTCCACCAGCAGTCCATTGGAATCCGGCGTCTACTCGTTTGAACACGCCAGTTCCGGCCAATTCCGGTTGCTGATCGAGCCCATCGGCACCTCGGCAAAGGGCGCCGACTACCGGGCCGACTTCAATTTGTTGTTGCCCTGATCGATCGGCGGTGCTGCAACTTCGCCCCATTCAGCCGGAGGATCGCGCCCTGCTGTTGCGGATCTATTCCGCCACCCGCGCCGATGAATTGGCCATTTTTCAATTGGACGCAGCCTGGCAAGCCGCCTTTCTGAACCAGCAATTCGAAGCCCAACAGCAGTTCTATGAACAAAATTATCCGGGAGCGCGGTTGGATTTGATCCTGGACGAGGATCTGCCGGTGGGCCGGCTCTACGTGGCCCGCTGGAACCAGGAAATCCGCATCATGGACATCGCACTGCTGCCCGAATACCGGAACCGGGGTATCGGCGGCACCCTGATCGGCAATCTGCTGGATGAAGCGGGCGCGGCGGGCAAGATGTTGAGTATCCATGTTGAACGTTACAACCCGGCCCTGCGGCTTTATCAGCGCCTCGGTTTCTCCGTCGCCGAGGATAAGGGCGTCTACCTACTGATGGAGGCCCGCCCCCAGAGGACCGCAAGCGCATTCGACCTCTTGCCTTCGCCTACCTAGCAGGACCCAACCATGGCCGATCCCTTTGTCGCCGAAATCAGAATCTTTCCCTTCAACTTCCCGCCCAGGGGCTGGGCCTGGTGTGACGGACAGATGATGCCGATGTCCCAGAATACCGTGCTATTCTCGAAGCTCGGCACCACCCACGGCAGCATCAGCAAAAACAGTTTCGCCCTACCGGATCTGCGGGGGCGCGCACCCATGCACCCCGGCCAGGGGCCCGGGCTGTCGCTGCATGACCTGGGTGAACAGGGCGGCAGTGAAACCGTTAGCCTATTGGAGACTGAGATCCCGGCCCACACCCACAGCCTGCGGGTCACGACCGACGACGGGGATTTGAAGGCGCCTACCAGTAGCCGGGTCCTCGCCAGATCCACCAACGGCTTTTTGTATCAGACTTCAGCCGGAAACTTACAACCCCTTTCGAACCAAGCCCTGGCAGCCACTGGCGGCAATGCGCCCCATAACAACATGCAGCCCTATCTAACGCTGTATTTTTGTATTGCTTTGCAAGGCGGCTAGTTATTTTTCAGGCCGGGGGTTTTGGGGGTGAAACCGGCCCTTGCTGGGTGTGGACCACCGGGCCGGCGGTCATGCCTGACCGGTGGGCGGTCAAGTAAAAATGGCCTCGTAACCGACTGCTGTTTCACTCCGGCCGATGGGCACCAGAAAAATCTCTAAATCCCCCATCGCGGCATGGCAAAGCCGGTAGGTCCCTTGGGCCAACAGGGGTTGCGGCGGGCCGCGAAATTCCAGGGAATAGGGTTGGCGCCGATAGGTACCCTGGTGGGCACTGAGGGGAGTGACGCTGGTCAAGCACAAGACCAACCGCTGCCCGGCTCCGAGCTGAAGGGTGAAATCCTGGTGCAATCGCACCTGCCAATCCTCGACAAGCAGCTTTTCCAGCATGACAACTCCTAAAGTAACGGGGTGGAAACGGCGCTGACCGGCCAGCCGCCATACTCGCACCGGACCCGGATGGAAGCAAACGCTGGCGAAATCGCCCAGAATAATCCTTACCAAAAAAAAGCCCCGCCGGGGCGGGGCTTCTTCATCCATGGAGGAATGGGCTTACATCATGTCGCCCATGCCACCGCCGCCGGGCATGGCCGGCTCGTCCTTCTTGGGCTCCTCAGCCACCATGGCTTCGGTGGTCAGCATCAGACCGGCCACGGAAGCGGCGTTCTGTAACGCGGTACGGGATACCTTGGTGGGATCCAGGATGCCCAGCTCCACCATATCACCGTAGGAATCGCGAGCCGCATCATAGCCAAAGTTGCCGCTGCCTTCCGCTACCTTGCTCATGACCACCGAGGCTTCCGCACCGGCGTTGCTCACGATCTGGCGCAGGGGCTCTTCCATGGCGCGGGCGGCGATGGTGATGCCCACGTCCTGGTCGTGATTGGAGCCCTTCAGTTCCCGCAGCGCGGGCAGCGCCCGGACCAGGGCGACACCGCCGCCGGGCACGATGCCTTCCTCCACCGCCGCACGGGTAGCGTGCAGGGCGTCCTCGACCCGGGCCTTCTTTTCCTTCATCTCCACTTCGGTGGCCGCACCCACCTTGATGACCGCCACGCCACCGGCCAGCTTGGCCATACGCTCCTGGAGCTTTTCACGGTCGTAGTCGGAGCTGGTTTCTTCCATCTGGGCGCGAATCTGCTCGACGCGGGTCTGGATATCCTCGGCCTTGCCAGCGCCATCGACGATGGTGGTCTCGTCCTTGGTGATGATGATCTTCTTGGCGGTGCCCAGGTCGCTGAGGCCGGTCTTCTCCAGGCTTAAGCCCACTTCCTCGCTGATCACGGTGCCGCCGGTCAGGATCGCCATATCTTGCAACATAGCCTTGCGACGGTCGCCGAAGCCGGGCGCCTTGACCGCGCACACCTTGATGGTGCCCCGCAGGGTGTTGACCACCAGGGTCGCCAGGGCCTCGCCTTCCACGTCCTCGGCCACCATCAACAGGGGCTTGCCGGCCTTGGCCACCGCTTCCAGCACGGGCAGCAGGTCCCGGATGTTGCTGACTTTCTTGTCGTGCAGCAGGATGTAGGGGCTTTCCAGCTCGGCGGTCTGGGCTTGCTGGTTGTTGATGAAGTAGGGAGACAGATAGCCCCGGTCGAACTGCATGCCCTCGACCACTTCCAGGTCATTTTGCAGGCTTTGGCCTTCCTCGACGGTGATGACGCCTTCCTTGCCCACCTTCTCCATGGCCTCGGCGATGATGTTGCCGATGGCCTCGTCGGAGTTGGCGGAAATGGTGCCGACCTGGGCGATTTCCTTATTGGTGGTGCAGGGCTTGCTGAGCGCCTTGAGGGCCGCGACCGCCGCTTCCACCGCCTTGTCGATGCCCCGCTTCAGGTCCATGGGATTCATGCCGGCGGCGACCGCCTTGAGGCCTTCCCGCAGCATGGCCTGGGCCAACACGGTGGCGGTGGTGGTGCCGTCACCGGCCACGTCCGAGGTCTTGGAAGCGACTTCCTTGACCATCTGGGCGCCCATGTTCTCGAACCGGTCCTTCAGCTCGATTTCCTTGGCGACGGACACGCCGTCCTTGGTCACGGTGGGAGCGCCGAAGCTCTTCTCCAGCACCACGTTGCGGCCCCGGGGACCCAGGGTGACCTTCACCGCGTTGGCAAGGACATTAACGCCAGCCATCATGCGGGAACGGGCGTCATCGCCGAAACGTACTTCTTTTGCTGCCATGGTTTCTTATCCTAAATAGAGATCTAAGGTATTCTGGAGGGATGGGGCGACTAGCCTTCGACCACGCCCATGATGTCTTCCTCGCGCATCACCAGCAGCTCCTCGCCGCCGACCTTGACCTCGTTCCCCGAGTACTTGCCGAACAGAATCCGATCACCCACCTTGACGTCCAGGGGACGCACCGAGCCGTTCTCCAGGATCTTGCCCTTGCCGACCGCCAACACTTCGCCTTGCACCGGCTTTTCGGTGGCGGAATCCGGGATCACGATGCCGCCGGCGCTCATGCGCTCCTCGGCCATGCGCTTAACCAGGACCCGATCATGCAGTGGACGGATATTCATTCTTAATTCTCCCATCAATAATAGATATTGGTTCGCTAAAAGGCTGTTATTAACTTTGTTAGCGCTCTACCGCAACGAGTGCTAATAATATGGGCACGCGAACCGGAGTCAAGGGAGGGGCCGGCAACAACTGGGGCAGGTCCCCGGCGGATCAGTCCTGTTCCCGGCGAAATTCCCCTTCGATGAGGTCGCCGGCGCGGTGGGGACCAGGCGCCTGGGTCGAGACGCTGGTCACCACCAGCCGGGGCGCCAGCCAGGCCAGCAGCCAACGGCGGGGCCAGGGCGCCAGGCACAGGAGTCCCAGCAGGTCGGTGGCGGGTCCGGGCAGAATCAATAGGGCCCCGCCCAGTAGAATCAACACCCCATCCAGCAGTTCCAGGGTCGGGGATTCGCCCCGCTCCAGGGCGGCCCGGATGCGGGCCAGGCTGCCCAACCCCTGGTGGCGCAGTAACCAGCCGCCCAGGACGGCGCCGCCCAGCACCAGCAGTAGCGTCCCGAAAAAGCCAATGGCGCTGCCCAACTGGATCAGCAAATAGATTTCTAGGGTGGGCAGGGCCAATACCAAAATCAGGATAAGCAAGGGATGGGACATGGGCGTCTCGGCGGCAAGGGACCCAGCAGAATGAGCGGCCCGGTCGGGCGGTTTGGCGCAGCTTAATCATTCCGCTATCTTTCCGCCATGCCTACCGACGTGCTGCTGGTCATCTGCAACCACCCCCATCCCGAGCAAGCCCTGGCGATCGCCGAGATTCTGGTTCAGGAAGGGTTGGCAGCCTGCGTCAGCGTCGGTGCCAAAGTCACCTCGGTTTATGAATGGGATGGGCGCATGGAACAAACCGAGGAATGGCCGCTTCTAATCAAGACGTGCGGTTCCCGCTACCCGGAACTGGAACAGCGGCTCAAGGAACTGCACCCTTACGAGGTTCCGGAAATCATCGGGATCCCAACTGCGGCCGGTTCCGCCGCCTATCTAGAATGGGTTATCGCATGTACCACGCCTGGCGCCTGAAAATTCGGCTCCTGGCCGGCTGGCTGTTGTTGTCCCTGGCGCCCCTGATGTGGGCAGCCAGCGACCCCCTGCCCCCGGATCAGGTGTTTCCCATCGCCGTCCGGGCCGAAGGAACGGACCAGCTACTGGTCACCTGGGACATTGCCCAGGGCCACTATTTATATAAGAACAAAATCCGTTTCAGCAGTGACACCCCAGGAGTCCGGCTGGGCGCGCCCCTGCTGCCGGAGCCGGAAATCAAGCAGGATCCCTTTTTCGGCGAAACCCCCATCTTCCGGGGCCGGTTGCAGGTGCGCCTGCCCATCACCCGGGACCCAAGCGCTCCCAACCAGATCAGCCTGGAGGCCCAGTCCCAGGGTTGCTCGGACCAGGGCATCTGCTATCCCCCCCATCGCCAAACCTTGCAGCTGGAATTGGCTAGCCAGGCGCCAGCAGCGCCGCCACCCGCCGTCCAGGACGACGGCTTCCAGCCCCTCGACAAGCTATCCAAGGCGTTCAATACCCAGGACCCGGACGCCATCCTGCCTGCCGAGGACGCCTTCCGTTTCCAGGCCACCCCGGAAGGACCGGACCGGTTGCGGCTGGTGTGGACCATCGCCCCCGGCACCTTCCTGTACCGGGAAAACCTGCGCCTGCGGCTGGAAGGGGCCCCCAACCTGAGCCTCGGGGAATTCGCCTGGCCCCCCGCCGAGCGTAAGTCCAACGCGGTGCGGCCGGACGGCGAGGTGGGCGACGTGGAGCTTTACCACGACCGCATCGAGGTGTCGGTACCCCTGCGCCGAGACGCCGGCGGACCCGTCCAAGTGACCCTGGTGGCCGAATACCAGGGCTGCGCGGAACGGGGTATTTGCTATCCGCCCCAGCGGCAACGGGTGGAATTGACCCTGCCAGCCTTCGCAGGTAGCGGGCCGCCGACCCCGGCCGCCCAGGCGTCGCCCCCGGTCCAGCCGGCGGTGCCCCAGTCGGAACAGGACCAAATCGCCGATTCCCTGCGCAGCGGCGGCAAATTCCAGGTCATCGCTAGCTTCTTTGGCCTCGGTCTGCTGCTAGCCTTTACGCCCTGCCTATTCCCTATGATTCCCATTCTGTCCGGCATCATCGCCGGCCAGGGCCGCTCGATCACGCCCCGCCGGGCCTTTATCCTGTCCCTGGTGTATGTGCTGGCCATGTCCGTCACCTACACGTTGGCAGGCATCGCCGCCGGCTTGTTCGGTCAGAATCTCCAGGCCCTGTTCCAGAATCCCTGGATTCTGAGCAGCTTCGCCCTGGTGTTCGTGGGTCTGGCCCTGTCCATGTTTGGCTTTTATGACCTCCAATTGCCCGCCAGTCTCCAGGGGCGCTTGGCTGAACTGAGCAACCGGCAACGCAGCGGCAGTCTTACCGGCGTCGCAATCATGGGTCTGCTGTCGGCCCTGATCGTGGGTCCCTGCGTGGCTCCACCCCTGGCCGGTGCCCTCATTTTCATCGGCCAGACCGGCGACTGGGTGTTGGGGGGCATGGCGCTATTCGCCCTGGCCATGGGCTCCGGCCTGCCCCTGATCGCCATCGGCACCTCGGCGGGCCAGCTCCTACCCAGGGCCGGGCGCTGGATGGATAGCGTCAAGGCGGTGTTCGGCGTACTGATGCTGGCGGTGGCGATCCAGCTGCTGGAGCGCATCCTGCCGGAATCCGCCACCCTGGCTCTGTGGGGTGTATTGCTGGTCTGCTCCTCCGTGTATCTGGGTGCGACCCGGGAACTGCCGGTGGAAGCCACCGGCTGGGCACGCCTGTGGAAAGGCCTGGGACTGGTGTTATTGATTCAGGGCGCCCTGATGTTGGTGGGTGCCGCCGGCGGCGGCAAGGATAGCCTGCAACCCCTGCGGGGTCTGCTGCCGGGGCCTGCCCGGGCGGTGGATGGCGGCGCTGCGGCCCTGGACTTCAAGGCCATCAAGAGCCTCGCCGATCTGGACCGGGAACGGGCCGCCGCCCAGGCCGCCGGCCAAGCCCTGATGCTGGATTTCTACGCGGATTGGTGCTCCAGTTGCAAGGAACTGGAGCGGGACACCTTTTCCGATCCGAAAGTCATCGGCGCCCTGGCCGGCCTGCGTCTTTTGCGCGCCGACGTGACCGCCAACGATCCGGTGGACCAGGCTCTGTTGAAGCACTTTGACCTACAGGGTCCGCCCACCATCATTTTTTACGCCAAGGACGGCCGGGAGCGACGGGAATTGCGCCTAGTGGGCTTTTTACCCGCCAACCGCTTTCTGGACCATTTAGGGAAACTCGCCCCATGAGCCGTTCAAAAATCCTTATGCTTACCGGCCTGGCGAGCATCTTAGGGGTAGGCTCAGGCCTGCTGCTCTACCGCTATTGGGATCCTGATCAGGATCCACTGGCCTTTCTGGACCGGTTCCAGCAAGGTTTTCACTCCCAACCCAGGGTCCCGGAATTCACCCTGCCCGGCCTGGATGGTGCCCCGGTCTCCAGTCGCCTATGGGCGGGCAAGGTGCTGGTGCTGAACTTCTGGGCCACCTGGTGCGGCCCCTGCCGCCAAGAAACGCCACTGTTCATCCAAATCCAACGGGAGTTGGGTGGGCGTGGTGTGCAATTCGTGGGCATCGCCATCGACGATCCGGTGGCCGTGGAGCAATTTTCCACCAAGTTGGGCATCAATTACCCGATCCTGGTGGGCGCGGACGACGCCATCGACCTGGCCAAGAAGTTGGGCAACCACCTCCAGGGCTTGCCCTTCACCGCCGTCCTGGACCGATCCGGCAAGCTGGCCTGGGTTCACGCGGGTGAAATCAAACGGGAAGCCTTAGAACAGATTCTGCACCCGTTGCTCTAGGGAGCCGGACCTGAAACGCGCTTCCGCCTAGGGCGTTCCGGTCAAAAATCTGGACAGCCTGGCGACGAATAGGCTAAATTCCCTGGATTATCCATCGTCCCGGCGAGCGTTGCTCTTTCCGGTGAGGTCCGGTTCTAGGGTTAAGACTGCATGGCAACTTTCCTGGTACTCAACGGCCCCAACCTGAATTTACTGGGCATTCGGGAGCCCAAACACTATGGCCGGGTCGGCCTGGCGGAAATCCAGCACCATCTGGAACAATGCGCCGCCGCCCAAGGTCATCAGATACGCTTTCGTCAAAGCAACGCGGAGCATGAATTGATCGAGGAAGTCCATGCCGCCCTGGAACGCCAGGTGGCTTTCATCCTCATCAATCCGGCCGCTTTTACCCATACCAGCGTGGCCCTGCGGGACGCGCTGCTCGGAGTCGCCATTCCGTTCATCGAAGTGCATTTGTCCAATGTGCATGCCCGTGAGCCGTTCCGCGCCCATTCCTATTTTTCGGATATCGCGGTTGGAGTCATTTCCGGCCTAGGCGCCCAGGGCTACGAATTAGCATTGGAAGCCGCCATGCGCTTCGTCCGTACCGAACAAGAGAAGTAAGAAATAATTTCCATGGATATTCGCAAAGTCAAAAAGTTGATCGAACTCCTGGAGCAATCCAACCTAGCCGAAATCGAGATCCACGAAGGTGAGGAATCGGTGCGCATCAGCCGCCAGAGTTCCTTGGTGACCACCCTGGCCATGCCCAACAGCCAGCCCATGGCGCCGGTAGGGAGCCCCGCTCCGCCTCAACCGCCGGAAGCCAAGGAGCCGACCGGCCATCTGGTGCGCTCGCCCATGGTGGGCACCCTGTACCGGGCACCCTCCCCAGGCGCCAAGGCGTTCGTGGAAGAAGGTCAGCAGGTGCGCGCCGGCGATACCCTGTGCATCATCGAGGCCATGAAAATCCTTAACCAGATCGAGTCCGATAAGTCCGGGATCATCAAAAAGATCCTGGTGGAAAACGGTCAACCGGTGGAGTACAACCAGCCCCTATTCGTGGTCGAATAGGCGCCCCCCATGTTCGAGAAGATTCTCATTGCCAACCGGGGGGAAATCGCCCTCCGTATTCTGCGTGCTTGTCGCGAGTTGGGTATCCGCACCGTGGCCGTTCACTCGGAGGCGGACCGGGATCTCAAGCATGTGCTGCTCGCGGATGAATCGGTCTGCATCGGCCCAGCCCGGTCCGCAGAAAGCTATCTGCATATCCCGGCCATCATCAGCGCGGCTGAAGTGACCGACTCGGTGGCGATCCATCCAGGGTACGGTTTCTTGTCCGAGAACGCCGACTTCGCGGAACGGGTGGAATCCAGCGGCTTCGTATTCATCGGTCCGCGCCCGGAAACCATCCGCCTCATGGGCGACAAGGTGTCCGCCATCAAGACCATGCGCGCCGCCGGGGTACCCTGTGTGCCTGGGTCCGATGGCGCCTTGGACGAGGATAACCAGCGCACCATCGAGTTGGCCCGCCAGATCGGCTATCCGGTCATCGTCAAGGCCGCCGGCGGCGGTGGCGGACGGGGTATGCGGGTGGTGCATACGGAAGCCAATTTGCTGTCCGCCATTTCCTTGACCATGGCCGAGGCCCAGGCCGCATTCGGCAACAGCACCCTGTACATGGAAAAGTACCTGGAAAATCCCCGCCATATCGAATTTCAGGTGTTGTCGGACACCCACGGTAACGCCATCCACTTGGGCGAGCGGGATTGTTCCATGCAACGCCGCCACCAAAAGGTGGTGGAAGAAGCGCCAGCCCCTGGCATCACGGCGCGCCAACGGGGCCAGTTGGGGGAAATCTGCGCGGAAGCCTGCCGCCGCATCGGCTACCGGGGTGCCGGCACCTTTGAATTCCTGTTCGAAAATGGCGAGTTCTATTTCATCGAAATGAACACCCGGGTCCAGGTGGAACATCCGGTCACGGAACTCATCACCGGGGTGGACATCGTGGTGGAACAGATTCGGGTCGCAGCCGGCGAGGAACTCAGCCTGACCCAGGCGGACGTGCAGTTACGGGGTCACGCCATCGAGTGCCGCATCAACGCGGAAGATCCCAGGACGTTTATGCCTAGTCCCGGCGTCATCAGCCAATTCCACATGCCCGGCGGCCCCGGCGTGCGGGTGGACACCCACCTGTACAGCGGCTACAAGGTGCCCCCCTATTACGACTCCATGATCGGCAAGCTGGTCGCCCACGGCTCCAGCCGGGAAGCCGCCATCGCCCGCATGTTGAATGCCCTGAGCGAAACCGTCATCGAGGGCATCAAGACCAACATCCCCCTGCAGGAAGACATCATGCGGGACGCGGCGTTTCGCTCCGGTGGCGCCAATATCCATTATCTGGAAAAGAAGCTCGGGGGCTAACGGGCGCCTGCTCTGGTCCGGCGGTCAGCAACGTCGAGGAATTCATGGCCTGGCTACAAGTGTCGTTGACCGTCGATGCCGCCCGGGTCGAGGCGGTGGAAAACCTGTTCATGGACTTGGGCGCCCTGTCCATTACCAACCTGGACGCGGCAGACCAGCCCCTACTGGAGCCGGGTCCCGGTGAAACGCCCCTGTGGCGCAGCACCCGGATCACTGCCCTGTTTCCCGAGGATCAGCAACTCAAGCCCCTCCAGGCCTCCCTGGCCGGCGGATTGGCTGCGGACATTCTCGCCACCCTGGCCGTGGAACGGCTGGAGGACCAGGTTTGGGAACGGGTCTGGCTGGCGGACTTTCATCCCATGCGCTTCGGATCCCGGTTGTGGGTCTGCCCGGCCGGGCAACGGCCGGACCAGGCGGACGCCCTGATACTGGATCTGGATCCAGGCCTGGCCTTTGGCACCGGCACCCATCCCACCACCGCCCTGTGCCTGCGATGGTTGGATGGCGCCGACCTGACTGGGCGTCGCGTCATCGACTTTGGCTGCGGTTCTGGCATCCTGGCCATCGCTGCGGCCCTGCTGGGCGCCCAGGAAATCATCGCCGTGGATCATGATCCCCAGGCTCTTAAGGCCACTCGGGACAACGCCGAGAAAAACCAGGTGCTGGACCGGATTCAAATCCTAGCCCCCGAGCAAGTGCCTCAGATTCAGGTAGACGTGCTGGTCGCCAATATTTTGGCCGGTACCCTGATTCGCCTAGCGCCCCAGGTGCAATCCCTGTTGCGTCCCGGCGGACACCTGATCCTGGCCGGTTTGTTGGAGGACCAGGCGGACGCAGTGGCGGCCGCCTACGTGGGTGGCTGCCGCATGGACGCCCCGGTCCAGGACCAGGAATGGGTACTGTTGCACGGACGCCGTCGTCAGGAAACCGGACCATGTTGACCCGCTGCCCCGCCTGCTCCACCGCCTACCGGGTATCCGCCGATCATCTGGAATTGGCCGGCGGCCAGGTCCGCTGCGGACGCTGCGGCAACCTGTTCAGCGCCCGGCTGGTCCGGGCCCTGCCCACCGCCGCCTTCCCCGACCCGGAACCGGCGCCGCCGCCACCGGAGGCGGAGCCGCCAGCCGCCGCCCCGGTGCCGCGACGCCGGGGTGCGACCCTGGCCTGGACCCTCGCCAGCCTGGCCCTGGCCCTGGGCTTGGCCGTCCAGGTCCTCTGGTGGCAGCGCCATGAACTGACCCATCCCCTGGCGGTTAGCGCGGTCCAGACCCTGTGCCAATGGGTGCCCTGCCCCGACCGTCCCAGCCAGGCTCCAGACCGGCTGGAAATCCTGTCACGGCACCTGGAACCGGATCCCAACCACCCAGGCCAGATACTGTTTCACCTCAAGATGGCCAGCCGGGCGGCCCAGCCCCAACCCTATCCGGGGCTGGAACTGCGCCTGTTCGATCACAAGGAGCAGTTGGTGGGTGTGCGGCGTTTAACTCCTAAAGAGTACCTACCATCGACCTTTGATCCGGCGGCGGCGCTGCAACCCAACAGTCCCTTGGAACTGAGTCTCAGCCTCCGGGAGCCAGAACAAGGCGCGGTCGGATTTCAGATCGAATTTCTCTAAATGTTCAGGGCAGAGCCAGACGGCCAGACTTTTTTTCTTCGGCCTCGCCGGCAGGATGAATTTTATTTTTTTCCTTTAAAAACATTTAGTTAGCGCACCCATTTGACATAGGCCAGTGCGCTGGCCAGGCATTTTGCGACTGATTATCTCTGCACCGCAACCCGGCTCCTACGCCCAGAGTTGCCCCCTGTCAAGGCTTGTTTCCCCGCGATTTGGGAGTACCATTATGACCGCTCCCAGGGGCGGGAGCCTTACCCAAGCAGGAAGAGCGGCATTCAACAGCCGCCAACGTCGGGCACCGACCGGGCGAAACGGCGGGTCGGATCTTCACAGAATTTATTTTTGGTGTTGCGCGCTTGATGCGTGGGCAAAATCGGTCGGCATCCGCGCCGACGCGGCTGTTGTCCCATCTGGAATCACCCGGAACCGGCTGAGCCAGGACCAGCGGCAACCTCCATTGACGGCGGATTCCGGCCGTTTCGCGCCGGAATCCAGCAGATTAGCCACAAAGGAGAAATGGGGCATGAACGGGGGGGAACAGGTCATCGAATCCAGGCTCGGCAATCCCCTCAGCGTAGCGAAGGAAGATCTTGACGAGCCGTTGAGAGAATGTGTGCGCATTGCCTTGAGCCGTTATTTCCAGCACTTGGACGGACACCGTACCCACGACCTCTATGCCCTAGTGATAGCGGAAGTGGAAGAACCCATGCTGGCCACCGTCATGCGTCACTGCCAAGGTAACCAGACCCGGGCGGCGGAAATCCTGGGAATCAGTCGCGGAACCCTGCGCAAGAAATTGGCCCAGCACAACCTGGGCGCCTAACCATCGCGGGCCTTGGCCCCAACCAATCCTTTCGGGAGACACAGCGTGGCCGCCATTCGTCGAGCTTTGATCAGCGTTTCCGATAAGTCTGGGATTCTGGAGTTGGCGCGCTTCCTGGTGGCGCGGGGTGTCCAGATTCTCTCCACCGGCGGCACCGCCCGCCTGCTGGCGGAGCAGAGCGTAGCGGTCACCGAAGTATCGGATTTCACTGGCTTTCCGGAAATGATGGACGGCCGCGTCAAGACCCTGCACCCCAAGATCCATGGCGGCATCCTGGGGCGCCGGGGACTGGACGAGGCGGTGATGGCGGAGAACGGCATTCAACCCATCGACCTGGTGGTGGTCAATCTCTATCCCTTCGAGCAGACCGTAGCCCACCCGGATTGCACCCTGGAACAAGCCATCGAGAATATCGACATCGGCGGCCCCACCCTGCTACGGGCAGCGGCCAAAAACCACGCGGCAGTTACCGTGGTGGTAGACCCGGCGGACTATCCCCGGCTGATGGCGGACATGGACGCCCAGGATGGCGCGGTATCCGACGCCCTGCGCTTCGACCTGGCGGTGAAGGTGTTCGAGCACACCGCCCGCTACGACGGCGC
>CAZIHO010000077.1:0-9322 GCA_964538875.1 uncultured Chromatiaceae bacterium
CACAAGTAGCCCAACCTGGTCCAGAAACCCTGGTCAAGCCATGCCGCCCACTTATACACAGTGGCCGGCCAGCAGGGACGGAAGGCTGCAACTCCGCGGCAGGTCGCGTCTTTTCGGGTTGAAAAAAACTAATTGGCTGATATGCAAGTTATTTTACCTGTTGAGCAAGCTCTGGCCAGCACCGCAGAAATTGAGTAGGGAGGCGGGGTTGGCACCTCTGTCCCCCAGTTTTCCACGACTTTATCCACAGCCTCGGTGGATAAGAGTCGCTGGGGGCTGGAGTTCTGAAGGAGTGGAGGATGCATTCCGCCACCAGGCCGGCACGAGGCGCCAAGATCCCTGGGCTCCCCTGACTCGCCCCGCACCCAGGTCCAGATTAGAATAGGGAGCCACCCTCCTTAATTCGGTCAGAACTGAATCCGCCTCGCCCCGATGCAAATCAATCGCCTGATCCGAATCATTCTCGCCCTTGGCATTGCCCTGACCTTTATCCTGACCCTGACTTCGTTGCTGTACCTGACCCGGGCAGCGTTCGACGTTTGGCAATACCTGAGCGACACGCCCCTGTGGTTTTCCGTTAGCTACCTGCTGGGCCTATTTGCCCTGGCATTGGTGGCGGGCTATGCCGTGTTCCGCCTGTTGATGCCGCGCCGGTCAGCAACGCCGCCGCCGGCCCCCCAGGCGACCCCGTTTCTGCCGCCCACCCAAGCCGAGGTGGAGCAACGTCTGGCCAAGGCCGAGGAAGCGGGCGTTGACATCGGACAGGCCCAAGCGGAGTTGGCGCACCTGCGCCAACGCAAGCAGGCCGGACGGGTCCATTTGAGTCTGTACGGCGAAATTTCCAGCGGCAAGTCCTCCCTCATCCGCGCCCTGTTGCCGGATGCCCAGGCCGAGGTGGGCGCCCGGGGCGGCACCACCCGGCGGATCACCGAATATCGCTGGACCACCGCCGCTGGGGATGAACTGGTACTGGCGGACGTACCCGGCACCAACGAGGTGGGCGAGGAACTGGACGATCTATCCCGGGCCGAGGCCCTGCGCTCCCATTTGGTGCTCTACCTGACCGATGGAGACCTGACCCGCAGCCAGTACAGCGAATTCCGTAACCTGATGGCCCTGGGCAAACCCTGCATTTTGGTCCTCAATAAGACGGATCGTTACTCCCAGGCGGAACTGGAGATTCTCAAGGCCCAATTACGCAACCGCATCGGCGACGCCCCCCGGGTTGAGTTGGTGGGCGTGCAGGCCGGGGGTGAACGGGAAATCCTGCGCATCTTGCCGGACGGCGCCGAGGAACTGGTGACTCGTCCGATTCCGCCCCAAGTAGAGGAGTTGCGGAGTGCCGTGCAGCGGGCCCTGGACGAGGACCCGGCGACCCTGGAACAGTTGCGGGACAGCGCCGTCTTTACCCTCGCCGCGCGGCGCATCGACACGGCCGAAACCGCGCACCGGCAAACCCAGGCGGAAACCCTCATTACCGATTATTCCCGCAAGGCCATGCTAGGGGCCATGGCGTCCGTCACCCCCGGCTCGGACCTGCTGATTCAGGGCTATCTAGGTGTCAGCATGGTCAAGGCCCTGTCCGACCTCTACCAGGTACCGATTCGCAAGGCGGACCGGGATCGGCTGTTGACCCTGGTCCAGCAACGCACCAGCAATAGCCTGCCCATCATGTTGGCCATCGCCGGCAACGCCTTCAAGGCCTTCCCCGGCGTAGGCACCGTGGCCGGTGGTTTGATGCATGCGGTCGCCTACGGAATCATTTTCCAAACCTTGGGGCGGGCGCTGGCCCAGTCCTTCGATTCCCGGGCCGCCCTGCACCCCTTGCAGGTGGCCCAGACCTTCAAGGAGAGCTTGGGTGAAAATCTCGAATTATCTGCTCGAGATATGGCAGAAATTGCCCTTCGGCTGGTCCGAGAACGCACCGACCGTAAAGCCGCCCCGTGACGGCAACGAGCATCTGCAACTAGCCCAGGAGTCCCTGCGGGACCTGCTGGACGACCCCCGGGTGCCCGCCGAAGTGCGGGATTCCCTGGCCGGCGACTACGCCCAGGTCCAGGTCATGCTGGACAAGTTGGAACAGGGCCATATCCACATTGCCGCCGTGGGCCGGGTCAGCGTCGGCAAGTCCGCGACCCTGAATGCCCTACTGGGCGAGGACCGCTTCAGCACCAGCCCCCTGCATGGGGAGACCAAGCAGGCCCAGTTCGGCCACTGGCAGGAATATCAAAGCGGTGGTGTGTTCCTGATCGACACCCCAGGCCTCAACGAGGTGGACGGTGAATCCCGGGAGCGCCTGGCCCACGAGGTGGCGGCCCGTGCGGACCTGGTGCTATTCGTGGTGGATGGGGATCTGACCGAGAGCGAGATCCGCGCCCTGCGTACCCTGCAAAGCCACCGCCGGCCCATTTTGCTGGTCTTCAACAAGGTGGACCGCTACACCCAGCGGGACCGCCAGGTGTTGTTGGACGCCCTGCACACCCATACCGCCGGCTGGGTGGACCCCAAGGACATCGTCTGCATCAGCGCCCGGCCTGCCGAGCGCCTGGTGATCCGGGTCGATGAGCAGGGCGAAGAACACGAGGAACTGCGACAGCCCCGCGCCGACGTGGGCCTGTTGCGGGAGCGCCTGTGGGAACTATTGGAGGCGGAGGGTAAGACCTTGGCGGCCCTCAATGCGTCCCTGTTTGCTTCGGACCTGAGCGATCAGGTGGGCCGGCGCATTTTGGAAGTCAAGCGCACCCTGGGCGAACGGGTGATCCGCACCTACTGCGTCGCCAAGGGCGTGGCGGTAGCCCTCAACCCGGTGCCGGTGGCCGACTTGCTGGCGGCGGTGGCGGTGGACGTGAGCATGGTTATGCACCTGTCCAACTTCTACGGCTTGCCTCTGTCCAAGGGAGAAGCCGGCTCCCTGATCCGCACCGTATTTGCCCAGATGGCCATCCTGATGGGCGCCACCTGGGTGATCCATATTTTCTCCAGCCTGCTCAAGCTGGGTACCGGCGGACTTTCGGCGCTGGTGATGGGCGGTGCCCAGGGGGCAGTCGCCTATTACAGCACCTATATTGTCGGCCAGGTGGCGGAGCAGTACCTGGCCAGCGGCAAATCCTGGGGTGACGGCGGTCCCAAGCAGGTGGTACAGGAGATTCTGGATGGACTCGACCGCCAATCCATACTCGCCCAAGCCCGGAACGACATCGCGGACCGGCTACGCGCCGCCCGCCTGGGCTGAACGGACCCCAGTTGAATGGACACCTTGATGCCCGACTCCCTTAACTTTGATCTGGTGTTGGCGTCGCCAGTGGGGCCCCTGGGTCTGGTCCTGCGGGGGGAGCGGGTGAGGCGCTTGTGCTTTCTACCCGCCGGTACACCCTGCAAAGAACCCGGCACTGCCCAAGCGCTGGAGGTGGCGCGGCAACTGGGCGCCTATTTCCAGGATCCGGCCCAACCGCTGGCATTGCCCCTGGACCTTGGAGGAACGCCGTTTCAGCAGCGGGTCTGGGATCTGCTGCGGGGCATTCCCGCTGGCCAGACCCTCACCTATGGGGAGGCGGCAGCCCTGTTGGGCAGCGGTCCCCGGGCCGTGGGCGGCGCCTGCCGGGCCAACCCCTGTCCGTTGCTGGTGCCTTGCCATCGCATCGTGGGCGCACGGGGACCAGGCGGGTTCGCCGGCGCCCGGCATGGCGCCTGGCTGGCCATCAAATCCTGGCTCTTGGAGCACGAGGCGGGCGCCAACCGGCCGCGACCATGATCGGCATCTTCGATTCCGGCCTGGGCGGCTTGTCGGTCCTAGCCGCTGTCGCCCGGTCCCTGCCCAGCGCCGACCTGATTTATCTGGCGGACACCGCCCAGGTGCCCTACGGCGACAAGCCGGACGGCTTCATCCGGGCCCGGGTGCTGGACATCGGCCAGCATCTGGTAGAGAGGGGTTGCCGGCTGCTGGTGGTCGCCTGCAACACCGCCACGGCGGCGGCGGTGGAGGACCTGCGCCGTCAGGTGCCCGGCATTCCGGTGGTGGGCGTGGAACCCGGCGTCAAACCGGCGGCGGCGGCATCCGCCAGCGGCCGCATCGCCGTGTTAGCCACCGAATCCACCGCCCGCAGCCAGCGGCTGGCCCAGTTGATCCGCGCCCACGGCACCCAGGTCAAGGTACGGGTGGAAGCCTGCCCCGGCTGGGCGACCCGGGTCGAGACCCTGCATCTCGACGGCCCGGAATTCCTGGCGGAAGCCCGCTCCAAGGTGGAATCTCTGCTGGCGGAAGGCACCGATCAAATCGTCCTTGGCTGCACCCATTACAGTTTTCTCATGCCGGTGCTGGCTCCGCTGGTGAACGGCCGCGCCCAACTGGTGGAAGTGGCGGACGCGGTGGCGCGCCAAGTGGCCCGCTTGGCCGGCCCGGCGGCCGAGGGCGCCGGCCGCCTGGACTTACTCGCTACCGCCCGCCCGGACCAGTTACGGGCGGCACTGCCCCGCTTGGGGCTCGCCTGGCTGGCGGACCGGCGCGGCGAACTCGCCGGACTGCCCCTGCCCTAGGACGCCAGCTCCGCGAAGCTGGCCCGCAGGCCCAGTTCCAAGTCCGGATAGAGCAGTTCCACGCCCAACAACTCCCGCAACTTGTCATTGCGGATGCGCCGGGATTCCCGCAAATAGGACAACATGCCCGGCGATAAGCGTTCTGCCGCCTCCGCCAGGGAAATCTTGGGCGCCCGGGATAATCCGGCTAGATCCGCCACCCGGTCGAAGTAATCCGCCATGGTGCTGGGCTGGCCATCGCACACATTGATGATTTCGCCGGTCAGGGGCCGTTCCAGGGCCGCCAGGCAGATCCGGGCTAAATCGTCCACATGGATGCGGTTGGTGAAGGGCGCCTCTCCGGCCCCCACGATGGGTAGGCCCTGACGCAGCCGGGACAGGGGCAGATAGCCAGGTCCATAGATACCGGCCACCCGTAAAATCGCCCATTCACCGCCGCTGGCCACCGCCCAGTCCCGCACTTGTCGTTCTGCGTCCAAGCGCCGCAGCGACCGGTCTGCGGTGGCGGCGGTGGGTTGGGTTTCGTCGATCCAGGCACCTCTGCAGTCCCCATAGACGCCGCTGGTGCTGATGTACACCAACCGGCGGGGCTGGCCGTCCCGGTGAAAGGCCTCCAACACCCGGCCCAGGCGCGGGTCCTCCTGGCCCGCCTCCGGGGGCGGCACCAGATACAGCACCGTGTCAGCCCGGCTCGGCAAGGGTGGCGGCAGCCCCTGGTCCAGATCTGCCAGTATCATTGGAATGCCCTGCCCGCCCAGGTCGGCCATCGCCTCTGGGCGGCGCACCAATCCCCAGGGAGCCCCGCCTTGGGCTAGGCTTAGGGCAGCGACCCGGCGCCCCAGGGCCCCGTATCCGATGATCAGCATCTGTCGATTCCTTGTCTCGGGTCGGCGGCCGGGCTTGACCGTCGCCGGTTTGTTGTCACAATGCGGCCTCGCGACCCAGCCACCCACGGTGGTGCCCAGGGCTGCAGGAGTCGAGCCGGCTCCATACAGCGTTACCCTAGTCTATCTGGCAGTCAATACCATGAGTTTTCTCGTCCACATTCAACCCGGCGACCTGGAATTTACCGTGGAACCTGGGGAAACCGTCCTGGACGCCGCCCTGCGCCAGCGCATCGGCTTACCCTATAGCTGCCGTGGCGGCACCTGCGGAAGTTGTGTCGGTGACCTGCTGGCCGGCACGGTGGTGTATCCCAGCGGCACACCGGACGCCTTGACCGGCCTGGGGCCCCAAGCCTGCGCCCTATGCCAGGCGGTTCCTACCGCAGACCTGACGTGCCGGTTGGACAGCCTGAACCGCCAGTCCGCCCACGCGCCGCGCATCCTGCCGTGCCGGGTCGAGGGGGTCGATCACCTGAATCACGACGTAGCGCGACTCTATCTCAAGCTGCCGGACGGCCAGCGCCTGCCGTTCCAAGCGGGCCAGTACCTGGACTTTTTGCTCAAGGACGGCCAACGACGCGCCTTTTCCATCGCCAATCCGCCCCATGACGACGCTCTGATCGAATTACACATTCGTCATGTGCCCGGCGGAGCCTTCACCGATTATGTGTTCGAGCAACTGCATACCAAGGAAATTCTGCGCATCCAGGCGCCCCTGGGACGCTTCACCCTAGTGGAACCCGAAGGGCGCCCCCTGCTGTTCCTGGCCGGCGGGACGGGTTTCGCGCCCATCAAGGGTATGCTGGAACAATTGTTTTTCTCGCACGTGCGCTGCACCAAACTGCTGTACTGGGGGGTACGCGCCCGGCGCGATCTCTATTTGCCGGACCTGCCCAAGACCTGGGCCAGCGAACAAGCGGGCTTTCGCTATGTGCCGGTCCTGTCGGAACCAGACCCGGATTGGGACGGCCGCACCGGCTTTGTCCACCAGGCGGTAATGGACGACCTCGCGGATCTGAGCCATTTCGACATCTACATGGCGGGGCCGCCGGTGATGGTACATGCCGCCCGGGACAACTTCATCGCCGCCGGCGCCGACCCGGCGCGTATGTTCTCGGATGCCTTTGAATACGCTCCCAAACCACCCAAGGAGCCCCTTACCTAGAGTTGCCGCGCCCCGCCCATGAATCCACGCGGGTGTCGCCGGAGCCCCGCGCCCGCGCCGCTAAGATTTCGCAAAAATGGGCGCGGGAACCTGGCTGCCCCGCTTGGAAAGCGTAAAATGCGCCTCCAGCCGGGATCCCTAGCCTAACTCCCCTACCCGCCTCCGGCCCGTGGATCTGCGCCGGATTCCGGTGTTGGGACGGTCAACCACGAATTCAAGGTCCATTTGCATGCCATCGGATTCTCCTCTCTCCTCCGCCGGCGGACGCCAACAGGTCCATCTTTACACGGAAACGGTACGGCGCCTGTATCGCAAGGAAGCGGTGGTGGCGTTGCAAAAACTGTTCCCCAAGATCTTCCCCTCGGATCTGGCCAACATCCTGGCCGGTTTTCCAGAAGAAGACACCCTCAAGCTATTCCATATCATCCCCTCGTCGGAATTGGCGGCGGCGACCCTCAAGCAAATGCCGGACGATTTGCAGTTCTTCATTTTGCGCAGCGCCGATCAGGCCAAGATGATCGCGGTGTTGGAGGAACTCCCGGCCGATGACCGGGCCGACTTGCTGGGACACCTGGACCCGGAAACCGCCCAGCGTTTCCTGCGTGGGCTAGACGAGGACAGCCTCAAGGAAGTGGAAGGCTTGATGCAATACTCGGCGGATACCGCCGGCGGCATCATGGTCCCGGAATTCTTCGCACTGCCGGAATACTCCACCGTGGGCGAGGCCATCGAGGCGGTGCGGGACGTGGCCACCATCGAGATGGTCTTCTACCTCTATGTCCTGGACGAAAACCGCCGCCTGGTGGGGGTCAGCTCGCTCCGCCAATTGATCTTGTCAGACCCCCATAAGTCTCTGAAGGAGATCATGAATACCCGCCTGGTGCATGTGGAAACCGGCACCCGGCGCTCGGAGATCGTGGACATCGTGCGCCATTACCGCTTGCTGGCCCTGCCGGTGGTGGACGACATGGGCGTGCTGGTGGGTCTGGTCACGGTAGACGACGTGTTCGAGGCCATCGAGCAGGAAGCCACCGACGATATGCTCAAGATGGCCGGGGGCTCGGGGCGGGAAACGGAACATTCCACCTTCTCGGATTCGTTCCGGGCGCGGGTACCGCTGCTGTTGCTGGCCTTGCTGGGGGGCGTCGCCACCAGCTACGTCATGGACAGCTTCTTCGACGCCGGCGGCCTGGGCAACGCCCTGGTGCTGGCCACCTTTATCCCGGTGGTCATGAACATGGTGGGCCAGGTCGGCGCCCTGTCCGCTGCGGTGAGTCTGCGGGGCCTGATGAGCGGCGCCCTGGATTGGGATCACGCCGGTTCCGTGTTGCTCAAGGAGTTGGGCACCGGACTGGTGCTAGGTCTGGTATATGGACTGGCTAGCGGCGGCCTGGCCTGGTTCCTGTTTGGCACGCCGGTGCTGGAAAAAATCGTGGGCGTCACCGTGTTCGTCAATACCACCCTGGCGGCCACCCTGTCCCGGGCCCTGCCCCTGGTCTTTGAACGCGTTGGCCGGGACCCGTCATTGGTTCCGGGTCCGCTGCTCGGCAGCCTGCTGGACGTGCTAGGCGTGGTAAATTATTTTCTAATCGCACGCTGGTTCCTGGCCGCCTGAGCGGTCACCCAAGGGAAAAGCGCCCATGGCCCAAATCTCCGTATTCGCCATGTTGATGGACCCCAACGGGGGGCGCCGGGAAATCGGCTGGCAGGACATTCGCAAGTGGCAACCGGATGCGGGGCTGCTTTGGCTGGTGGGCCGCCCGGACGGCGAGGAAACCCAACGCTGGCTGCGCCGGGAAAGCAACCTGGTTCCGGAGGTGACCACCACCCTGCTGCGCAACGACAATCGCCCCCAGTGCACCTTTTTCCGGGACGGGGTGCTGCTCTGCCTGCGGGCCGCCAGCCACGCCCCGCAACGATCCCAGGATGAGATGGCAGCCATCAATCTCTGGATCGATCCCCACCGGCTGATCGTCATCCGATCCGCGCCAGTGCTGGTGTTCGATGAACTGCGCACCGATGTCAAACTGGACCATTCGCCCCTCACCGGGATCGGCGACCTGCTGGCGTTGATCGTGCAGCGGATCACCACCCGCATCGAACCCCTGCTGATCGCCATCGACGACCAAATAGACGAAATGGAGGACAGCATCTTGCTGGAACCTAGCCTGGACCTCCAGCAACACTTGGTCGCCCTGCGCCATCGCATCATCCGGTTGCGGCGTCATCTGGTGCCCCAGCACGAGGCCCTGTCCCTGTTCCGCAACCGGCGCCTGGCCTGGCTCACTGATGCCAGCCGCCAGAGCCTCATGGAGGAACACAGTCAAATGCATCAGTACCTGGGGGATCTGGATTCCATGCGGGAGCGGGCGTTGCTCATGCAGGATGAAATCGCCCAGTTGCAGAATCGTAAGCTCAACGAAACCATGAAGATCGTGGCCGTGTTCACAGCCTATTTAATGCCTATGAACGCGATTACAAGCTTATTAGGAACCAACATCGAGGGTATTCCCGGACAGGCGGGCACCGAGACGCCATTCGGATTCTTTTTTGAGGTTGCTGGGCTGCTGCTGGTACTGCTGGTCAGTTATTTCATTTTCAAACGATTGAAGTGGTTTGACTAGGAGTCCTGGGCATGGAACTGCGGGATAACTGGTTGGGTCGTTGGCTGGCCGCTCTGTCTATGCCGGCGCTGTACTTTGGCTTGACGGCGGCCCTGGTGCTGGCAAGCATCGCCTAT
>CAZIHO010000077.1:9422-17332 GCA_964538875.1 uncultured Chromatiaceae bacterium
GCCGGCGCTGTACTTTGGCTTGACGGCGGCCCTGGTGCTGGCAAGCATCGCCTATTACGAGTACGGCACCTATCTGCTCATCCAGCAACGGACGGATGGCCGGGAGCCCCTGCTCAATCTGGCTGAACGCCAGGCAGCCTATTTTGCCGCCCACCAAAGATTCACGGCTGACCTTACCGAACTGGGCTATACCGCGGTCGGCAACCAGAGCGTGGCCACGCCCCAGGGCTTTTACCGGTTAGTAGTCACCACTGCGGACGACCAAGGCTACAGCCTGGCGGCGATTCCGAACGGGGAACAGATGGCGGATACGACCTGCGGTATTCTCACCCTGGATTTCCAAGGCATGGCCAAGAGCGCCAAAGGCGCCGCCGCTAGTTCCTGTTGGTGAATTAAAGATACTGGACACCAGCCTCAGTCCCGCCTATAGCCGGATTGAAATTGGTGCATTCCCTAGTTAAGGTGTAGGATGTTTTTATGGGCAACCATAAAATGCATGATGGAGGAAAAATAAGTGAAAACCATAAAAGAAATACTGGCCGCCAAGGGATCCCAAGTTTGGACGGTGGACGCCAATACCTCGGTGTTTGACGCCCTGAACCTGATGGCGGAAAAAAATATCGGTAGCGTGGCGGTGCTGGATGGCGGACGGCTAGCCGGTATGTTTACGGAACGGGACTACGCCCGGAACCTGATCCTCAAGGACCGGAGTTCCAGGAGCACCCCAGTCCGGGACGTGATGACCCGGCGGGTGGCGGTGGTCAACCCAGTCCAGACCCTGGACGAGTGCATGGCGTTGATGACGGAAAAGCATCTGCGCCATCTCCCGGTCATGGAGCAGGGGGAACTGGTGGGTATTTTGTCCATCGGTGACCTGGTCAAGGCAACCATCGAAGACCAACAGTTCATGATCGAGCAGTTAGTGAACTATATCTCTGGCTAGTAGTTTATAGCCCACTTCCCAAGCCGAGCCGGTACCACCGGCTCGGATTCCGCGACTCCGGTACCAATTCCCAACGCCCACCCGGACCTGGGTAGCAATTCCAGGCACCCCGGCCGATACCCGTCTGGAATCCGTCCATACTTCCCTCCGGAGCCACCTTTTTTGGGAGTCGCGGGAACATGAGAAACGAGCCGGCCAACCCGGAGGCCCAGGTCATCGAAATGCCGTTTCCCGGTCGGCACAAGGTTCCACCGTGGGGCACTGACACCCTAACCTCCCTATCCACCCAGAACTATGCTGATTTGAAATCTTTTCTGGTCAAGCGGCGCCGCTGCGACCAGAGCCGGGTGGTGTTCAAGGACATCGGTCACTTCATTTCCACCAGCGGCGACTCCCGGCTGACCTGGAATGCCCTAATCCAGTTAGGCCGGCGATCCAGCGACTATTCGGATCTGCTGACGGATGCCGATTTTTGGCTCGACCCCACCGCCCACCAGGACCTGTCCTTCGTGGTGATTGGTGACGAGACCTATATCCTGCGCGGCACCTTGAAGGTGGCCGCCGCGCGTCTGGCCCTGTACCAGCGCCAAATGGACACTCTCTACGGGGTGCGGGTATCCCGGTGGGTGGTGGACTGGGAAATGCACGATCTGTGCAAGATGCTCACACGGCTCTGCGCCGAGCGGGCGCCCCACCTCAGCGTGGTGCCGGTACGCAAGCAGATCCAGCACCTGATGCAGAACCACTGGCAAATCGAGCAGTATTTCGTGGCCCTGTGCCGCCAAGATGGGCAGACCGGCCGGGTGGATGTTCTGAACCTGGCCGAAACCAAGGACTGGCTAAGGGAACTCAACAGCCTGCGCATTGCCGAACCCCGGCGGTTTTGGTCCCTGGGGCGGCGTATGCTGGCCAGCGCCTAATCGGCCCGCCCGCCGCGCCCTAGCCACCTGCCGGATGGGCCGGCGGCCGTCCGATGGAGAAATAACTCAGGCCATTGCGGGCCACCTCCGCCGGCTCGAACAGATTGCGGCCATCGAATATCACCGGCTGTTTCAGACGGCGCCGGATGCGCTCGAAATCCGGGCTGCGGAACTGGGTCCATTCGGTGACGATGACCAGGGCATCGGCACCGTCCAGGGCTTCCGACGCTTTGGAGGTCAACACCAGATCTGGCCGCTCCCCATACAGACGCCGGGCCTCCTTGCCAGCCACCGGATCGAAGGCCCGCACCTTAGCGCCCGCGTCCCACAGGGCTTCCATCAACACCCGGCTGGACGCCTCCCGCATGTCGTCCGTGTTGGGCTTGAACGCCAAGCCCCACAGCGCCAGGGTGCGGCCGTCCAGATCACCCCCGAAATAGTCCCGGATCTTGTGAAATAGGACCTTCTTTTGGTCCGCGTTGACCGCCTCCACGGCGCTCAGGATGCGGGGCTGGTAGCCGATGGAACGGGCGGTACGCTCCAGGGCTTGCACGTCCTTGGGAAAGCAGGAGCCCCCGTAGCCGCACCCGGGATAGATGAATTGATAGCCGATGCGGGGATCAGAGCCGATGCCGACCCGCACCTGCTCGATGTCGGCGCCCAGGGCGTCAGCGATGTTGGACAACTCATTCATAAAGCTGATCTTGGTAGCCAGCAGGGTGTTGGCCGCGTATTTGGTCAGTTCTGCCGACCGCACATCCATCAGGATCAACCGGTCATGGCTGCGATTGAAGGGTCCGTACAGGACCCGCAGCAGTTCCCCGGTGCGGGGGTTATCGGTGCCCACCACGATCCGGTGTGGGCGCATGAAATCCTCGATGGCCGCCCCTTCCTTGAGGAATTCCGGGTTGGATACCACGTCGAATTCGATCTGCGCGCCCCGTTCCGTCTGGGCCTGACGGATAGTCTCCGCCACCCGGTCGGCGGTGCCCACCGGCACCGTGGACTTATCCACCACGATCCGGTAGTCCTGCATCTGGGTGCCGATGACACGGGCCACCGCCAGCACGTGCTGGAGATCGGCGGAACCATCCTCGTCCGGCGGCGTGCCCACCGCGATGAATTGAAACAGACCGTGGGCCACCCCCGCCGCCACGTCCGTGGTGAAGGACAGCCGGCCGGCATCCCGGTTGGCGCGCACCATGTCCTCCAGGCCCGGCTCGTAAATGGGCACGCCACCGCTGTTGAGGATGGCGATCTTGGTCGCGTCGATGTCCACGCACAGGACTTCATTGCCCACTTCCGCCAAACAGGCGCCGGTGACCAAGCCCACGTAACCGCTGCCAAAAATGGTGACCTTCATGCCGCCCTACCTCCACAAGACTCATAGCACCGGGCCGGGTCCCGGCTGTTTCGGCGCGGAATGCTAACAGCAATCGCCCTGGATCAGGTCTTGATCCCCACCCCTCGCGCCAACAGGCGCAGGGCGTACAGGGTCAGCCCGATGATGAAGGCGATGACGATGCCGAACGCCAGCGCCAGGTTGACGTCCGCCACCCCCAACATGCCGTAACGAAAGGCATTGATCATGTACAAAACCGGATTGACCAAGGACAGCATGCGCCAGGTCTCCGGCAGCAGATCAATGGAATAAAACACCCCGCCCAGGTAGGTCAGGGGCGTCAGGACGAAATTCGGCACGATGGCGATGTCGTCGAAGTTGTTGGCATACACGGCGTTGATGAAACCGCCCAGGGAAAACAGGGCCGCAGTGAGTACGAACACCAACAGACTTAGGCCCAGGCTATAAATCTGCACCTGGGTGAAGCTCAAGGCCACGCCGGTCACGGTCACGCCCACCACCAAGCCCCGGGCAATGCCGCCGCTGATGAAACCGGCCAGGATCACCCAGTTCGGCACCGGCGCGATCAGTAACTCCTCGATGAAATGGCTGAACTTGCTCTGGTAGAAGGAGGACACCGTGTTGGCGTAGGAATTGGTGATGACCGCCATCAGCACCAGGCCAGGAACGATGAAGTCGATATAGGCGTGGCCGCCCATGGGACCGATGCGCTCGCCGATCAGGGTGCCGAAAATCAGGAAATACAGGGCGGTGGTCACCGCCGCCGGCAACACGGTTTGGATCCAGATGCGCAGGAAGCGCAGGATCTCCTTGCTGACGATGGTCTCAAAAGCGATCAGATAGGAGTGCCAGCGGTTCATGGGTGCCGCTCGGTGTCCTGGTCGGCATGCAGGATGTCGATGAACAATTGCTCCAGCCGGTTCTGCTTATTGCGCATACTGATGACTTCGATGCCGTTGCGGGACAGACTTTCAAACAGACCATTGATGCCCTGGTCCCGGGTCACTTCCACTTCCAGGGTGCCGGAGTCTAGTCGCTCCAACACATAGCCCCCCAACTCTGGCAAGTTGACCAGTTGGCCCCGGATGTTGAGCACGAAGGTTTCGGTGCGGAGCCGGGACAGAACCTCCCCCACCGGCGCCCGTTCGATGATCTCGCCCCGGCTGATGATGGCCAGATTACGGCACAGGTATTCCGCTTCTTCCAGATAATGGGTGGTGAGGATGATGGTCACGCCCTGGGCGTTCAAGTCCCGCAGAAAGGTCCACATGGAACGGCGGATCTCGATGTCCACCCCGGCGGTGGGCTCGTCCAGAATCAACAGGCGGGGCTCATGCACCAGCGCCCGGGCGATCATGAGACGCCGCTTCATCCCGCCGGACAGTTCCCGGGCCACCCGGTCGCGCCGGTCCCAAAGTTCCAATTGGCGCAGATAGCGTTCCGCGTTGACCTTGGCCTGGCGGCGCGGGATGCCGTAATAGCCGGCCTGATTGACTACAATTTCCTCCACCTTCTGGAACTGGTTGAAATTGAACTCCTGGGGAACCAACCCGATGGCGCGCTTGACGCCTTCCTGATCCAGGTCCAAGTCCCGGCCCAACACCTGGACCCGGCCGGAGGTCTTGTTGACCAGGGAACAGACGATGCCGATGAGGGTGGACTTGCCGGCCCCATTGGGACCCAGCAAGGCGAAGAAGTCCCCCTCGGCGACTTCCAGATCGACTCCCGCCAAGGCGCGAAAGCCGTTGGCGTAGGTTTTTTGCAACGATTGAGTGAGTAACGCGGGCATGGGGGGCATGGATCTCGACGCGGGGCCGGCCCGCCCGCCCATGATACCTCAGGCCGGCATCATTCCGGCAGGTGGGAACTAAAAGGCGCAGAGAGGGGGCTGGGGTCGTTGACCCTGGCGGCGTTTGACCCCTATAATTACCTGAATGCGTGCTTTATTCCTATTCGTTCGTGTCCAGTTGACTGGCCTCTGCTGCCATCTGCGGTTACTTGCATGAAATCCGTCCTATCCCTGGTAGTCTTGGCCCTGTTGCTGTTTCTGACCGCGCCCTACTACCAACTGGTGCGTTTGGACCGGGCCCTGGCCAGGGATGACCAGGATACCCTGGAGCAGATCCTGGACCTTCCGGCCATGCAGGAGCAAATCCGGCGCCGCATCAACAAGGACTCCAATAGCCGGGTGGGCGAGGTTTCCAACCGGTTCGTGGAGTGGCTCCAGGACGGCATCCAACGCCTGGGCGGCAACGCCGTAGAACAACTGGTGACCACCGACTGGGTGCGGGAGCAATTGCTGGCCAAGGTGCCCGCAGGCCAGTCCAGCTTTTTATCCCAGGTCAGCCAGGCCTTCTTCGACGCGCCAGATCGCTTCCTGGTCCGGATCGGCACACCCGGCCAGGATCCGGTCCAACTACGCTTGAGCCTGCAAGCCGGCGGCTGGCGGGTTACCACCTTTTACAATTGACTGGCCTGAATATTGCGCCACTAGGAGGGCGTCGCCCATGAACATGAAGTCTTGGTTGCTGTGGACGGCGCTGGGCTGCTGGGTTTCGGCGGCTGCAGCGGAATGCCTGTACGACACCTCCTGCAATAAAAACCCCTATGACCCCAGGAACTCCTTCAACCAACAGCAATTTTCCAAGCAGCCGGTGGGTTACGAGCCCCCCATGCACACCAAGGCCTGGAGCAACCCCTCCATGGACAATGGCATGAAAACCTATCAAAACCAGGGCCAGCTCCAGCCTGATCCCACCACCGCCAGCGCCCTGGGCAAGGAACCGGCGGCTCCCAAATCCCAGGCCGCAACTTGGGCGGAGGACAACATGGTGGAGGACCTGGTGCGCTCCCAGCAGCGGAGCGACTCGACCGCCACCGCCCTGGATGCTCCCGCCAACTACGGCAAGCTCGAAACCCCCCAGTATGACAAGGTGGAAAAGCCCAACTACGGGCAGGTGGCCGCCCCGAATTATGGCCAGCTCGACCCGGCCCAACCGGGCGCCGCAGTGGACGCCAAGCCCTGGGGCCAGCCGGGTGCTGGGCAGGCGCCCAGGCCGGTGCCGGTCATGGAGGTGAAGCTGGAGGAAGGGTCTAACCCCGCCGGGTCCAGCGACGCCGGCGGCGGATCGGCGGCCAGCCTGCTGAAATCGAGGGGCGCGAGCGGGGAGCAGAAGTCCGCGCCCTGATCCGCAAACAGGCGCGCCCTAGCACCGCCCCCCCATCAGATGCTGAGCACCTCGCCTTCCACCGGCGCCAGGCAGCGGGTGGTGGATGCCAGTTGCTCCAGCCTGCGGCAGGCCTGAGCCAGCTTACGGTCTATGGCGTCATCGTCCTGATCCGGATCATGGTGGAACAGGCATAGGGTCTTGACCTCCGCCTGATGGGCCAGATTCACCACCTCCCCCACCGGTGAATGCCCCCACTGACGATGAGTGGCGTATTCTTCATCCGTATAGGTGGAATCCGTGATGAGAACATCAGCGCCCCGGACGAAATTGACCAGCTTTTGGAAGTAGCCGCCATGGACACCGGATTGTTGCGGATCCAGTTCGTTATCCGTGATATAGCAGACTACCCGGCCGTCGTATTCCACCCGGTAACCCAGGCAATGACCGGGGTGGTGCAGCAGCATGGTGTGGATGCGGACGTTGCCGAGGCTCAGGGACTCCTCGTGCAGGGTGCGAAAACTGACCTGGGCGGCGAATTCCCGGGCGGTGACTGGGAAGTACACCCCGTCCATTTGCTCCTTCAAGTACTCTTCCACACCTTTCACCCCCTGGGAGGGTCCCATGATTTCCACCGCGCTGCCCGGCACGTACAGGGGGTAATAGAAGGGCAAAGCATTTATATGATCCCAATGGGGATGAGATAGCAGCACCTTGGTGTCGATCCGGACGCGATTTTGGGCGCGCAAATAATCGGACAGGGCTTTGATGCCGGTGCCCGCGTCAAACACCAACAGGGGTTCCCGTGCAAATTCCAGGCTGACACAGGAGGTGTTGCCGCCGTAGCGAACGCCGCGCGGGCCCGGCACCGGGAGGGTGCCGCGCACACCCCAGGCCACCAAATGGATCCGGTCTTCCAAAATCCGCTCCACCTGGTTGGCGAACCGGGTCGGTTCAATGGGCTTGGCGATGAAGGCGTCGGCGCCCAGGGACAGGGCGCGCCGACGATCCGAATCGTAATCTTTGCCGGACATGACGATGATGCGGGTGGCGTCCATGGACTCCTCCGCACGCAGCAGGCGGCAGATTTCCAGACCGTCCAGACCCGGCATCATCACATCCAGGACCAGGCAATCCGGCGGGTGGGCCAGGGCCTGGACTAGGGCGTCACTACCGGAATCGAACAGGGTGACATCAAAGCCCCCCGCCTCCAGACAATGCTTGAGGATGATGAGAATCACCGGGTCATCATCGACAGCGAAAACTCGACGGGGTGCTCTCATCTGAAATCCATTAGATAGAGGCTAGTCAAGATCAGGCCCTGCCTGAGTGTAAATTCAGATGGGATTCCGATCCAGTCGCGAATCGGCCCAACCGGCGGCCGCGGTCATCTTTATTGCAATTTTGCGGGCGGATCGAACTATTCCCGCCCAGCCATCAAGTACCTGTTTTCCTTAGACTCTCCGCGCATCTGTGTCCCGGAATCCGCTCCCGCCCGCCCGGCCGGGGATGGCCTC
>CAZIHO010000078.1:0-17218 GCA_964538875.1 uncultured Chromatiaceae bacterium
GGTGTTTATTCGTCTAGGAGGGGTGGCCCTTTCTATCTGGATCCCGTAGGCGGGGCACCGGTTGAGCAGGCAGTTTCTGGGCCGTGGAGGATTCGCGGTTCCGCCGCCCTGGCCAAGCCCAAGGCGGCGGCTCCCGGGGACAAACCGGCATCTGCCGCCCATCCGATGCCCGGCCGGTCCGGGACTAGCGGCTCTGGGGCGCTTGGGGCCGGTGATTCTTGTATTCCTCTTCAGTCACGACGCCGTCGCCGCTGACATCAAACCCCTTGAACACCGTTTCGTGGTCGCCCCGGGGAATTTGATGAGTCTTGAATTCGTCCAGGGTTAACTTGCCATCGCCATTGACGTCCAATTTACTGAAAGGTGGCGGTGGGCGGCGTTCACCCCCTGCGCCCGTGCCGGGTCCCGTTCCGGAACCTGGAGCGGTGCTGGATGGGGTGTCTTGCCCCGCCGGGGTGGCCGAACTGGCTCCTCCCGGACCCCGGCCGGCACCCGGCCCATGGCCTGGGCCAGGACCGCAGCCGTCCAGGACCAGGGTCGCGGACATCAGCAGCAGGGCTGGGAACAACATAGATAAACGCATACCCGTATTCTCCTGTGAAACTCGGTAGGCCAAGGTTGCCCCGCCCGTCCCGGCGAAACCGGGGGCGCTGGGCTAGGCGCATTTAGAAACCAAGGGCGCGCAACAGGGGCGCGTCGATATAGCCAGTGACCGGCAGCCCATTGTTGGACTGAAACGAACGAATCGCGGCGCTGGTCCGGGGGCCGGAAACGCCGTCCACCACGCCATTGTAATAGCCGTAATGCTGGAGCGCGGCCTGCACGTCCGCCACGCTGGCGTAGCTGGTGGTGGCCGGCGCCGGGGCGTACACCACCACTGGCCGTCCTGGCGGAGGCGGGACGGGCTGGGCCGGTGGTGGGGGTGCGGTGATGGCGCTACCGATGACGCCGCCGATGATGCCGCCCACCAGCGCGGCGCCGGCGTCGCCGCCGCCGCCATGCCGGTGGCCACCACCGCCCGGGGCTGGCCCGCCCGGTTGTGCCATGGCCAGGGAGCTGGCCAGGACCCCGGCGGTCAGGCAAGCGGTGAACTTGGCATGATTCTTCTTCATGTCACTCTCTCCTCATCTTTTGCAATGCAACGATGTTAGTCAGCAACCAGATGTATATCCCAGTCGCGGTTTGGACACTTGATGGATGCCCAGGCCGCCGGCTGTCACTACCTTAGACTGTAATCCCAGCCCTGGGTTACCTCAATGGCGGGGCGCGAATTATCTGGTCCGGGACTGGGAATCCATGGAACCGGTTGGTCGGCCGTTCCCATTCTAATTTAACGTCATGGCGCCCCCATACCCTTATCAAAAACTGTTAGGCCAAGCGGTGTCAGGCTAGGTCTGGGAGGGGGGGTTCCGCTGTGGACGAAGCCGGGTCCGAAGGCTTGACCTCAGTCAATGCGACCCGGCACACGGGCTCGGATCCTGGGTCGTCACGGCGCCGGGTTTTTGGCGCCGAGTGCCGAATTCAGTTAACGAGGGGAACCACATGCACGCAATTTCCAGACGGGTACTGGCATTCGCGGTAGCCGCCGGCTTCGGTCTCGCGGCCGGCGCCCAGGCTTGGTCCGCGGAGGGCCTTGAGGATGTCATGAAACGCCGGGGTCTCAACCAAAAGGACCTGCTGGCGGCAGCTAAGACCTATACGCCCACCGGCGGCCGGGACGAATTCATCGTATTTAGTTCCGGCGGCCAATCCGGACAGGTGATCGTCTATGGCGTGCCGTCTATGCGTATCCTGAAATATATCGGCGTCTTTACTCCGGAACCCTGGCAGGGCTACGGATTCGACGACGAATCCAAGGCGGTGCTGGCCCAGGGCCGGATCAATGGCAAGGATATTACCTATGGGGATACTCACCACCCGGCCCTTTCCGAGACCGAGGGCGAATACGACGGTCGCTATCTGTTCATCAATGATAAGGCCAACCCCCGGGTGGCGGTGATCGATCTGCATGATTTCGAGACCAAGCAGATCGTCGTGAATCCCCTGTTCAAATCCGAACATGGCGGCGCCTTTGTCACGCCTAATACGGAATACGTGATGGAGGCTACCCAATACGCGGCCCCCTATGACGGCGGGTTCGTACCCCTAGAGAACTTCAACGACAAGTACCGGGGTGGCTTGACCTATTGGAAGTTCAACCGGGACAAGGGCCGGATCATGCCGGACGAGTCCTTTACCTTTGAGTTGCCGCCCTACAGTCAAGATCTGTCCGACGCTGGTAAGAAGGACAGCTACGGCTGGGGCTTTACCAACTCCTTCTGTTCGGAGCGCTACGTGGGCGGTATCGAGCGGGGCCGGCCCCCGTTCGAGGCGGGCTGCTCCTCCAAGGATACGGACTTCCTGCATGTGACCAACTGGAAGAAGGCGGCAGAGCTGGTCGCGGCGGGCAAGGTCAACAAGGTGAACGGGATGTACCTGATCCCCATGGATCAGGCGGTCAAGGAAGGATTGCTGTACCTGATCCCGGAGCCCAAGAGCCCCCACGGCGCCGACGTGACGCCGAACGGCAAATACATCATCGTGTCTGGCAAGCTGGATAGCCATACCTGGGTGTATAGCTTCGAGAAGATTCAAGCGGCCATCGCGGCAGGCAAGTTCGAGGGTAAGGACCCCTATGGGGTGCCCATCATCGCCCTGAAGGATGCCCTGCATACCCAGGTACAAGTGGGTCTAGGCCCCCTGCATACCCAGTTCGATTCCAAGGACTGCGTGGCCTATACATCCATTTACGTGGACTCCATGGTCACTAAATGGAATTACTGTGAAGGCAAGGTGCTGGATCAGCTCAATATCCATTACAACATCGGTCATTTGATGACCATGGAAGGGGACTCGGTCACTCCCAAGGGCAAATATCTGGTGGCTTTGAATAAGCTGTCCATCGACCGCTTCAACCCGGTGGGCCCCCTGCATCCTCAGAACCATCAGCTCATCGACATCAGCAACGATAAGATGCAGTTGTTGTATGACATGCCCCTGCCGTTGGGCGAGCCCCATTACGCGGTGGCAATCGGTGCCGACAAGCTGAAACCGGAGGTCCGCTACAAGTCCGGTACCGATAGCCGTACCAGCGAAAAGCACCCGATGGCGGCCCGGGCCGGGCGGGAAAAGACCGAGCGCACCTGCGACGCCGACGGCAAGTGTAAGGTCGAGGTGATGGGTACCACCATCCGCTCCCACATCACGCCGGAGATCATCGAAGCGGAGGAGGGGGATACCATCTCCATCCACCTAACCAACCTAGAACGGGCCGAGGACGAGGTGCATGGTTTCGCCATGTACGGCCAGAACGTCCAGTTGTCCATTGAGCCGGGCAAGACCGCGTCTACCACCTTCGTGGCCGACAAGGCGGGCGTCTATCCCTACTACTGCACGGAGTTCTGTTCGGCACTGCACCTGGAAATGCAGGGTTACCTGCTGGTCAAGCCCAAGGGCTTCAAGGCTGCTGACGCCAAAATGCAGGAAGGTACGGCCTATACCCAGGCGGACTATGACAAGCAGGTGAAGACCAACCTGGAAACCCAGGGCGTCATCGATCAGGTGGTGGCCTTCATCACCAGCCATAACTTCAAGGACTTCCCCACCGTGGTGGCCCTGGTGGAGGACGCCACCGACCAGTTGGGACATGCCAAGGGTGCCAAGGAAAAAGCCGAGGCGGCCGCGGCCCAGAAGGATTGGCAGAACGCCATGTTGTGGGCTAACCAGTGGTGGCAGTACCAGGTCAAGACCGCTGATCTGGGCTTGCGGGCCAAGACCTATCTGGAGGAGCACGGCGCCAAGAAGACCGACGCCAAGTAGATCCTAGGTCACTAGGAGCCTAGCGGGAGGGGGGCATTGGCCCTCCTTTCCGCTTAGTCCGGGCAATGTTCACTAAGACTCTATAGGTATTCCCATGCGCATCCTCACCACTCTGGCGGTGGCCGCCGCACTGCTGGGCCTGGCCGCTGGACCCGTGTCCGCCGCCGACGCCGCTGACCTGTACAAGACCAAAACCTGCGTCGCTTGCCACGGCAAGGACGCTAACACCCCGATCATGCCCGCCTATCCCAAGTTGGCCGGTCAAAACGCCGCCTATCTGCTGAGCCAGATGAAGGACATCAAATCCGGGGCCCGCAACAATGGTCAAACCGCCGCCATGAAGGGCGTCATGCATCTGGTTTCGGACGAGGAGATGCAGGCCCTGGCCGATTGGCTGGCGGCGATGCGCTGATTGACCATGGTCAAGGAGCCGGCCGGGGATCGGCCTAGGCTATCCAGCTAACAGGGCACTAACAGGCGCCCGGGGGTCGCGCCGGTGGCCGGCCGGTCCAAGATTCGGATTTTTTGATGGAGGTCTCGTATGAGCGTTGCAAAGGTACTTGGGGGTCTGTCGCTGGCGGTGGCCCTGGCGATGTCCGGGGCGGCCCTGGCCTGGAACGAAGCCGGGGGTGAGAAAGACGAGACGTTGCACCTGAAGGGAGACCCTGCCAACGGCCGTGATGTGTACGAAGTGTGCGCCGCCTGCCACTTACCCGAGGGCTGGGGCAGCAAGGATGGCACCTTTCCCCAGTTAGCGGGACAGCACGGCACCGTCATCGTCAAGCAGTTAGCGGACATTCGTGCCTTGAACCGGGATAACCCCACCATGTACCCGTTCGCCTTGCCGAGCCAGATCGGCGGTCCCCAGGCGCTGGCAGATGTGGTGGCCTACATGGCTCAGCTGCCCATGACGCCGGATAACGGCGTGGGTCCCGGCACCCACTTGGAATTGGGCAAGCAGTTGTATAAGGACAACTGCGTCCGCTGCCACGGGGAAAACGGCGAGGGGGATGCGGAGAAGTTTTATCCGCGCCTGCAAGGCCAGCATTATGAATACATCCTGCGTCAGTTCCGGGAAATCAAGGGCGGTAAGCGCCGCAACGCCAATCCAGACATGGTCAAGCAGGTGCACGAGTTCACCGAGGAGCAATTGCTGGCGGTGTGCGATTACTCGTCCCGGATCAAGCCGCCTGCGGAAATGATGGCGAAATCCGCCGATTGGAAGAACCCAGACTTTAAGTAAGGGGGATGCGGCGGGTGGGGGCGGGACGTTTCCCATCCGCGATCCTCGGAAGGGGCGGCGGTTTGGCGGCCGCCCGGCAGGCCGGAATCGCCAAGCATCGGTAACCCCCAGATGTTTCGTGGGAACCCCATGAACCCAATGTCTTCCTCGAAGTCCCAACTGCTGATGGCGTCCCTGGGCCTATTGGCGCTCGGGGTGTTGGTCGCCATTTATTTTTTGCCCATTTGGTGGGTGTCCCTGACCGCGCCCAACTATCCGCCGGAGGCCTTTCCGGATGGGGTGCGCATCCATTTTCATATGAACGGCGTGTTCAACGGCTGCCAAAAGGTCCTGAAGAAGGAAATACAGGAAGAGGAAGCCCTAGACTGCGTCCACGAAATGGACACCATCAACCATTATGTCGGCATGTATCCCATCGCCGCCGGTGGCGTGGTGGAGCGGGCCTTTTCTCCCTTTCTGATGACGCTGCTGGGCGTGATGCTGGTGGGTTTCCTGATCCCGGCGCCCCGCTGGCGTATGGGCGTCATGGCTCTGGGATTCACCTTCATCGCTGGCTGGATGGGGTTGACCTACTACAGCGCGGACGGCCTCAACTACCACAATCAGGGCTATCTGGCCGCCATGGTCACCGCCCTGGACCAGGGCGCCGCCGAGCAACCCCAGGAGGATCTGTCCCCCGGTCAGGCCCTAATCGCCCGGCTCAAGGCGGAAATGGCCAAGAGCGAGGCCAAGGACGGGACTGCCAAGAGCCGCGACAGAGTCCGGCACGCGGACAAGTCCCAGTTGATTGCCAACCTGCGCGCCACCTTCGAGCGGGACCAGGAGCGGCGGCCGCCGGCGGAGCGGGAAACCTGGACTGGCAGCGGTGCCCAACTGCTCAAATGGCACTATGGCAAGACCCTGGGCCGTTATTTCAACAACCCGGAGGAAATCCGGCCCATGGTCGCCACCATGGGCGCCGCCGCCCATTTGGTGTTCGGCGGGCTGCTGGGAGTGATGGCTCTGCTGGTGTGGGGTGCCCGGCGCAATGGCGGCCTCTGGTATTGGCTGCTGGTGCTGGTCCCGATGGCCTTGCCGGTGTTTTTCATCCTCGATTATTCGGCCTGGTTGTGGTGGTACGGCCACAACTTGAATGACATGGGGGCCTTCACCGTGAAAGCCTTCATGCCCACTGTGTTCGGTGACGGGAAAGTGGCCCAATTCGCCACGCACTCCTATCCCTACCAGGGCTTTTTCATGATGCTGGTGCTGTCCGCCCTGCTAGCGGCGGTGGCGCTGCTCAGGCGCAAGGCGTGGTCCAACCCTTGACTGGTTCCCAACGCCCCTGGGCGTTCCCGCTGCTTAGCTTGCTGCTGGTGTGGGCCGGCGGCGCGGATGCGGTTTGGCCGTCCCTACAACCCCAGGTGGACGCCGCCGAGCCCGGCGCTGTGCTAACCCTGGAGCCGGGCACCTACGCCGGTCCCCTGCTCATCAACAAGTCGCTGACCCTGGACGGGCGCGGCCAGGTGACTATCGACGCCGGCGGCCAGGGTTCCGTCATCACCCTGGCGGCGGATGGCGCTACCCTCAAGGGACTGCGCCTCACCGGCTCTGGCAACTCCCACAACGACACGGACGCCGGGGTGCTGGTGCGGGGGCGCTTCAATGTCATCAAGGACAACCGGATCGACGATTGTCTATTCGGGATTGATCTCCAACAATCCGAGCACAACCAGGTCCGGCGCAACCAGATTTCTTCCAAGGCGGTGGACTTGGGTGTGCGCGGCGATGCCATCCGGCTCTGGTACAGCTTTAACAATGAAGTGACCGACAACCTAGTGCGCGACTCTCGCGACATGGTGGTTTGGTACTCAAGGGATAACCTGATCGCCCGCAACGACGCCCGCCGGGGCCGCTATTCCCTGCATTTCATGTATTCCCAGTACAACCGCATCGAAGATAATTACTTCGAGGACAACGCGGTCGGCATCTTCTTCATGTACAGCGATGGCCTGGTGATGCGCAATAACACCATCGCCCGGGCCACCGGCCCCACCGGAATCGGCATCGGCTTCAACGAAAGCTCCGACGTGACCGTGGAGAACAACCGTATTCTGTACAACGCTGAAGCCATTTATCTGGATATTTCCCCGTTCCAGCCGGATACCACCAATCGCATCAGTGGCAACCTGATCGCCTACAACGGCGTCGGCATCCGCTTTCTCAATGATTGGAAGGGCAACGAATTCAAGGGCAATTCCTTCAAGGGCAATCTGACCCAGGTGGTGGTGTCCGGGGGCCGGACCGCCGCCCGCAATCTGTGGGAGGACAATCACTGGGAGGATTACGAAGGTTTCGACTTGGACCAAGACGGCATCGGCGACCGGCCCCACGAAATGTACGCCTACGCCGATCGCATCTGGATGGATATTCCGCCGGCGCGCTTCTTCAAGGGTTCGCCCCTGTTGGAAGTGGTGGATTTTCTGGAACGCTTGGCACCGTTTAGTCCCCCCAACCTCATGTTGCGGGACGCCCGGCCCCACATGGCGTCCCAGCCGGTGCCCCAGTTGACGGCGGCCCCCATCGTCCAGGATGAGGAGGCGGACGCCAAGGCACCCGGCCAAGCGCCGCCGGCTCCCGATTCCTACGATTTACTCAAGCAGTCCCTGGGTCGTCCCTGAGTTCTAACCATGGCCACCGAAACGGTAACGTCCAAACCCCCGCCCTTGGCGCCCAAGCGCCGGGAACAGAATCGCCGGGAATTCCTGCGTACCAGTGCCTTGGCGGCGGGTGCCGTGGGGTTGTCCCTGCTCGGTTTGTTGCCCCAACTGGGACAGGCGGGGCGCCTGCGCCCGCCCGGCGCCATCAAGAGTATCACCGACGAACAACCCTTCCTGGCCGCCTGCATCAAATGCGGCCAGTGCGTGCAGGTGTGTCCGGTGCAGGCCATCAAGCTGGCGGACCTGATGGACGGGGTCGGCGTCGGTGCGCCCTACATTGATGCCCGCGCCCAGGCCTGCGACTTTTCCTGCGACGGGCTCCAATGCGTGCTGGCCTGTCCTACCGGTGCCCTGACCCACGAAATCAATTACCCAGCCCAGGCCCGCATGGGCTTTGCCAGGCTGGCCCGTCCCGAGGCTTGCCTGGCGGTGCGGGGCCAGGGTTTCAAGGGCCAGGCCCGGGGTGGCGCTTTTGCCGGTAAGTTGCGCTACGCGGAAGTGGACCGCTGGAACCCAGTGCCGGTGGCCAGCCATCCCTACGATCTGCCCCTGTGCGACCTGTGTATCCGCCAGTGTCCCATTCAAATTCGTCTGGCCCAATGCGCCGCCGGTCAGCCCCCGTCCGGGGACCAGAACCAATGCCCGCCCCGCGCCGCCATCGCCCTGGAGACCTTAGCCGCTGGCACCGGTCAGGGGCCCAAGGTGCTGGATGGCTGCGTGGGCTGCGGCGTCTGCGAAATGATTTGCCCGGTGGAGCCGGCTGCCATCGTCATCGACATTGACCGTAGCGCGGACCAACGCTCATGAGTTACTTCACCGATTCCCTTCGTCATCTGCTGGGTCTGCCGGTGGCGCGTCCTACACCGGAGCGGCAGGGGCCGGAATTGCGGGTCCTGTACCAGGAAAAATCTAAGGAACGGATCACCCGTAATTATTTGCAAGATACGGTGGCGGCCCACAACCTTACCCGGGGCCGGCATCGCTGGCGCAATCGCCGCTGGATCACCCTGATCCTGGTCAACCTGTTGTTCGTGGTGTCCTATTGGTTCGACGTGCAGTTGGTCGAGGGGGCCATGACCGCGTCCCGGGTGCTGGGCTTCCATTTTGCCGACCTCAACTCGGCGCTGCAGGTCATGCTGGCCTACAAGCATCTGGTGCTCAACCTCATCATCGGCACCCTCACGGTGCTGTTGCTCTGGTGGTTGCTGGGGGGGCGCTCCTTCTGTTCCTGGGTGTGTCCCTATCACCTGCTGGCCGAGTGGGCGGAATGGATCCACCTGCGGCTGGCGGCCCGCAAATGGGTGCGGGATGTCCGCTTTCATCGCAGCGTGCGGGCGCTCCTGTACGGGGTATTCGTGGTGCTGACGCTGGTCAGCGGCTATACCATTTTCGAGACCATCTCCCCCACCGGCATCGTCAGCCGGGCGCTGATTTACGGGCCGGGGCTTGCGTTGTTGTGGGTGCTGGCGCTGCTGCTGTTCGAAATTTTCGTGTCCCGGCGCGCCTGGTGCCGCTATCTGTGCCCCATAGGCATTACCTATGGGCTGGTGGGAATCACCTCGCCGGTGCGGGTCCGGTACAACATGGAGGCCTGCCACCATGAGGGCGAATGTCGCAAGGTATGCCTGGTGCCCCATGTGCTGGACATCACCATCAAGGGCCGCTCCCCCGGCGTCCAGGTGGACGTGGCGGCGGACTGCACCCGTTGCGGCCTGTGCGTGGACGTGTGCCCCACGGATTCCCTGAGCTTCCGGGTCAAGGGCTGGGATCGGCCATGATTCGATTTGAACAGGTCGTCAAGCGCTTCGGGCGCCAGGAGGTCCTCAAGGGCCTGACCCTGGACATCGAACGGGGTCACCGGGTTGCCCTGGTGGGTTCCAACGGTGCCGGCAAGACCACCCTGATCCGTTGTTTGCTTGGTGAATATACCTGCGGCGGCCGGGTGCTGGTGGACGGCCTGGACCCGCGCAAGCAACGTGCCCAGGTGTTGGAGCGGGTCGGCTTCGTGCCCCAGTTGCCGCCGCCCCTGAAAATGCCGGTGGGCCAACTGGTGCGCTTCGCCGCCGGCGTATGCAGCGCTGACCCGGCCCGCATTCACGGGGTGGCGGAGCGCCTGGGGCTGGACGTGGAGCGCCACCGGCATCAGCCGTTCGTCAAGCTGTCCGGTGGTCAAAAGCAAAAATTGCTGATCGCCGTGGCCCTGGGCCGCGCCGCCGACCTGCTGGTGCTGGACGAGCCCGCCGCCAACCTGGACCCGGAGGCCCGCCGGGTGTTCTTCCAACTGCTCGCCGAGCGGCAGCAGGACGCCGCCATGCTGATTTCCAGTCACCGGTTGGACGAGGTGGCAGCGCTGGTCAACCGGGTCATCGAACTGGATCAGGGCCAGGTGGTGCTGGACGACCGGGTCGCGGACCTGGTGGACCTGGCCGGCCTGTTGACCTGCCGGGTTGGCCTGACCCGCCCGGATGAAGCCTTTGCCAAGGCCATCGCCGACTGGGGGTTCGCCGGTTCCGACCAGGGACTCAGCTGGACTGGCCTGGTGGCGGGGCCCGACCGGCTGCGCTTCCTTGGCGTTCTGTCCCGCTACGCGGCGCTGCTAGCCCATATCCGTCTGGATGAGGCGGAGCGGATCACCCCATGAACTGGACCGCCCCGCGCGCCATCAGCCTCGTCGGCCTAGCCGGGGCCCTACTCCTAGCGCTGCTGGGCCTGGGGGGCTGTTCCGGGGATCCCGGCAGCGGACCTCTGCCGCCGCGTTGGGATCGTTCCACTTGCGAACGCTGCCGCATGATGCTGTCGGACCGCCAGCACGGCGCCCAGGTACGCATCAAGGCCACCAATGGCACTTCCCAGGTGCTGTACTTTGACGACCTGGGCTGCGCCCTGATCTGGCTGGAAGCCAAACTCGCCCCGGACCGGGACGGCGCGGAAATTTGGGTGACCGACTGGCGCTCCGGCGATTGGATCGACGCCCGCGCCGCCCACTACGCGTCCAATCAGGTCACGCCCATGGGTTACGGTCTGGGCGCGCAACGGGAGGATGGCGCCGGGCTACTCGACTTTCCCCAAGCCAAGGCCCATGTCTTCGCGGTGGAACACCGCCACAACTTGGGCGGCCCATCTGGCGCGCCCGCCCCAGCACCCTAATCCGTGGAAATACCCCCATGCGCCATCTCTGGTTAGCCGCCGCCACCGACATCCTGGAATCCCTGCGCGCCAAGTGGTTCTTGGTTTACACCCTGGTGTTCGGGGGGCTGATGGTGATGTTGTTCGTGTTTGGCGTCACCGAATCCCGGGTGATGGGCTTTACCGGCCTATCCCGGCTGCTGGTCACCTATATCCAATTGGCCATGGCTATCCTGCCCTTGTTCGTGCTGGTGACCACCGTACGCTCGGTGGCCGGGGACCGGGAGGCCGGCGTATTTGAATATCTGCTTTCTTTGCCCATCGGGCTGGCGGCCTGGTATTGGGGCAAGCTGGCGGGCCGCTTCCTAGTGGTGTTCGTACCCGTGTTGCTGGCCCTGGCCTTGGCGTTGGGCTGGGGAATGGTGCGGGGCGCTGAGATTCCCTGGGGCCTCTTCGCCTACTACACCGCCCTGCTCATGGTGCTGGCCTGGTGTTTCCTGGGCATCGGCATGCTGGTCTCGACCCTGGCCCGTTCCTCCGACGTGGCCCAGGGCGCCGCCTTCGTGGTCTGGCTCGGGTTGCTGTTGTTTCTGGACCTTATCCTGCTGGGCGTCATGGTGCGCCAATCCCTGCCGCCGGAAACCGCCGTGGCCATCGCCCTGGCCAATCCCCTGCAAGTATTCCGCACCGCCAGCATGATGCTGTTCGATCCCCAACTGGTGCTATTAGGACCCACCGCCTACCTGATCCTGGATCACTTTGGTCAGGTCGGCTATATGACCTACGCCCTGGTCTATCCCTGGACCCTCGGCACCCTATTCGCCAGTCTCGGCTACCTCTGGTTCAAGCGTGGGGACTTGCCCTAGTGCATTGAAACAATTAGATCCTCCCCGTACTGAGGGGGTACCGCAGCTCATCACCCCGGTTTCCACTAGTCATCAACTGGAACGGGATTTACCGAGCGATCAACCCTTACCAAATCGCCAAAAATATTTTGGCAAGCACCAAGTGCTTGTCAGGTCGCCTTGGCAGGAGACACAGTTCAGGGGGAAAGTCCGCCTCGATTTCGGAAAACGATCATTTTATTCAATCCGTACGAGACAAGAATATAGATGCAGCCGGCGACAACCTGGCTAACATAAGGATCTAACATCAACTTCCTAAGGGATAGTTCTAACATCGCATAGTTTGAAATAAAGGAGATACCAAAGACCACTAGGTAGCGTGCTAATTCAGGGAACTTAGAGTTGCGGCTACGGAAGGTAATAATGCGGTGCAGAATATAGGAAAAAACAAAGCCTGCCCCATACCCCGCAATATTGCTCGCCTGTGGAGACCAGGAAAGCAGGTACATTAAAACGAAAATAATCGAATAGCCGAAAACGGTGTTTAGTCCCCCTACCAACAGGTAGCGCAGCAATTCCTTCATTGCTTGCGAGCGAGTACCCAATATTGTCCCCCTAGCGGAAGCACGCCGAGGTGCTTCTCAATCGCTAACAAGCCTCGTAGTTGTGGCGGAAAAAAGGCGTATATTTTGAATCTTCCACAGCTAACTTAGCACGTAGAAGCAGTTTTTTTAATTAGATTTGGATAGTAGAATCGCACCCCCATCGTAAGGACAATTGTTTACAATACGACGCGTGATAGTGTTATATGGATTGTGCTCAAATACACACACTAAGCCGTCCGGAGCGAGGCGCGCTGATATCCGTTCGGCAACCGAATCTCGCTCGGCTGGAGGGATGTGATGGAAAACACCTGCAATAAAAATCAAATTCGCTTTGAAGTTGAGGACAAGCCCCCTCTTGAAAGAACTCTTTTCGTGGATTTTCCATGCGGGCTACATCTAGACTTAACGCCGACACATCCGACCCAATGATGATGGAGGTTGGAAATGATTGGCTTAGAAAGGGGATGTTTCTCCCGATTCCGCATCCAAACTCAAGAATCTTTCGGGGCACTTCCCTGAGGAACCGAGAGGCCAGCTTTCTTGTAATATCTACCTTGTATGCAGCGAAGTACCGTTCATCTTCTGAAAACAGTCTGGTCTGTTGATGCAGGAGGTGGTTGTAATTCTGGGTAAAGCGATCAAAATCGACTTGCTTCATGGTTCGATATTCGTCGTTTGGTCAATGATGTAATGGGGACGTCCTTTGACCTCCTCGTAGATCCCGCCAATATAGACCCCCAGGATACCAATGAAAATCAGTTGAATCCCACTGAAAAACAATAATAGTGTTACTATGGTCGTCCAGCCAGTGGGGATCGCCTTGTCAATAAAATAATCCGCTACGGTAAAACAACCTATCAGGAAACTAATGACCGCTAGCCAGACACCAAACGTAATGCTTAGCAGTAACGGTTTGGTGCTGAACGAGAGGACGCCGGCCGTAGCTAACCGCACCATTCTAGGGAACGAATATTTGCTACTTCCGGCGAAGCGTTGTGTGGCTACATACTCTACGCTAGATTGATTGAAGCCAATCCATGAAAAAATACCACGCAGGAATAAATTGCGCTCTCTGATTTGAGTGCGCAGCAATTTGGCTACACGGCGTGAAATTAACCGGAAATCGGCGGAATTCTTGTTAATAGGGACATTAGAGAAATAGCTGAGTAGTGAATAGAAACCATTGCCTAGATATTTCCTAAACGCACCAGCGTCTTCCGTGTCTGTACGCACCGTGAACACGATGTCGTTTCCGGCCTCATACAGTGTAATGAGTTTTGGTATCAATTCCGGGGGGTGCTGTAGATCACTATCCATCATGATAATGATGTCTGAATATTTAGCTGCATCTATTCCCGCTAGCAATGACATCTGATGGCCGAAGCGGGCAGATAATGAAACAATCTGCACGAACTTATCTTCCCTCGATATTTCCTGCAAGATGTCTAGGGTTCTATCGGTCCCTCGATCTACCACAAACAAAATTCTGGTATCGTATTTTTCTGCGCATAGACTAAGTACTGCTTTTGTGCGTTCATAGAATGCACTGATAACCTCCTGTTCATTATAAACAGGAGTGATGACGGTAAGGAGTGGTTTAGCCATGTAAATTTAGCTTCGTGATAACCGGTACGTTTTCGTCATGTCTGCGTAGATAGAGGGTACATCTGTCCGCAAATGACTCCCGAGGTTTTGGCTCGACTTGATCACCGCCCATTCTAGGCCTGCACTTGTCAACATATGATCTAATAACTCTCTCATTGTCACGGGATTGCCACTAGCCACATGGTAAACCTCGCCAGAGATACCATGCTGAGTGATTAACTCGAATAGCCGAATGACTTCTTGAATATCTACGTAGTCTCTCCGGCTTTCCAAATTACCCACTTCTATACAATCGATGTGTCCTTGGGTATAGAGTTGAATCATTTTTTGCATTCGGCCAACAAATAGCCGTTCCGACAGTCCCTCTGAAAATAAATTAAATATTCTACCAACGACGACGTCGCACTGGTGTGCGAAGGAATATAAATAGGCCATTTGGGTTTGTAGCGCTTTGGTTAGACCGTAAAGGGTAACGGGTCTAAGTAGATGGGTTTCGCGCAAAGGGTTCTCGTCTGGTGTAACGATTCCATACTCTGCCGCACTCCCACAAAGTAGGAGTCTACACCGACACCTTGTGCTCATAAGTGCATCCAAAATGTATTTGGCACTCAAAGCGTTAATTTCGTAGTCTGTTATATAATTGTTATTAAAACTTCCCGCTAGATGATACGTTATTGTTGGTTTGACCCGGGCAATCAGTCGGTTGACCTCTTCTGGGCGAGATAAATCGGCCAGAATATATCCTTCTTCGGTTGAATTCCCGTGGTCGGTTAGGACGACTTCCTCGCTGAAATGATTTCTAGCCCATGCTGAGAATTGCGAGCCCAGCCCGCCAAGTGCGCCTGTTATCAAAATGCTCATACCTGGATCACATCCTAGGCCAGTGTTACTGCTATGAATTGCTAATTCGGCACTAAAGGCACTTCACTTGGATTAAATAGGCATTTATGGTGAGACGTCCATAATGCCTAGGGACTTTGACAAGCTATCGAAATTCTGATCTGCATACTGGTAATCCTCAGGACGCCCAATGTCTAGCCAAAATCCAGAAAATGGTATGATTTGAATTTTTTGTTGCTTTGCTAAACCTTCCCGCATGAGATCATCAAAGCCATATGGCGTATTAGGCTGTACATGATTGATAGCCTTTTTGTTCAGGCAATAAATGCCCATGCTAACATTAAAATCAAAGGTTGGTTTTTCTCGAAAGCCAGTAAGGTTGTAATTGTGGTCATATTCTAAAACGCCGAAATCAATCATAACTTCGCGGTGATAGGCAGAAACAGAAAGCAAATTATTTGATGTGATGTGTTGACGAAAGAATTCACCATAGTCTAGGTCGCACAATATATCGCCATTCATTACCAGAAAATTGTCCGGCAGGTCCTTAATGAGTGTCAAAGGACCAATGGTGCTGAGCGGTTGGTCTTCTAGCGAGTAGTCTAGCGTTAGATCCCAACGCGATCCATCCCCGAAATAGCTCATTATTAAGTTGGAAAGGCGATTTACCGCTAGGGTCACATGATCGAAGCCAGCCCGCGACAGTTGAATTAACACTATCTCCAAAATAGAGTATCGTCCCCCGAGAGGCACCAATGGTTTTGGAATAAGGGTGGTAAAGGGAAGCAGTCTAGTACCCTTTCCACCGGCTAGGATGATCGCTCGCATATCGCTACTCAGATGTTATAAAGCCATGCTTTGTATTTGGAAAGATTTTCGGGAACCCTAAACCATTCGATAGTATCAACTAGACCCGAGGTTAGGGAAAAATCTGGCCTCCAATTTGTTAGCGATGTAATTTTGGAGTTATCTCCTATTAACCGATAAACTTCCGAATTTTCCGGGCGGACTCTATTACTTTCCGTAATAATGCGAGCGTTGGGATTAATTAAGGAACAAATTTGCTGGGCGACTTCACCAATCGATGCCTCGGAACCGGTAGCCACATTGATTTCTTTGCCAATGACATTATCGGCTTCGGCTAGTGCCACGAACGCCTTGACGACGTCCTTGACGTAGTTAAAATCACGGGTGGGTCGAATATCCCCTAGGCGAATGTCCGTTTCGCCGGACAATAATTGAGTAATGATGGTTGGGATAACGGCTCGTGCGGATTGGCGAGGCCCAAAGGTGTTGAAGGGACGGACGATCACTACCTTGGTTCCGAATGAGCGGTAGAAAGATTCAGCGAGACGGTCCGCTCCTATTTTGGTAGCACTGTATGGTGATTGGCCTTGAAAAGGGTGTGATTCGTCAATTGGGGCATAGCGAGCAGTTCCGTATACTTCGGAGGTGGACGTAATTAGAACACGCTGCATCCCCAATTGTTGGGCCGCCTGTAAGACGTTTAGTGTTCCCTTGATATTTGTATCGACGTATGAGTCTGGAGAATGGTAGGAGAAAGGAATAGCGATTAACGCTGCCAGATGAAAGACAATATCGCAACCAGAGCATGCTTGTCGTACACCATTAGGGTCTCTAATGTCTCCAGAAAATATGTCCAGGCGCCTTTGTTGTTCTATAGGAAGAGTGTCCAGCCAACCCCAACTATTAAAAGAATTGTAATAAACAAACGCCCTAACATTGCAGTTAAGCAGCAGGAGTAATTCTACCAAATGGCTGCCGATAAAACCGTCGGCACCGGTTACCAGTACTTTACTTCCATTAAGGGACATAAGAACCACTCTTAGCAGGTAAAGACTTGAACGGTTGTATTTTACCAGAGGAGCCATAGGCGATGCCCCAGGTGACATCTAGGTTAGTTGAACAGTTTAGCGGAGCATTCGATTTTTCCGGTGTTTTAGTAGCAGAGTTACCCTTTGTTTTGGAGAAAGTTCGACCAGTCGTTGTGTCCAGGCGTTCAATGCAATGCCATTAAATTACGCGTAACCTGGTCCGTTTGGTGTTGGGGACGAATCCCTGGAGGTTGTCAGTTCGCATGTGCCTGGGGAAGGGGATGGACGGTTGCGGTCGAGAAGGACAGGAGGGCGTGGATAATAATCGAGGGCGCGGTGGGACCAGAGATCGAGGAACGATCAGATTAGATTGGTCATAGAATTGGACCGTCGTTGATGGCGTTGAATTGTTACGGATGGGGCGGTGTCGCTGGAGCTGGTGGGTGATAGTCTGGGAGACCCAGGATAATCAGATTGCGTGATGCAGCACAAAATACTCGTCGTGGAAGTCCTAGAACACGACCTGATACGAAAGGCTCAAGAGAAATAAAGATCGATACGG
>CAZIHO010000079.1:0-17100 GCA_964538875.1 uncultured Chromatiaceae bacterium
GGGCGCCGCGCCGGCCGCCGCCGCCAACCAGCCGGCCAAGCCGCCCGCCCCAGAAGCCGCCAAGGCCGCGCCGGCCGGCGACAAGGAAGGCCATGCTCAGACCCTGGTTACGGTGAACGGCACGCCGATCACCATCGAAACCTTCGGCATCTATTACAACGACCGTATGCAGCGTTCGCCAGGCGCCCAGGACTCTCCGGAGATGCAGAGCCAGGCCATCAATGAACTGATCAACATGATGTTGCTGGCCCAGGAAGCGCGTAACCAGGGCATAGAGAAGCTACCCAACGTCCAGACCAGTCTCGATTTGCAACGGGACCAACTGCTGTCCAAGTTGGCCCTGCAACAACAGGCCCAGCAGCGCTTGCCCACCGACGCGGAACTCAAGGTGGCCTACGAGGAAAAGTACGTCAATCAGCCCTCGGAGGAATATAAGGCCCGGCACATCCTGGTGGAATCCGAGGAAGAGGCCAAGAAAGTGGCGGCGGAGCTTCAGGCCGGAGGCAATTTCGCCGAGCTGGCGGGTAAGTATTCGGTGGACACCACCAGCAAGGTCGGCGGCGACCTGGGCTGGTTCAACCTGAGCCAGATGGTGGAGCCCTTCGCCACCGCGCTAAGCAAGCTGGCGGTGGGCGGCAAGACCGACGCGCCGGTCAAATCCCAATTCGGCTGGCATTTAATTCAGTTGGACGACAAGCGCAAGCGTACCATTCCCTCCTTCGACTCCGTGAAGCCCCAACTCATGGCCGCACAACAGGGCCGGCTGCTGGGTGACTACGTGAGTTCGCTGCGGGAGAAGGCCAAAATCGAACTGAGCCCCCTGTTGACGGAACAGCCGGAACCGGCCGCCGGGGATAAGCCCGCCGACAAGGCGGCCAACCAACCCGCTGACAAACCGGCCGCCAAATAGCCGGACGTAACTCGCGTCGATCCCGGCCACCAGGGCCGGGATCGAACTTGGCTAGGACGGACGCCCGTCACTCGGCCTGGATGCGCCAGGCGATGCTCTCCCCGGCCCGCAGGGGCACCAGGGTTTCCCCTCCAAATGGAAAGTTGTCTGGCACCGTCCAGGGCTGGCGGACCAGCCGGATGCGCCCGGAATTCACCGGCAGGCCATAGAAACTGGGTCCGTGGCGACTGGCGAATCCCTCCAGACGCTCAAGGCACCCGGCTTGCTCGAAGGCCTCCGCGTACAGCTCAATGGCCGCGAACGCCGTGTAGCAACCCGCGCAACCCTGGGCGCATTCCTTGGCACCCCGTCCATGGGGGGCACTATCGGTACCCAGAAAAAACTTGGCATCGCCCCGGGTGGCCGCCGCGATGAGGGCCCGGCGATGAGTCTCCCGTTTCAGCACCGGCAGGCAATAAAAATGGGGCCGCACACCGCCGGCTAGCAATGCATTGCGGTTGTACAGCAGATGATGGGCGGTGATGGTGGCGGCCAGGTTAGCACCAGCGCCCATGACGAAGTCCACCGCGTCGGCGGTGGTGATGTGTTCCAGCACCACCCGCAGACCCGGGAAATCCCTCAGCAGGGGCGCCAGATGGCGTTCGATGAAACAGGCTTCCCGGTCGAAGATGTCCACCGCCGGGTCCGTCACCTCGCCATGAATGGACAGGACCATGCCGGTTTCCTGCATGACGTCGAACACCGGATACAGCCGATCCAGGGCCGTCACGCCGGCGGCGGAATGGGTGGTCGCGCCAGCCGGATAGAGCTTAACCGCCGGAATCACCCCGGTCGCCTGGGCGCGCCGAATTTCCGCCGGCGGGGTTTGATCCGTGAGATAGAGCGCCATGATGGGCTGGAAGGAACTTCCCGGCGGGCGGGCCGCCAGGATCCGCTCCCGGTAGGCCAAGGCTTGTTCCGTATCCACCACCGGCGGTTTGAGATTGGGCATGATCAGCGCCCGGGCGAAGCGCTCAGCGCTATCGGCCACCAGTCCGGCCAGCACTGCTCCATCTCGCAGATGAAGATGCCAGTCATCCGGGCGGGGAATAGTCAATTCTAGGGGCGGGTTAGGAAGTTCGGACGGCATGGATAGGCGATACCTAATACTTGGCGTTCATTGATCTGAAAATTAGATTTTTCTATTTCATTATCTTCTAATATTCTTAACCGCGACGGCCGAGGAGAAATCCCTAGCCCGATCGACGAACAAGAAGTTTAACTTATTCGGAGTAGACAAAATGAAGAAGCTTGCTGCTGTTGCTGCCCTGACCGCCCTGTTGGGCGCCACGTCCGCCAATGCTTGGTGGGGCGGTGGTCCTTGGGGTGGTGGTGGCCCCTGGGGCGGTTATCCCGGTTCTGGCTGGGGCAACAACGACATGTGGAACGACATGTGGGGTGACGGCTTTTTCGACATGAGCATGAGCGGCGGCGGCTCTGGCCGTGGCTGGAACCGCTATCGTGACAACCGTTACTACGGCTATGGCTATCCTGGCTATGGTTACGGCTATCCCGGCTATGGCTATGGCGCTCCTTACGGCTATCCGCCCGTCGCGCCCCCGGCCGCTCCCCAGGCTCCCGCCGCCGCCGCGACCAAGTAATTAGGGATGAAATCCACAGCCGGTCTAAGGATCGGCGGGATTTCCAGGCACAGGGAGGTGCCGCGCTGATTTCAAGCTGTTGGTGACTGAGATGCGCAAGATCGTGACGGCTGTGGCGGCCCTGATCCTGACAGGCGCCAGCGTTCCGGTTGGCGCTTGGTGGGCAAACCCCTTCACGGGCTGGTTTCAGGATTGGTTTGGGAACGCGGGTTTCAACTTCAGCGTCAACTTCTCCATGCAGGGTAACGGCTGGGGCCGGGGCCCGGCATACGGTTATTGGAATTACTATCCCTACGGCGCGCCCTACTGGGGACCTTTTCCGACCCTGCATGCCTATCCCTACGAGGGTTTCGACGCCCCCCATGGGCTAGCGCCTCGGGATGCGCGGCCGAATCCCCTGCCAGCAACCGAGTCGTTGCGCCAGGCAGTGGAATCCCAGCGGGTGTTGGTCGAGGGTCTAACCCAACGGCCGGCCCAGGCGCCGGGTTCCGGTCCTCTCCAATCACCGGCGGAAACGCTCCTGGAGCAACCCGCAGCGCCCAGTCCGTCGCCGGGTTCGTCAAACGGGCACCAATCGATTTGACTGGCCGGGTGGATCGGCTCCGGCGGGCAGTCCATCGCCGCGCCGGTTCCACCAACCCTGCCCGCTAGCCCGCTACCTGGGGTCCGGCAGCACGAATCTCCGGACTCACCTGCTCTGCGTATTTCTCGAAGTTGGCTTGGAATAGGGCCGCCACTTGGCGAGCCTGACGGTCATAGGCCTGGGGATCGCTCCAGGTATCCCGGGGATTAAGAATCCGCTCCGGCACCCCCGGACACTGGACCGGAACCTCTACGCCAAAAATCGGATCCCGGCGGGTCGGCACCTGATCCAAGGCCCCATCCAGGGCCGCGTTGACCATGGCCCGGGTGTGCGGAATGGGAATGCGCCGCCCGGTTCCGTAGGGGCCGCCGCTCCAGCCGGTGTTGATCAGCCATACCTGGGAGCCATGCTCAGCGATGCGGGCGCCCAGCAATTCCGCGTAACGCTGGGGATGTAGGGGCATGAAGGGCGCGCCGAAGCAGGCGCTAAACACCGGCGCTGGTTGGGTAACGCCCTTCTCCACCCCGGCGACCCGCGCCGTGTACCCAGAAATGAAGTGGTACATGGCCTGTTCCGGGCTCAGCCGGGAAATGGGCGGTAACACCCCAAAGGAATCACAGGTCAAGAAGACGATGGCGGCCGGATGTCCGCCGCAACCATCCGGCGCCGCGTTCGGGATGGCGCTTAGGTGGTAGGCGCCCCGGGTATTCTCGGTGAGGGATTCATCGTCCAAATCCAGGTGGCGGGTGCGGGCATCCAGGGTGACGTTCTCCAGCACGGTGCCGAAGCGGCGCGTGACCGCGTGGATCTCCGGCTCATTTTGGGCCGAGAGCCGGATCATCTTGGCGTAACAGCCCCCCTCAAAATTGAAGATGCCCGCGTCGCTCCAACCATGTTCGTCGTCGCCGATCAGGGTGCGGGCGGCGTCCGCCGACAGGGTGGTCTTGCCGGTACCGCTCAGGCCAAAAAACAGGGCAGAGCGGCCATCCGGGCCAATGTTGGCCGAACAATGCATGGGGAGCACACCGCGCCTGGGCAGCAGATAGTTCATTACCGTGAAGATGGATTTCTTGATTTCCCCGGCGTAGCTGGTGCCGCCGATCAACACCAGGCGTTGATCGAAACTGACCAAGATGAAGGTTTCACTGCGGGTACCGTCCTGGTTCGGAATCCCATGGAACCGGGGCGAGTTGATGACCGTGAATTGGGGAACATGCTCGGCCAATTCCTCGGGGGCCGCTTGAATGAACAGATTGCGGGCGAACAGACTGTGCCAGGCGTATTCGCTGACCACCCGGATCGGCAAGCGATAACGGGGGTCGGCGCCGGCGAAACAATCCTGAACATAAACGTCCTTCATCTGGAGATAGGACGCCATCCGCTGGTGCAGAAAATGAAACTGACTGGATGAGATGGGCTTGTTGATCTGGCCCCACCAGATGTCCGACTTGCTGCTCTCTTCCTCGACGATGAACTTATCGTCGGCGGAACGGCCAGTGTGATGGCCGGTGCGGACCACCAGGGGGCCCAGGTGCGCTAGGGAACCTTCCCGGTGTTGAATCGCCTGCTCATAAAGCTCGGCGGTGGAAAGATTCCAATAGACGGCGCTCAAGTTATAGAGGCCATGGTGCTCCAGACCGTAACTGCTATGCTGGCGCATGGATTCGCGCATGGATATGTCCTCGTACATTTTTGATTATGGAAAAGTCAGCCAAACCGGCGGGATCCTCGGCCACCAGTCGGCAAGCCGCGGAACAAGCGCCGCACAAGGCCATGGCAGGCTATATCAGCGTTTCCTTAAGGTCCGGCAACCTGCCGCACTATAGCAGGCTTTTTTGTCAGTAGCGGGTCAGCGCGGGAGCGCTTCTGGTCCGCACGATCAATTTTCAGGAGGCACCCGTGGCCTATTTCAATAGCAGCGATTTCCACCACGGCCACCCGGAGCGTCTGGGCGTCCTGGTGGTGAACTTGGGTACGCCGGACGCCTCCAGCCGTGGCGCAGTGCGCCGTTACCTGGCGGAATTCCTGAGCGACCCCCGGGTAGTCGAAATGTCCCGCCCCCTCTGGTGGCTGATTCTGCACGGCGTCATCCTACGCATCCGGCCAGCCCGCTCGGCCCATGCCTACCAACAGATTTGGACTCCGGAAGGCTCGCCCCTGCTGCAGATTGCCCTACGCCAGGCCGACGCCCTTGGGCAAGCGTTGCGGGAGCGCGCCGGTGGACCCATCGAAGTAGCGCTGGCCATGCGTTACGGTAACCCGTCGATCCGGCAGGCGCTCCGCACCCTGGCCGCCGCCAACGTCCGGCGCTTGCTGGTGCTGCCCCTGTATCCCCAATACTCCGCCACCACCACCGGTTCCGTGTTCGACGCAGTAACGGCGGAACTCCGGACTTGGCGCTGGGTGCCGGAAACCCGCTTCGTCAACCAGTATCACGACCACCCCGGCTATATCGACGCCCTGGCGGCCTCGATAGACAACTTCTGGGCCGCCCAGGGACAGGCGGAACGGCTGCTGTTTTCCTTCCACGGTATTCCAGAAGCCTATTTTCGACAGGGCGACCCCTACTTCTGCCATTGTCAAAAGACCGCCCGCCTAGTGGTGGAGCGGTTGGGCTTGGCCAAGGACCGCTGGCAATTGAGCTTCCAGTCCAGGGTCGGCCGCCAGACCTGGCTGCAACCCTATACCGACCATCAACTGGGCCAATGGGGTCGCGAGGGCGTCAAGAGCGTGCAGGTGGTGTGTCCGGGCTTTTCGGCCGACTGCCTGGAGACTCTGGAAGAAATCGCCATGACCAACCGGGCCCTGTTTCTAGCCGCTGGCGGCCGGGACTACGCCTACATCCCGGCCCTCAACGAGGAGCCAGCTCACATCCAGGCGTTGGCGGATCTGGTGGAACGGCATAGCCAGGGCTGGCCGGAGGGTCAGGCCGGTACCGCGCCGGACCCGAACCTGCGGGACCGGGAAGCCCGCGCCCGGCGGGCCCGGGCCATGGGCGCCGCCAACTGAGGAATCCCTCGGGGCCAGGGGTGACCCGGTGGCCCCTGGTCCCTCAGGTTGACCGGTACCCCCGCCACGCCAGGCGCAGCAGCAACGCCAGGGTCGCCAGGCAGACCGGCCCGACCAGCAACAGGAGACTGGTGATGGCACCCAACCCGGCCCAGGCCCGGGATTCGGAACCGCCGAACAGACCGGCATAGGCGTTCATTCCTAGGTAGACCCCTGCCAACAGCCAGCCAACCGGCCGCCAACCCCGCAAGCCGGCCAGCATGACCAGGGGCACGCCGATAACCAGTTGATTGGCGACCCAGCCACTATCCGAGTCGTAGGGCTCAAACCGGCCCGACACCAGCCAGGCCGCCAGCCAACTGGCCATCCCCAGGCCAAATCCAGCCGCCACCAGCCACCACCAAGGGCCGGCTGGTTTGGCCGTCACTCCAGCACCACGGCGGTGCCGCTAGCGGACACCATGAGCATGCTCCCACTCTGGCCCAGCACCTCATAATCCAAGTCCACGCCCACCACCCCGTTGGCTCCCATCTCCTGGGCGCGAGCTGCAAGCTCCGCCAAGGCAATACCCCGTGCCCGGGTCAGTTCCTTTTCGTAACTGGCGGAGCGCCCCCCCACCAGGTCCCGGATACCGGCGAACAGGTCCTTGAAGATGTTGGCGCCCATGATTGCCTCACCGGCGACCAGACCGCAGTATCTGACGATGCGCCGGCCTTCGACGCTGGGGGTGGTGGTGATTAGCATGAGCAGTTCCTCCGAGTATTAGGGGGTTACGGGGCCGGTCCCTGACCCCGCCGTTGCGGGGGCCAAGGCCAGGGGGTAGGGAAACAGCAGCGTCTGGCGGCGCAGCGGATCCTGGGGTCGGCACGCCAGACGCTCGCGGATGCGGGCCAAGGACGCGGATACCGACGCCTGGTCAAGGCCTAGGACGCGCCCAGGATCCCGCCGGGCCGGGAAGCGGCGGGTCGCCCAGACCGGATCCTCCAGCAGACCGGCGACGGCTAGGCTCAGAGCGGGCACGCTGACCTGGCAGGCCAGGGCAGATTGGAATAGCCGCCCATAGGCGGCAACCTGCAACGGCCAGCGGGCTCCGTCCGGTTCCCGCACTAGTCCCTCCAACTCTCCCAGGGCCTGGGGGCAATGGGCGAGGATCTGGTAACGATGGCGGGCGTGGAAGCGGCCCAGCCGGGCCGGCGTGGCCCCCGCCACCAGCAAATTCTTCCAGCGTTGCCGGGCAAACACCTGGGACAGGAACTGGTGGCGCCGATCCGGTTCCTCCAGCCAATCCTCGGCCGCCAGGGGCAGCTCCGGCGCCAATTCCCCCAGGGTGCGGGCAAACAGCCCGACTCCCACCGGCGCCGGCGGCTCCCCCGGCGACGGGCACAGCTTCACCCCGGCCAATCCGCAACTCGGCGAACCCTGCTTGAGGATCAGTCCCGCGTAATCCCCTTGGTGCCTGGCCCACTCCAGGGCCAGGGCGGCCATGGCATCAGTCAGGTCCCGGCCCGGATCCGCGACCCCCAGCAAGCGGGGCCGTGCCGGATCGCCGACCAATTGGATCGGCGGACGGGGCACGCCCAGGCCGATGGCCAGTTCCGGACAGAGGGGAATCAGATCCGCATAGACCGCCAGCAGGCCGGTGCAAAAGGCCTGCTGGCGGTGACCGCCGTCGTAGCGCACCGCCTGACCCAGCAGGCAGGCACTCACCACTAGCCGGGGCCGGCTCATGGCGACCGCAACAGCGCCAGCATACGCAGGGCGGCGCAAGCAGCGCCGTAGCCGTTGTCGATGTTCACCGTCACAATTCCGGGGGCGCAACAGCCCAGGGCCGAGTGCAGACTGAGCCGGCCGCCCTGAGCAACCCCATAGCCCACCGAGGTGGGCAGCGCGATTACCGGCGCCGCCACCAGTCCGCCCAGGGCGGTGAACAGGGCGCCTTCCATGCCCGCCACCGCAATCACCACCGGATGGGTGCGAATCTCCTCGAGGCGGTCCAACAGGCGCCAGAGTCCGGCCAGCCCCAAGTCCGGGTACAACTGACTCTCGACGCCATGAAAGGCCAGGGTACGGACCGCTTCCAGGGCCACCGGCGCGTCCGAGGAACCGGCGCTGACGATGGCCACCGCCGGCCCCGGACGGCGGGGCTCCGGCCCAGGCGCAAAGGCGGTGCGGGACAGGGGGTCGTAGTCCAGGGCATGGCCAGCCGGTAACGCGCCCCGCTTATCCGCATCCAACCGGGTGAGCAGACAGGGCTGCCCCCGTGCGCCGAATTGGTCCAGGATCTGGCCGATCTGGACCGGCGTCTTGCCTTGGCAAAACACCGCCTCGCTGAAACCGAGCCGTTGACTCCGGTCAAAATCCAGCCGGGCGCCGGTTTCCCGGTCAGTCGTGGGGGACAAAGCTGCTTCCCATACGGTAGGGCTCGAACAGCACCTCGCCAGGCAGCCCGAGGGGCGCGCCCAACGCCCGCACCTGCCCGGCCCAGGCGCCGCGCAGAGGCGGCGGCAGACCCGCCAGTTCGTCCGGGTGCAATTGGATGGCGATGGCCTGGGCCCGTACCCGGCAGCGCACCAGGGTCAGACCCAGGTCCCGGCGCAGGCTGGTTTCCACCCGGTCGATGAAGGCGAGCAGATCCGGGGCGATGCGCAGGCCGGTTTCCACCCGGCTGGCCAGACAGGGTGACGCCGCTAGATCCGCCAAATCGCCGTGGCCCAGGTGGGCGCAAATTTGCCGGATGGTGCCCTTGTCGATGCCGCATTCCACGAACGGATGGCGCACCCCGAACTGGGCGGCGGCTTCCAGACCGGGCCGGAAGTCCGCCAAATCGTCCAGATTGGTGCCAGCCAGCAGGGTTCCCGGCGGTGCCCCAGTCAAGGCTCCGTAGAGGTGGGACTTGCAATGGAAGCAACGCCGGTACGGGTTGTCCAGATAGGCCGGGTCCGCCATTTCGCCGGCGTCCACCAGACGCAAGTCCCAACCCTCGGCGGCCGCCAGGGCGCGCAGACGGGCCCCCGCCGCCGCCGGCACCGCCGCCGAATGGGCGTGGAACATGATGGCGTCCCGCCCCAGTACCCGGCCCGCCAGCAGAGCCAAGGTCAGGCTGTCCAGGCCACCACTCACCGCCACCTTGACCGGCGCCAGGTCCCGGAGCCACTGTTCCAGCACCCGGATGCGGGCATCTAGGTCAGTCATGGTCCAACTCCTGGTGCAACGCCAACCGTTCCCCCAGCGCCCGGCGCTGTTGCCGCTGCCGGTGGTCCCCCTGGCCGGCCAGATCCCTGATTTCGGCCTTGGCGGTGACGCCGCCGGGCCGATCCGCCAGCTTGACGTTGAGCACGCCACCCTCCAGGTCCAGCCCCCGGGACCGGCGGGGCAACAGGTAGCGGGAGGTGAGGCGCCAGCGCAGGCCCAGAGTGGTGGTCTCCCGGAAACAGGCATCCGCCACCTGCTCCAGACTGGCGGGCCGGGCCAGGATGGCCAGGCTCCAGGTGGGCCGGCCCGCCTTGCCAGTACCTACGAAGCTGGTCAGGCTCAGTACCCCGGCCGTGGCCCGCAGCCGCTCCAGCGCCACGCCCAGGTCCTCCGGCGTCTGGTCGTCCACCTCGAAGCAGAGTTCCGCCACCTGATCTGTCTCCAGTTGACCTTGTATCAGGGACCGGGCCGGGCTGGGATCAAGGCAGAGGACCTGGACACAGTTGGGGACCCCATCCAGAACCCGGGTGCCGAAGCCCACCCCGGTGCCCCCCAGAATGCCGTCCCGAGGCCGCCCGGCCCCCGGCGCCAGGGACTGGAGGATGGCGGCACCGGTGGGGGTGACCCGCTCGCCGGGAATGCCGTCGTCCAACACCGGCAAGCCTTGCAACAGCCGCGCCGTGGCAGGCGCCGGCACCGGCAGCACCCCATGGGCGGTCTGGACCCGCCCGCCCCCCAGGGGCAGAGGCTCGCAGGAAACCGTCTTCACCTGGAGGGCGTCCAGCAGGGTAGCGGCGGTCAGGATGTCGGCCAGGGAATCCCAACTGCCCACTTCGTGAAACTCCACCTCGTCCGGCACCCGGCCATGCACCGCGCCTTCCGCCTCCGCCAGCAAGGCGAAGACGCGCAGCGCCCGCTCCCGCACGCCCTCGGCCAGGGGCGCCTCGGTCAGCAGGCGGCGAATCTCGCGGTAGGGAGTGTGATGATGATGGCCGCTCCCCGGCGCCACCAGGAAACGGCATCCCGGAGGTGGTCCCGCGACCTTCTGCAACTGGAGATCCCAACCCTGAGGACGGCCAAGGGCGTCCAGGGTCTCCCGCGCCAGGGGCAACAGCCGGGGATAGGCGTCCAGCAAGGCGGCGCAGAACATGTCGCCGGCCAGACCGCCGAGGGGGACTAGGTGCAAATGCATATGGGGACGGCACTCGGGTGGCTTGGAATGGGGTTTATTCTGGCAGATCCCGCCCGGCCCATCATCCAGGGCGGGCGATGATGCCAATCCGGCAAGGGCACGCCAGCGCTGCCGACGCCCGGCCGGCCAGAATTAGCGCACCAGGATCATCTGGTTGCTGGCCGAGCGGGTTTCGCCGACGGACGCCACCCGCACCGCCGCCACTTCCCCCACCGGGCACTTGTTCTCGCAGATGCCGCAGCCGATGCACAGGCGCGGCTCCAGGAAGGGCTGCTTGAGCTTCACCAGGGAACCGTCCCGGCGCCGTACCTCCACCGTCTGATACCAAATCGCCTTGGGGGAAGTGGGGCACATCTCCTCGCACACGATGCATTCGGTCTGCATGGCCCAGGGCAGGCAGCGGCCCTGATCGAAGAAAGCGGTACCCAGCTTGATCGGCGCCTCGAACGGGGACGCGCCGACCTTTTCCGCAACTGGAATCCGCCGGATGGCGCCCGTGGGGCACACCTGGCCGCACAGCACACAATTTTGCTCGCAGTAACCCACCCGGTTGTGCAGGACCGGCGTCCACAGGGCTTCCAGGCCCCCTTCCAGCAGGGCCGGTTGCAGCACATTGGTGGGACATACCTTCATGCAGGCCGCGCATTTGATGCAGCGAGCCAGGAACTCCGGCTCCGCCAAGGAGCCCGGCGGCCGGATCACCGTAGCGGGCGCCAGGGTGCGGGCAGAGAGGGAACTCCGCACCATGGGCAGCAGGGCAGCTCCTGCCACCAGGCTTTCCACCAGCCGACGCCGGCTCACATCCAGGGGCAGGTGCCGGGAACTCCGGGGCGCCGGCAGGCCGAACCGCAGCGCCTGGGTGGGACAGTCCTCGATGCAGTTCATGCACAGATGGCACTCGCTGACCCTGAGTTCCAGGTGGGGATCGCAGCCCCCCTGGCAGCCCTTGAGGCACTTATTACAGTCGATGCAGAGATCCACGTCCCGCTGGATGCGCAGCGGCGCCCGGCGCGACAGCAACCCGAGCAGGGCTCCCAGGGGACAGAGCACCCGGCAGAAGAAGCGGGTCATGAAGCGGTTGGCCAGCAGAATGGCGAGCAGCACCAAGGCGATCAGGATGCCGCCATTAAATACCGGCTGGGTCAGATAATTGCCGACCCCCGCCTGTTGCGCGGCCGGTAACAGGACGGTGGTGAAGGAACGGGTCAGCAGCGCGATGGGATCCAGCAGACCGATTTGCAGGGCGCCCAGCGCCGCTAGCACCAGCAAGCCGGCCAGCAGATAGTACTTGACCCGATAAACCCGCCGGTATTGGTTGATCCGGTAGTCGTCGCTCGGACGGCGCCGATTGAACAGCCAGCCTAGCAACTGGTTCAACACCCCCAGGGGACAGACCCAGGAACAGAAGAACCGGCCCAGGAACAGGGTTGGGATGATGATGACCAGGGACCAGAGCAGGCCCCGGTAAAAGGTGCCGCTGGTCAGGAACGCGGCCAGGGCGGTCAGGGGATCCAGTTCCAGCAGCCAGGAGACCTCGAAGCCCTTGAGGTCCGTGTAATTGGTGATGACCAGCAACGCCAGGAACAGGATCAGAAAGAAGGTCCCGTAGATTTGGCGCAGGGTGCGCAGTTTCTTGGGGATCATGATCGTGCCTCTGGAGGATGACCTCCGCCAAGGTTTTCCGGGTCACACCTGGGATTCCACCAGGCGCCGAACCCGCCAATCCACCCGCCCCAGGCCCCGCTGTTCGCCCAGGGCCAGAAAGGGCACCGCTTCCGCCTGCAAGCCCAGGAATTGCAAGCAATAGGCGTCGATGGCCACCTCGTCCAGACCGGCCACCAGGGTGTTTTCCACCGCCACGTCGTCCAGGCTGCCGCCGGTGGGACCATTGCGCTTCAGGATCCGGGTGGCATCCATGAGGGTCAGACTGGGCCGCAATGCCGCCGCCAGGTCCACGATGGAGGTATGGATGCGCTGGTGCAACTGATTGCGCCGGCCGCCGAGGGCCCCGTACCAGTTCTTCATGGCCAGGGTGCAGCCGCACAGGGAATGGTGCTTGACGACCGGCAGATTGATGAGCCGGTCCACCTGATGAAAGATCCGCGCCACCGGCCAATGCTTGAGCAGATCGCCGCCCAGGTCCGTGAGCCAGAAATCATCGCGCCCCGGCAACAGGATCTTGGCGCCGGCGTCCTGGGCTGCCGCCTGGATACCGGACCGGGCAAAGCAGCGGGGCGGATCATTCAGGGACATATCGCTGACCCAGACTTCCTTGGCCCCCGCGTCCCGACATAGGCGGGCCATGGCACCCACCACCTCGGGATTGGTGTTGGCCGCCTGCTCCGGTTGCCGGTCCCATCCCACGTTGGGCTTGAGCAATACCCGCTCGCCCTTGGCGACGAAACGATGGATGCCGCCCAACCGGTCCACCGCGTCCCGCACCATGGCATCCACCCGGGTACCCCGCACCACCACCAGTTCCGGCAGCACGGACGAGGCTTCGACCCGGAAATCCTTGAGCCGATGCACCAGTTCCTCCGGGCGGCGCACCGGGTCCCGGCTATAACCCAGGCCCGCCAAGGTGGCGAAGCCCCCGGCGGCGACGCCCAATAGGGCGAGACGGCGCAATAACTCCCGGCGGCTCAGGGGTGGGAGGACCTGCTGATGGCGGGATCCACTGGTTTTCATGGCGGGACCCTCGGGTACCCTGGACTGGACCCGGATATGCTATGGGGCCTGACCCCGATAAGGAAGGACCCATGAGTTCCGACCGATCCCTGATCGACGTACACGTCCATTTGGCGGGACTGCCGGACCGGGATAACGGCTGCTTTATTTCCCGCCGCGCCCTGGGCGGGCCCCTGTTTCGGATGCTGTTCCGGCGCCTCGGCTTGCCCAAGGATGACCCGGCCCAGGCCAACCGCATCTACCTGCGCCACCTGTTGGATGCCCTGGAGCAGGCTCCCTGCATGGATAAGGCGGTGGTGCTGGCCATGGACGGCGTGTACGGTGCCGACGGCCGCCTTGACCAAGAACAGACTGAATTCCTGATTGGCAACGACTACCTGCTGGCCCAGGTGGCCGCCCACCCGGAGCGGCTGCTGGCCGGCGTGTCCATCAACCCCATGCGCCGGGATGCCCTGGACGAACTGGCGCGCTGCGCCGAGGCCGGTGCCTGTCTGGTCAAGGTGTTGCCCAATAGTCAGCGCTTCGATCCCGCCGACGCCCGCCATCGGCCCTTCTATCAGGCCCTGGCCGGGCGGGGCATGCCGCTACTGACCCACGTGGGCTACGAATTCAGCCTGATCGGCACCGATCAATCGGTGGGGGACCTGGCCCGCTGGCGACTGGCCCTGGACCAGGGCGTCACCCTGATCGCCGCCCACGGCGCCAGCCAGGGACTATTTTTCTACGAGCCCCATTGGCGCACCCTGGTGGAATTCGTGGATCGCTATCCGCGCTGCTATTGGGACAGTTCCGCCTTGACCCTGCCCAATCGGGCCGGCATGTTACTGCGGCTGCGCCGCCATCCACCCTTGTTGGAACGGATGCTGTTCGGTACCGACTACCCCTTGCCGGTGTTCGCCTTCCCGGCCCTGCTGGCGGGGCGATGGCGGACCCTGCCGGGGATTCTGTCCAACCCTAATCCCTTTGAGCGTCAGTACCAAATCCTGACCACCCTGGGCATCCGCCCATCACCCGGCCTGCCCTGGCGGCCCGCCCCTATGGAGACAGCATGAACCAGCCCGACCCGGATCGGCCCCAAGCCACCCAATGGACCTATGGCGATGTGCCCACCGGGTCTATAAGCGCCTGGATTCGTAAGCTGCGCCGCTGCCTGGCATCTCAGGGGCAGTCCATGGAGGTGCCCTGCGGCACTTGCGTGGCCTGTTGTCAGCATCTGCACATTGATTTAGAGCCGGACGAACTAACCCAAGGGTTAGCGACCCAGGAAGTGGATGGTGTCAAGGTGTTGGCGAAGCGGGAGGATGGCTCCTGCGTCTATCTGGTCCAGAACCAGTGCCAAATCTATGGGCAGCGGCCCCGCACCTGCCGGATTTTCGATTGCCGGGGCTATCTGATTTGCGGCGCCTTTCCTGGCACCCATGAAGGCTTGCGCCGCGCCCTGGAACGCTGGCGTCCGGAAATCAACAGCCGCCAGGATCAAGAAATCTTTATCGCCCTGCGGCTCGCCACCCAATGGGCGCTGGGTCAGGGAGCCAGCGCCGTCGCCGCAGTAGCCACCGCAGTGAAGGGTTACGAGGCCTGGCTGGGGGAGGCCAGGACCATCGCCAAGCGCATGCGCGACCAGGGCATCAAGTAGGTAGCCTGGCCAGCCCATGGAGTACGACGATCTATTACTCAGGGCGTCACCCCAGTGGCGACGCAAGCTCAGGCAGCGGCTGGAACTGTTTGAGGGGCGGCGCCTGGACAGCCCCCAAGCCCTATTGGACGCCTTTTTCAAGCACCGCCAGGCGTTCCCGGAAAGCTCCCGGACCGCCATCGCGGCGCTGCTCAGCGTTTTTTGCAATGCCAAGGCGGAGCGGTGCCTCACCTGTGGGATAAGGCTCAACTCCCAGCAGCGCTACTTTTGTTCAACCCTGTGCGCCCAAGAGGCGCGCATCCGCCCCCTGGAGCCGGATTAGGGGTTTCTGGCCTCAACCCCGCATGGCGTCGAAGAACTCGGCGTTGGTCTTGGTGGCGCGCAACTTGTCGTGCAGGAATTCCATGGCGTCCAGTTCATCCATGGGATGCAAGATCTTGCGCAAGATCCACATCTTCTGGAGCGTATTGGGATCCATCAACAATTCCTCCCGGCGGGTGCCGGAACGGTTAATGTTGATGGAGGGGAACACCCGCTTCTCGGCGATGCGGCGGTCCATGTGGATTTCCATGTTGCCGGTGCCCTTGAACTCCTCGTAGATCACGTCGTCCATGCGGGAACCGGTATCCACCAAGGCGGTGGCCAGAATAGTCAGGCTGCCCCCTTCCTCCACGTTGCGGGCGGCGCCGAAAAAGCGCTTGGGCTTTTGCAGGGCGTTGGCGTCCACGCCGCCGGTCAGCACCTTGCCGGACGAGGGCACCACCGTGTTGTAGGCCCGCGCCAGACGGGTGACGGAGTCCAGCAGAATCACCACATCCCGCTTGTGCTCCACCAGACGCTTGGCCTTTTCGATGACCATTTCCGCGACCTGCACATGGCGGGTGGCGGGCTCGTCGAAGGTGGACGAAATCACCTCGCCCCGCACCGAGCGGGACATTTCCGTGACTTCCTCGGGCCGCTCGTCGATCAACAGCACGATCAGGTAGCACTCGGGGTGATTGTGCTCGATGGAATGGGCGATGTTTTGCAGCATCATGGTCTTGCCCGCTTTGGGCGGCGACACGATCAGGCCCCGCTGGCCCTTACCGATGGGCGCCACCAGGTCGATGGTGCGGGCCGTGATGTCTTCGGTGCTGCCGTTGCCCAACTCCAGAACCAAGCGAGAATTGGCGAATAGCGGCGTAAAATTTTCGAATAGGATTTTATTCTTGGCGTTTTCCGGACGATCAAAGTTGATGTCGTCCACCTTGAGGAGCGCGAAATAGCGCTCGCCGTCCTTGGGGGGGCGGATCTTGCCGGAAATGGTGTCGCCGGTCCGCAGGTTGAAACGCCGGATCTGGCTGGGCGACACATAGATGTCGTCGGGACCCGCTAGGTAGGAACTATCCCCGGAACGCAGGAATCCAAACCCGTCCTGAAGGATTTCTAGCACCCCGTCACCGTGGATGTCCTCACCCTTCTTGGCCTGGGCCTTTAGGATGCCGAAAATCAGGTCCTGCTTGCGGGAACGGGCGACACCTTCGATGGCCATGGTCTGGGATAGGTCCACCAGTTCATGGACCGGCATCTTCTTCAGTTCTGTTAGATTCATGAGGGTGATAGAGTGAATGCTGGGTGGGAAGAAAAAAGTGTGTGAGCTGGGGTGCGGGCTTCGGCGTGTTGCCACGAGCCACCGATCCGGCTTCTCGGCCTAGCAGGTATCCCCCGCCGAACCCCTGGGATCGGCGGGCATCGCGGCTGTCCCCCCGCTGGACTAAAGATTGGAGTCAATAAACGCCTTCATTTGGGACTTGGACAAGGCGCCGACCTTGATGGCCTCCACCTCCCCATTGCGATAGAGCACCAGGGTCGGAATACCCCGAATCTGGTAACGCTCCGGAGTCACCCGGTTTTCGTCGATATTGAGCTTGGCCACCTTGACCTTGCCCAGGTATTCAGCGGCTATCTGGTCCAGCACCGGCGCGATGGTCTTACAGGGACCGCACCATTCGGCCCAGAAATCCAATAGCACAGGTTCGCTCGATTGGAGGACATCGCTCTCGAACGATGCGTCCGAAACATGAATGATATGCTCACTCACAGAGATTCTCCAGAGTATTACAAGGAATTCAGCGACTCCCTTGGTCCCTGCCCAGGGACTGCGGCGGGATTAGAGGGGGCGGATTACAGTCCGATGATTGCCGGATCGAAGGCGTGCCCGTCAGCGTGGCGGCCTATTTCAGCGGAAATCCCCGCGCTTTGCAAGCACTG
>CAZIHO010000080.1:0-5935 GCA_964538875.1 uncultured Chromatiaceae bacterium
GCCATTGCTGCACCAGGCTGGGGGTGGTCTGGGTATGGCATTCCAGGCATTGGCTGTGGGTAAAGGGTCCGCTGGGGGGCGCGCCGGCCTGGGCGGCGATGGCGGCCAGCAGGAGCCAGGCGGCGGCCCAGGGCCGGGCCAGCCTCGCCCCAGGCCCCTCAGTTGTGCCCACGGTTGAATTCCGTATAGGCCCCGGTCTGCCAGAGGTCGCCGGGATGGGCCCGCCGGCCCAGGTCCCGCTGCTCCGCTTCGCCCTGTCGGCGTAACTGGTCCGCCCGGGCGCGGATCTGGTGCAGGTCCCGGTCGAGGTCGGCGTGGGCGCCTTCCCGTGCCGCCAGGTCCCCATGGGCGGCGGCCTTGTAGGCCCGCAGGTTGTCGAAGTACCACATCTCGAAATAGTCCCGTTCGATGGCGGACACGTTATAAAAGGCGGAAGCCTGGCCTTCGTAGTAGCCAATGCGTGCGCGCGGCCAAAGGTGGTCGAGGCTGTCGTTGGGATAGGGGGGACGCTGTCCGGGGCCAGGGTGCAGCAGGTCGTCGCTGCGCAGCTCTTTGAGCACCGACTCCGCCAGGTACAGCTTGGCCCAGGCCTGCTGGCGTTCGGCGTCCAACTCGGCCAGCCAATCACGGCTGTCTTGCTCACCGTGGCAATGGCTACAGAGCGCCACCCAACGTCCGCTGAGTACCTGGTTGGCGGCGGTGTTGGGGTTGATCTGCAACAGACCGAACTTCCAGCGGGACTTATGGGCGACCTGGTGGCGGCCGCCGTCCATGTGGCAGTAGGCACAGCTGGGCGCTGGGTAATTGCCCTTGGTGAGGGGTTTACTCCAGTCCCAGCCCGCGCCTTCCGCCTGATACAGCTTGCCATGGGCCGAAGCGAAGTAGGTTTCGTCGTCCGGGTGGGGCGGACCAGCGTGGCAGCTGGTGCAGGCCTCGGGACGGCGTGCCTCGGCCGGGTCGAAGCGATGGCGGCTGTGGCAGGAGTCGCATTTGGTGGCGACCGAGTGGCACTGGACGCAGGCCTGGACTTCGGCTTTCGGTTTGTCCACGAAGTGCTTGGCTTCGGTGACCCGATCCATGGCCAGCACATGGGAAGGAAAGCCATAGCGAGCCTCGTCCCGGAATTCGGCTAGGCGCTGGGCGTGGCAGCTGCCGCAGACCTCGGGTGTGGGCAGGTGCAGGTTGCGGTGGTCGTCACCGTGACAGGCGTCGCATCTGACCGGCGGACTGGCTTGGGCATGGCGGCTGTCCTGCCAGTCGTTGACGATGCCGGGTGTGATGCCCTCGTGACACTGGATGCACTGCTCTCCCCGGAAACGGCCCGCCACGGAATGGGGGGAGCGATAAAAAGCGCCCGGGTCCCACCAACTCTGGCCCACGGCGGGTTGCCAGAGGCGGGAATAGAGGCCGCTGCCGGCGCCGCCTTGGGTCCAGTGTACATAGGCGAAACCGGCGCCCACCACCGCCAGGGCGACGGCCAGGGGAATCCAGACATAGCGGGGGCTGGGGACGCCCTTCATGGGGAATGGCCAGTCGGGAGTTGGCTCCCCGGCGGGGCGGCGGGTGTGCGGAGCCGGCGCAGCGTTCGTCCCAACAAAAGGAGCGCGAATAGAGCGATCAGCGCCACCGGCGTCAGCGCCGCCCAGCGGCCGGCAGACTGGGACGGCGCCACCGGGGCGCCCGGCCCGGCATGGTCGCTCAGAAAAGCCAGGGTCTGGGTGGTGGTCCAAGGGTCCAGGGGCGCGCGGGCCATCAGGGGGCGCAGGCCGGCCATGCGGACCACGACCATCGGCCAGTCGGCGGCACTGTGGAGACTGGGGTCCGGCGCGGCGTGGCAATCGCCGCAGGCGCGCAGAAAGGGCTCCGGTGCGGCGCTGCCGGCCGGCAGGGGGCGCAGTGCATGCTGTTGCAGATAGCTAATCAGTATCTGGCGCTCCGGTTCCGTGGGGACGCGCAGTTGGTTGCGCCCGCCAAAGCGGCTGGCGACCTCGGCGAGCAGCCCCATGCGGGCGACGATGGCCGGCCACTCGGCGGCAGTGTGGTGGCCGGGGCCCGGCAACAGGTGGCACTGGGCGCAAAGGTCCGCGACCAGCCTGGCGTCCGGCGACCAGGGCGCGGGGAGGCTGGCGGGAGCGATGCCGGGGGGCATACGTTCCGGGTAGGTGCGGCACAGGTCCTGGCCGAACCAGTCGTGACTGGCCAGGGCGGGGATGCCCAAGAGCAGCGCCAGCGACAAGGCCAATGATTGAAGGCGAGGGGTCCCCATGTCAGTGGGTCCGGGCCGCCAACATGTCCTGCGCTGCCCGGCGGCCCGCCGCCATGGCCTGCACCGCCAGCCCCGGCCCCTGGGTGTTGTCGCCGCCGGCCCAGATCCGGGGGTGCCCGGTACGTCCCAGGTCATCCACCCGTATGCGGCCGTCGTCCTCCAATTCCACCCCCAGCCCGGCCAGCCAGGGCGGTGGGGCGGGCTGCTGGCCGATGGCGACCACTAGCTGGTGCGTTGCGACCGGCGCCTCCTGGGTGAACCGCACCCTCAGCCCTTGGCTGGTGGCCTCGATGGCCTGGGGGACTTGGCCGAACAGAAATTCCACACCTTCCTGCCGGGCGAGGGCCACTTCCTTGCTGGACGCGCGCAGCCGTTCCGGGGCGCCCCGGTAGGCCACCCGGACTCGGGCCCCCAGCCGCACCCCGGCGCGGGCGCAGTCCATGGCGGTGTCGCCGCCGCCCAGCACCAGCAGGGTCTGGCCGTCCAGCCGGGAGCTTGGCCCGGCGCGGGTGGCGGCGAGCCAGTCCAGGGCCGCCGCGACCCCGGCCAGTTGTTCGCCGGGAATCCCCAGCCGGCGCGACTTAGGTGCGCCAAGGCCGAGAAAGACGGCGTCCTGCTGGTCGAGCAGCCGGCGCAGGTGCGGCCCGTCGATGTCGGTGCCCAGGCACATTTGAATCCCCGCCGCCTCCAACAGTCCCCGCCGGCGCTCCAGCAGGGTCGGGTCGAGCTTAAAGCCGGGCACCACGCTTTGGAGCAGTCCGCCGATGGCCGGCGCCCGGTCGAACAGGGTGACCGCCACCCCGGCAGCGTTGAGCCGTTCCGCGCAGGCCAGGCCCGCCGGTCCGCCACCGATCACCGCCATGCGCCGGCCATCGCGCCGCGCCGGAACCGGGTAGCGCCAGCCGCCCGCCAGGGCCTGTTCGGCGGCGATGCCCTCGATGGCGCCGATGGTCACCGCCCCTTCCATGCGACTCCGGGTACAGGCCCCTTCGCACAGCCGCTCCTGGGGACAGAGCCGGGCGCACAACTCGGGCAGGGGTGAGTGGTCGTGAACGCGTTCCGCCGCCGTGGCCCAATCGCCGTCGGCCACCGCCGCCAGCCAGTCCGGGATCGAGTTCCCGAGGGGACAGCCTTGCCGGCAGCCGGGGGCACCGCAGTCCAGGCAGCGGGCGGCTTGGTCCTGGGCAGCGGCCGCATCCAGCAGCGGGGTCGCCTCGGCCCAGTCCCGGACCCGTTGCTGGGCCGGCCGGGGGGATGGCGGGCTGGGGGCCAGGCGCGCCACCGGCGCATACCCCAGCAGGCCGCTGGCGTCACGGCGGCGGGCCGGCCACAGGTGGTCGCGCAGGTCGCGCAGGGCCAGGGCATCGGTGGGGCAGGCTAGTACGCAGCGGGCGCAGCCCATGCAGTCCTCCAGCCCGGTGACCCGGCCGCTGGCCTGGCCCTGCCGGGCCACCGGGATGCCCATGTCGCAGGCCGCTTCACAACGGCGGCAGTCCACGCAGCGGGCCGGATCCATCTGGATGCCGTAAAAGCCGGCGTGGTTGAGCAGTCCGAAGGTGGCGCCGTAGGGGCACAGGTAGCGGCAGTAGAACCGGTTGCCGGTCCAGGGCACCAAGAAGAAACTGCCGAAGTAGGTCAGCCCCACCACCAGGCCGAATCCGCCCACCAAACCCACCGTCCAGCCGGTGGGGGGAAACTGGGTGGCCACCAGCACGCCCATGTACCAGACGAAGAACAGCCATTTGACGTGGCGCAGCCGCCATACCCAGGTGCCCCGCAGGGTGCGATCCCGCCAGGCGAAGCCGACCGTCTCGCGGATGCCCACGCAGGGACAGCCAAAGCCGCAGATCACCCGCCGTCCAAACAGCAGCACCAGGGTCAGCACCAACAGAAAGCTCAGGGTGCCGGGCGTGTGCAGGGCCGGAAACACCGGCTGGGTCCAGAGGTAGCCCAAATAGGGTTCAAAGAAGGGGTTGAGCCAGGGAATGAGCCACCAGACCCCGGTCACCACCCCCACCAGGATCAGGAGGCGCCGCCGGGTGTAGGGATTTTTCTCGGCCCAGATCCGCCACAGACCGAAGCCAAGGATGAGGGCGTATTCGGTGTAGCGGTTGAGCCAAATGGGACTGTCCCACAGGAACAGCCAAGACTCGTTCAACCAGCCGAGAAACGCCAGGGTAAAGGCCGCCATGGCCAGCAGGCGCACCGACCGGGAGTACCGGGACGCCAAGGTATCCTGGCGACCGGCCTGGGCCGGGCGGGGCGCGCGGATGCTGGATGCGGTCATGGCGTATGGCTCCCGGAGCGGGGCGGCGGATCAGAACACCAGCACCTGGTCCGCTGCCAGGGTCCGGTCCGCCAGTTCATCCAGGGTGCTGCGGCGCGCGCCGTCCAGCAGTTCTTCCTCGCCGATGCCGCGGGCGTCCATGCAGGTCCCGCATAGCAGCACCTCGCCGGACCGGGCCACCGCCTTGGTCATGAGTTCGATGTTGTAGTAACCCTGGGGTGGTTTTTGGCCGGACTTGGCGCAACTCACGGCGTCCGCCATCAAAAAGAGCACCACCTGGGCGCCCTTGCCAGCCAGGGTCTTGGCCAGGCGCAGGGCGTTGTAGCAGCGTTCATTGCCGTAGGGGGCGTCGTTGAGGATGAACAGAATCGTCATGGTCGTTGCTCCAGGTAAAAAGTTACTCGACCGGCCAGCCCTGTTCCCGCCAGGCCGTCATGCCGCCCCGCACCACCTGGACATCGGCGAATCCGGCCTGGGTCAAGAGGCGGGCGGCTTGGGCGGACCGGCGGTCGGTCCGGCAGATCAGGGCCACCGGGCGTTCCAGGTGGGTTTCCAGTTCCGGAATACGGGCGGCTAATTCCTCCAGGGGTAGATTGCGGGCGGTGGCGATGTGGCCCTGTTCCCCCAGGAAATCCCCGTTGACGCGCACGTCGAGTAACAAAAGGTCGGCGCCGCTGTCCAGTTGTGCCTTCAATGCCGCGACCTCCAGCATCGGTTTGGTACGCAGGCGCCCGATCAGCCGGGGCAGGAAGGCGACGGCGGCCAGCAGGAACAGGGCGATCAGCACATTCCGGATCATCCCCTCGTCCCCGGCCACCGCCGAGCGGCCCGCATGGCCCAGCCAGGTGTAGGCGACCGCGCCGGGCACCATGAACAGGGCGGTGGCGATGACATAGCCAAGGAAGCGAACGCGGGTCAGCCCCAGGGCATAGTTGAGCAAATTGAAGGGGACTAGGGGCACCAGCCGGGTGAAGGCCACAAACCGCCAGCCCTCGGCTTCTACGCCGTTCTTGAGTCGCTTGATGGGCCCGCCGAGGCGCTGTTCCACCCAGCTTCCCGCTAGATAGCGGGCCGCCAAAAATGCCAGTGCCGCGCCCAGGGTGGCGCCGGTCAGATTCCAGAGCGTTCCCCAGACCGGGCCGAAAAGGGCTCCGCCGGCCAAGGTCAGGATCGATCCAGGCAAGAATAACAGGGTGGCCAGCGCGTAGGCGGCCACGAACCAGAGCGGCGCTCCCCAACCAGCGGATCTGATCCAGGATTCGAGGGCCGCCAGGTCGATGAGGTCCCGGAAAACCAGGCCCGCGCCCATGGCTGCGATCAAAATAACGGCGGCCACCCGGCGCCAGAAGTCAGGCTGTGTCATCGGCTATTGCCCGCTCGGT
>CAZIHO010000080.1:6035-17089 GCA_964538875.1 uncultured Chromatiaceae bacterium
GGCGGCCACCCGGCGCCAGAAGTCAGGCTGTGTCATCGGCTATTGCCCGCTCGGTTCCCAGCGGCGCCGGTTGATGGCGTAGTCGCCGGCCGGGCCCTGGAATGGCATGGTCAACATGCCTGGCAACCAGGCCAGGCTCTTGGGATCGTTCCAATCCCGGATACCAATGGACATGCCGGTCTGTCCCGCCCGGGGTTCAGCCCGGTAGGTGCCAAACAGCCGATCCCAGAGGGACAGGTTGAAGCCAAAATTCGAGTTGGTCTCATCTTCCTCGATGGAGTGGTGGACCCGGTGCATGTCGGGTGTCACCAGCAGTAGGCGCAGAGCCTGGTCCAGGCGCTCCGGTAAGCGGATATTGCCGTGGTTGAACAGGGCCATGCCGTTCAAGATGATCTCGAACAGAATGACGGCCGCCACCGGCGGGCCGAGCACCAGGATAGTGCCGAATTTAATGAGTGCGGACAGGAGGATTTCCAGGGGATGGAAGCGCGCCCCAGTGGTCAGGTCGTAGTCCAGGTCGCCGTGGTGTACCCGGTGCAGTCGCCAGAGTACGGGAATGGCGTGGACCATGACGTGCTGCGTCCAGATGACCAGGTCCATGACCACCACCGCCAGCGGGATGGTCAGGGCCGGGGTCATGGGGTAGAGGTTCAACAGGCCCCAGCCGTGCTGGGCCGCCTCGGTGGCCAGGCCCACCGCCGCCGCTGGGAAGAGCAGGCGCAGGATCAGGGTATTCAGGCCGACCAGCGCCAGATTGTTGCTCCAGCGCAGCCAACGGGACAGGCGTAACGCCCGTCGTGGGGATCGCCATTCCCAGACGGCCACGCCGGCGAAGATGACGACGAAGCATCCGAAGCGGATCAAAGGTTCGTGACCGATCAAAATCCGGGCTAGATCCACCGTCGAACTCCTGGGCAATTGACAGGCCGGGTAAACTGGACGAGGATGACCTGTGTCTGTATTTATATGTGATGTCGCTCATATCAGTAATAGCGCATATGAAAGCCAATATCAACCGTTTAAGTGCCGTGTTTAAGCTGCTGGCCGAACCAAGCCGGCTCCGCATCCTGCTCGATCTGGGACTGGAGTGCCGCCCGGTGTCCGCCATCATCGCGGGCACCGGCCTGTCCCAGACCAACGTGTCCTTTCACCTGCGTGCCCTGCGGGAGGCGGGTTTGGTGCGGGGCGAAAAGCATGGATCGTTCGTTTTCTACTGTCTGCCGGATCCGCAACTTCTGGAGCACATCCAGGGCCTGGCCGGCTGGCTGGAGGAACGGGCGGCGGGCGCGGAGGAGGAGAGCCTCATCGAACGAGTCGCGGGAGGCTGATGCCATGCTGTGTCAGGTTTTGGTGTTGTCGAAGGATCCGCCTGGCGGAGTCCTGCGTTTTTCAGACCATCCTGCGCAACGAGGGCGAGCTCCCCATCGAGGTGGACCTGGCCGGCTGGCACGTCAAGCCCCGGGCGGACCGCCCGCCCGCTCCGGAATTCAGTCTGCAAGATATGGACGGCAAGACCCATCAATTGGCCAGCTACCGGGGCAAGGTGCTGGTGGTCAACTTTTGGGCGACCTGGTGTCCGCCCTGCCGGGAGGAAATGCCGTCCATGCAGCGTGCCTGGGCGCAACTGCATCCCCAGGGTATCGAACTGGTGGCGATCAAGGTCGGGGAAGGAGAGGAGGAGATATTTGCCTTCCAGGCGGGGGCGGACTACGGCTTCCCGATCTTACTGGACCGGGATTCGGCGGTGCTGGGCCGCTGGCCGGTACTGGCACTGCCGACCACTCTGGTGCTCAACCCAGAGGGGCGCATCCTGTACCGGGCCATTGGCGGGCGCGAGTGGGACGACCCGGAGCTGCTGGAGACCATCCGCGCGCTGCGTTAGGGCACGCGGGGTGCCTGGCTCCGGCGCGGCCAGTTGACTAGGACCGGTGGCCAGGCGCCTTGGTCAGGGTAACCGCCACCGACCGCAGCGGAGGCGCTGGCGGCGGTGCAGCGCCCAGGGCGCGGATGGACTGACCCAGGACGCTGAACGCGGAGCGCAGGAATAACCCGGCGATGAGGGCCCCCACCAGAATGTCGGGCCAGCGGGACGCCAGCAGGGCGCCACCGGCGGCGGCCAGCAACACGCCGGTATTGGCGATCAGGTCGTTCCGGGAACAGAGCCAGGTGGAACTCATGTTGAGGTTATCGGCCCGGTGGCGATACAGCAGCAGGAAGCAAACCAGGTTGGCGGCCAGCGCCAACCCGCCTATCCAGCCCATGGTCTCGAAACCCGGTAGCACGGGATGCACCACCGCCTTATAGACCGCTTCGCCCAGTACCCCCAGGCCGAAGGCCAACATGAAGCCCCCCTTGACCAGGGCGGCGCCCGCCTGCCAGCGGGCCGGGCGGGCTAGGACGAATAGGCTGAATCCATACACCAGGGCATCGCCCAGCATATCCAGCGCGTCCGCCATGAGGGAAGTGGACTGGGCGAGCAATCCGGCCGCCCCTTCGACCAAGAACATGACCCCGTTGATGGCTAGGACGACCCATAGCACCCGGCTGTGCTGGGTGCGCAGGTAGTTGATTTCGCAACTTTTATCTTCGCAGCAACTGGACATGGGGTGCCTAGGAATAAATCACCAGCAGGGCAATGCCGGCCACGGTGGCGATACTGCCGGCCACCGCTTGGGCGCCGATCCGCTCCTTGAGGAAATAGGCCGCCAGGGGCAGCACAAACAGGGGTTCCGTGGACCCCAGGGTGCTGGCGATGGCCACGTCGGCGTACTGGATGGCCACCAGGGACAGCCAAAAGCCGCCGAAGGTGACCACGCACACCGACAGCACAAAGCGCAGCGCCAGGCGGGGGTCCGCGAAGGGCGCTAAATCCCCGGCCAACTGGCGGGTCGCCAGGCCGAACAGCAAGATGCCCAGGGTGCCCGCCAACATCCGCACGAAGGTGGCGTGGATCGCCGAGGTTTGATCCAGGGCCTCCTTGGCGATGATGATGGACACCGACATGCAGAGCACCGACAAGAGTCCAAACAGAATGCCGGTGGTGCTAGAGTTGCCGGCCTCATCCTTCATGCGATCCACCAGCACCAGGCCCACGCCGGTCAGGATGAGCACAATGCCCACATAGGCGCTCCAGGTGGGGCGCTCGCCCAGCCAGATCACCGCCAATCCCACCGTGAACACCTGGCCCAGGGTCAGCAGCACCACCAAGGCATGGGCGCCAAGATGATTGAGGGCGGCGAAGAAAAAGGTGTCGCCCAAGGCGATTCCCAGCACGCCGCTCAGGATCAGCAGCCACAGGGTTTCCTGATCCACGGCCGGCGACTCGGTCGCCACCAGGGCCAGGGCCAGCAGCACCAGGCTGACCAGGCCTTTGGCCAGGGTCATGGCCATGGGCGTCAAATATTCGCCCAGACGTTTGAATAGAATCGATCCCACCGCCCAGGAAGCGGCGGAGCCGAGGGCGGCGCTCAAGCCGAGTACTTCAAGATCCATGACCTTAGGAACTTCACTCTGGGACCCATGACCCCAGTCCGGCGCGCCCGGACCCCAGGAACCCGGATCGAAAAATCGCTTGAGGCCCCTCTCCGGGCCAGGACTGGCTACGCATGGGTCAAGACCTGGGGTCTCGGCCTGGCCCTATGGTACAGGTAACAGGAAAGTTGGGCCGCGTCCGGTGAGCTTAAATCCTGGTCGGCGGGAGCCCGGTCAACGCCGCCCGCCCCCCGGGCGGGGCGGGCGGCGGCAGGGTCTCAGTGCAGGTTGGCCTGCAAACCGGCTTGGTCCACCGTCTTTAGGGCGTGTTCCAGGCTCACCACAAAGCGTTGCTGGGAGTAAATCGCGAACTTTTCCCGGGATTCCGGGGGCGTAAAGTTGATGGTCAGCACGTTGGCACCGGCCTCCAACCCCCTGGCTTGGCCACCTGCCTCGATTTTTTCCAGGGCACTGACCGATGGAATCAGGGCGTTCGGGAACAGAATGCGGCAAATGGCAATGGAATTCAGGGTGATGGGCAGGCTGCCGTTCGGCACCTGTTCATAGGGTGTATTCTGATTAGGAATAAACGGCGACGAACTCACGAAGTCCGGCTTGATCCGGGCCGCCAACTGGATGTCGCCGGCCAGGGTATCCAGGGTTTGTCCGGGCAGGCCGATGATGTTGCCGGTGCCCACCCGAAATCCCAGTTCTTGCAGCCAGCCGATGCACTCCAGCCGCTTGGCCAGGGGCGAATGGGCCACCGCTTCGTATAGGGCCGGATCCGACGTTTCAAACTTCAAGATAAAGGAATCCGCGCCCAGTTCCCGGTATTTGCGGTATTCCTCCTTGGGTTTTTCCCCCACGTTGAGCAACAGGTTTTGCCCCAAGCCGTTTTTGATTTGGGGAATGACCCGTTCCAGGATGTCGTCGCATTTGCGGTCCTGGCCGGACTGCAAGAACACAGTGCCAATCCCGGCCGCCTTGATGTCCGCCGAGATAGCCAGGATCGTCTCGTCCGGCAAGCGATACCGGGTCAGCGACTTGTTCAGGGGTCGCATGGCACAGTAATCGCAGGTTTTTTGGCAATAGTTGGAAATCTCGATCACCCCGCGCAGGGTGACGGCCGGGCCCACGTGGGCGTCGCGCCGTTGCCGCGCCTGATCAAACAGGGCTTGCTGGAGATCCCCGCTGGCCGTCAACAGGCGGCGTAAGTTGGCGGCATCCAGGGGTTCGGCTAAAAGGTCTAACACACTGTCAGAAGTCATCCCAAGCTCCGATGGTCGGTTAGGCTCGATCTCTAGATCACCCGATCCGGGTGTGGCGCCAACCCAATCCCTGATCTTCTTCGGCCCCTTGATATTCTAAAGGTTCCGCAGCGTTATTGAATGTCCGAGCACCCGGATAGAAATAGTGGAAACTGCGCCCCCATTGGCCTGCAACGCCCATTCATCATTTGCCATACAGGTCAATGGTCGGGCGCGTCTGCCCAGGAATGGTGCCCACTCGCTCGCCGGGAAATTCAATAGGCAATACAGGGAATTAGGCGAAGTGACTGGGAATGGCAAGGTACTAGGACCATGGTTTCCCATCGCGATGTTGCTGCTCCCTGGAATTAAATTGAAGCTCTAGGCTGAATAAAGATAGTTCCTTCAATCCTCAGGCGCTAGCGGCCAAGAGTATATCCGCGCCGCCGCAGGCGCGACAACGGGGCCGCCCAGGACGGCGCACGCGCCGGGGGCAGGTTGGGCCAGGGCCACCCAACGGGGTGAGGGTGGTTCCTGATTAGAAGGTCCGCAGCAAACTGGTGGCGCTCTGGTCGTTTTGCTGGGCGTTTTCCATCAGCTTGACCTGAAATTCATAGCGGCGCGCCAAGTCGATCATGGTGACCAGGGAGTTCACGGAACTCACGTTGCTGCCCTCCAGAATGCCCTTGGTCACTCCCACCTCGGCGCTCGCCGGGACCGGGTTGTTGGAACGGGAGCGCAGCAGACCGTCCTCCCCCTTGATGAGCTCGCTGGTGGGGGGCTTGACCAGCTTGATGCGATCCACCACCGCCAGGGCGTCCGCCTCGGACCCCTGGGGCTTGATGGTGATGCTGCCGTCGCCGCCGATTTCGATCTTAGCCTCGGGTGGCAGGGCGATGGGACCATTGTCGCCGATGATGGCGTATCCGGCCCCGTTGGTGAGCATGCCGTTGGAGTCGATGCGCAGGTCGCCACGCCGGGTGTAGGCCTCGGTGCCGTCGGTGGCCCGTACCGCGATGAACCCATCACCCTGCACCGCCACGTCCAAATCATTGCCGGTGGCCTGCATGGTGCCCCGGTGGAAATCGATCTGGTGCCGTTCATCCATGGCGTAAACCCGGGACGGGTGGCCGGGTCCGAACAGGGGCATGGCGCGCGCCTGATTGAGATCCGCCAGGAAGCCGCTGGTGTTCAAGTTGGCCAGATTGTTGGCGTTGGTGGCCTGGGCTAGGGCGGTTTCCTTGGCGCCACTCATGGCAACGTACAAAACTCGGTCCACGGCGGTTGCTCCTATTGGGCGGGTTGAGTCGCGGAAGGGGTTGTTCCCGGCCCCCGCAGCACGGTTCTACGCATCTGTCCCGGCCCGGTTAACGCATATTGATCATGGTCTGGGTAATCTGATTTTCCGTGTCGATGGTCTTAGCGTTGGCCTGATAGTTGCGCTGGGAAACAATCAGTTGCACCAGCTGGGTGGCCAGATCCACATTGGAGCTTTCCACCGCGCCGGACTGGACCACCCCCACGCCGGAGGTGCCGGGGGCCACCCGCTTCACGTCGCCGGACGCATAGGATTGGGCCCACTGGGTATCGCCCAACTGGTTGAGTCCCTGGGGATTGCGAAAATCCGCCAAGGCCATCTGACCCAGGACCTTGGACGCCCCATTGGAAAAGCGGGCATAAACGACGCCGTCGGCGCTGAAGTCGATGCCGGCCAGTTGTCCGGCCGAATAGCCATCCTGGGTGATTTCGTTGACTGAGAACGCCTGTCCGTACTGGGTGGTGCTGGCGAAATCCAGGGGGATGCTGTTGTCATAGGTGTCGGCGGTAGCGTCATACAAGCCGAACTCACCGCCGCTGGAGGTGGGGATGTAGCCGCTCAAATCCGCCGCAGTGGGATTGGTGGCGGCTGGATCCAGTTGGCCGTTGGCGCCGAAGGTCATGCTGTTGCTGTCCAGGGGCACCTCGGTGGGGAGGGCGTCGTTGGGCCCCTGGATGTACGCATAGACTTCCCAAGCACCGGCGGAGGCGCCGGGGTCCGCCGGATCTCCAGCCCGGATGAAGTAATAGCTGAGGGTATAGTTCACGCCCAGGGAGTCATAAATGCTGGTGGAGGTCACCGAGCTGTACTGGGAGGAGTCATTCCCGAACCAGTTGGGGTCGGTGGGGTCCGTGGTGATGCCGGTGGTATCGATGACTTCCGCCCTGGCGTCCAAGTTGAGGTCCGCCACGATCCCGGACACGGCGCCGGTTTCCTGGGGTTGGCCAGAGGTCATGGGTATCTGGAGTTTGGTGGTGGCGCCGGTGTTGAACACCGCGTTGGTGGTGTTGGTGGTCTGACCCATGGGCGCGAACACTTGCACGAACTCGCCGGTGGCGGTCACCACGTAGCCGTCCCGGTCGGTGCTGAATTGGCCGTTGCGGGTGTAGCTCTCGATGCCGTTCGGATCCTGCAGGATAAAGAAGCCGTTGCCGTTGATGGCTAAGTCCAGGGCATTGTCGGTGGTATCGACGGTGCCCTGGCTGAACTGCTGGGCGACCCGGGACACCCGCACGCCACGTCCGGGCGTGGTGGCGCTTTGGTCGTAGATGGAATTGGCGTAAATGTCAGCAAACTCGGCGCGGGACCCCTTGAAGCCAGTGGTGCTGGCGTTGGCGATGTTATGGCCGGTGACGCCTAGGTCGGTTTGGGCCGCGCTCAGGCCACTCAAGGCTGTTGAAAACGACATGATTGCTCTCCGCTGGTAAGGGCCGGGGGCTTGCGGGCCAACCGGGCCGGCAAGCCGAAATGGGTTACAAAATGGCCAAGATGTTGCTCAAATCCACGGCGCCCACGCCCTGGACATTGACCTTGATCTGGGTGCCGCCATTCAGGTCCACGCTTTCCACCGGCGCGGTCACCGTCACCCTCTGACTCTGGGTTTCGGTGCCGATCTTGGCGTTGGCGACGATCTGATAGTAGCCAGCGGCGGCCTGGGCGCCGGTGCTGGTGGTGCCGTCCCAAGAAAACTTCACCTCGCCCGCCGTGCGGCTGCCCAGATCCAGTTGCTGGACCAGTTCACCGTTCCGGTACAGGCCGATTTGCAGATCGCTGGTGCTGGCGTCCAGGTGTACGGTGCCGTCCAGGGTGCCGCCGGCGGTCAGTTCCGCCTGGTTGGACTCGATTTCCACCTCATGGCCGATCAGGTTGGCCGCCGTCAGGGACTGGCTGGCGGTCAGGTTGTCGGTGAGGCTGGTGAAGGAGTTGCTCAACTGGGCGATGCCGGTCACGGTGGAAAAGCTGGCGAACTGGCTGGCCATTTCCGAGTTGTCCATGGGGTTGAAGGGATCCTGGTACTTGAGTTCCGTGATCATGAGTTCCAAAAAGTCTTCTTGGGCCAGTTGGTCCGACGCCTTATCGGTTTGCTGGGTCTGGGTGAGGCCCAGTTGGTCGTAAACGGCGGCGGTGTTGGTGTTGATATTGGTGATGCCGTTCATGGCCAACTCCTAAAGGTTTATTCGCCGATGCGCAGGGTGGCCGTCAGCAACTGCTTGGCGGCGTTCACCACTTCCGTATTGCTTTGGTAGGCCCGGGAGGCGGAAATCATGTTGGCCATTTCTTCCACGATATTGACGTTCGGCTTGTAGATGTAGCCGTCCTTGTCCGCCTTGGGGTGGGCCGGTTCATATTCTTTGCGCAAGGGCGTCTGGCTCTCGATCACGCCCGCCACCCGTACGCCCACCGCCGCCCCCTGGGGGTCCATCTCGTCCATCATGGCCCGGAACACCGGTTGCCGGGAGCGGTAGGTCTGCTCGACGCTGCTACTCACCGACTCCACGTTGGCCATGTTGCTGGCCACCAGGTTGAGGCGTACCGATTGGGCGCTCATGCCGGACGCGGCGGTGTCGAAAATCTTGAACAACGACATGGCTATTGTCCCTTGATGGCCAGCAGCAGACTCTGGATGCGACCGTTGAGAAATTTAAGACTGGATTGATACTCCAAGGAATTAGAGGCGAAGGAGCCGTATTCCAATTGGGAGTCCACCGTATTGCCGTCCAGGGCGGGTTGCAGGGGCACCCGGTATTGCAACTCGGTACCGGCCACCAGTTCCTGCTGGGGCTGGATGTGCCCGGCGTCCGTGACTGTGGGCGGCAGGTTGGGCTCCAATCCTTTCAGGACCGCGTGAAAGTCAAAATCCCGGGACTTGTAGCCAGGGGTATCCACGTTGGCCAGGTTGGCCGCCAACACCTCGGCCCGGTGACCCCGCAGTTGCAGGGCTTCGGCATGGACGCCAAACAGCTTGTCCGTCTTCATGGACGGGGATCTCCAATGACTTTGGCTGTCTATATGCAGGTCCCATGCCAGGGGCCGTTTAGGCTCCGGCGGACGCCAATGGGGGGCTGGTGCCGGGATTAAACCGGCAATTTCTTGACGGGAGGCGGCAAAAAGCGGATCAGCGGGGACGCACGCGGTAGGCGATGCCACCGCAGGCGTTGACCATGTCAAACCGGTCCAGGTGTCCGGTGATGGCTTCAGTGGAGCCGAGGAATAGAAAGCCCCCCGGATTCAGCACCTGGGCCATGCGGTTGATGACGTCCGCCTTCAGGGCGGCGGAGAAGTAAATGAGCACATTGCGGCAGAAGATGATGTCGAAGCGGCCCAGCAGGGCGAAACCGCTGGTCAGATTGAATTCCCGGAACTGGACCCGGCGGCGGATCTCCGGCCGGACCTCCAGACAACTGCCCTTGGGCTGAAAAAATTGCCGTTGCTGGCTGGGTTCCAGGCCCCGGGAGACGTTAAAACCGCAGTATGCGCCGCTTCTGGCTTCCGCCAACACCTTGCTGGAAATGTCGGTGGCCAGGATTTCCACGCCGGCCGGTAAACGGCCCGGATTGCGGCTGAGATAATTCTGCACCGTCATGCTGATGGTGTAGGGCTCCTGGCCGGTGGAGCAGGCGGCGGACCAGATCCGCACCGGCTGGCCCAGGGGGGGACGCAAATCCGGCAATACCCGCTCCGCCAGCAGGCGAAAGTGGGCCGTGTCCCGAAACCAAAAGGTTTCGTTGGTGGTCATGGCGTCGATGACCGAGGTGCGCAGCTTGGGGTCGCCGGTACGCAAGCGCCCCAACAGGGCTCGAAACGAGTCCAGGTGATATTCCCGCAGCAGGCCGGATAGACGGCTTGCCAACAGGTATTCTTTGCCGTCCCCGAGGACGATGCCGCACATCTTCTCTAGGACATCCCGGAACGCCCGGTAGTCCTCACCGGTGATGGATTGTCGATCCAGGGAATGTGCCATCATGGCCCCTCCGCACCGGGCGCCGCGCTCACTGGCCCGAATGGTAGCCGTGCTCGGCGGCGTGCTCGATCAGTTGCCCCTGAATAGCCACCGCCAGTTCATCCGGCTCATACTTGGGCAGGAAGTGATTGGCGCCCACCTTCTTGACCATGTTTTCGTTGAACACGCCGCTCAGGGAGCTATGCAACAGGATATGCAGGTCGTTGAGTTCGGGATCTTCGCGAATCAAGCGGGTGAGGGAATAGCCGTCCATCTTGGGCATTTCGATGTCGGAAATCACTAGCGCTAGCCAGTTGCTGATCCGCTGGCCCTTTCCCTGCTGGGCCGCCCAGGCCCGGATCTGGTCGATGGCTGCCTGGCCATCATTGGCCATGGCGCTCTTGAGGCCCAGTTGATCCAGGACCCGCTTGACCTGATTGCGGGCCACCACCGAGTCGTCCACGATCAACACTTGGCGTTCCACGCTGGTGTCCAACTGGCGGATGGCGCTCTGGGAAACCTTGTCGCTGCCGCCCACCACTTCCTTGAGCACCTTTTCCACGTCGATGATTTCGACCAACTGATCGTCCACCTGGGTCACGGCGGTCAAGTAACTGCCCCCGGACGCACCCTTGGGGGGTGGCAGGATGTCCCGCCAGTTCATGTTCACGATACGGTCCACCGAGTCCACCAAGAAGCCCTGCACCCGCTTGTTGTATTCGGTGATGATGACGAAATGGCCCTTGGTCTCGTAGGTCATGGCGGAGCCAATGGCCAGGGATAGGTCCATGACCGGCACCGTCTTGCCGCGCATGTTGGCAATGCCCCGCACGGCGGGGTGGGAACCGGGCACGTGGGTCAAGGTCGGGCACTGGATGACCTCCTGGACCTTGAACACGTTGATCCCAAACAGTTGCTTGCCGCGCAGACGGAACAGCAACAGCTCTAAACGATTTTGACCTGCCATCTGGGTGCGCAGATCGACCCCGTCCAAGATTCCGGCCATGGTTTGATTCCCCATTGTCACTCACCCCAGGAGCTATCGGCTTGTGGGGGCGAAGCTTGAGCCAGTGATTCC
>CAZIHO010000081.1:0-5609 GCA_964538875.1 uncultured Chromatiaceae bacterium
CCCTGGCATGCTCTGCTAGGGCCGCCGCGACATCGGTGAGTTTTTCATACATGCTGGCCCGGGAGACAGCATAGGCCCGGAACTTCTCGCGCAAGGGCGGTTGGGACGAGGCCGGCAACAGATCCAAGCGCAGATAGGCAGTTCCGATGGCGTTCACTTCTTCAACGATGAGTTGGCGCCTCGCATCAAACCGGGAATAGGCTCCTGAGAAGGTGAATGCAATTAGGAGACCCATGAGCGCAAAGACTGCACCGACCACTGTACCCGACACCTCGGTATGGGAGTCCTCGGCCTTGAATCGGCGCCGGCCCAGCCGATAGCACAGGATCGAGACCAAGGTCATCCCCAAAAACAGGGCAATGCCTGCCGTCTCCGTCATGAGCGCTTGATTCATGCCTGCTCCTCAAACTCCGCAAGAATTAAGGGGACCTTGAAAAATGGCCATCCAGGCCATTTTTCAAGACGCAAAGCGCAAATGTGATTTCCGCTTTGCTTCATTTTCAAGCAGTTGCCTGCTTGAAACTGGCGGGGCATCCCTACCCCGCACGGGCACTTCGAATTTTTCAAGGTGCCCCTAAGACGGTGGATCGATCGATGCCTTACTTGTCGCGCCCCACCGGCCGCTAGCCAGTGCGATCGGGCCGATCGGTGCTCGGGATGATTCAATTACACATTGCCGGGCAATGGTTTCATGCGATTTCAACCAGGCCGAGTACTTGATTACCGCAAATAAAATCAATTTTCTCAAGGGCGTCCCTATTGGGGTGGGAATCCAACGTCCGAGCTAACCGGACCCGCCAGAACGCCCATGATAGACAGCGAGCGCTTGCTGGCCAAGGCGTCCCTGGTTGAGTCCAGAGAAGAAGAAAAGTCCGTTATACTCTGATATTGGTTGGATAGGCTTGAGGGGTGGTCACTGGACCTTGCCCAGCGCACTCTGCTGGGGTGGTCAAATGCCGGCACCCTGTTCGACGCGGACGAGCAGCCCAACCGCTTCAATCGCACGGGTGCTCCACTAGAATCCCTGAAGGCGGCGGACCGCCGTTCGCAAAGGCAAGCGGCTCCCGGAACTCCGATCCCACATTGGCACCCTGGGCTTGCACGATACTTCCTGGCATTACCCCGCTTCCACTGGCCGGCACCGCTTGAATCTGCATCATCGGCCACGACACAGGGGCCAATTTCCGACCGACTGGTTCAGGTTGACAGCTCGCGCGCGAATTAAAAGGTTGTTGGGCATTCCATGAGTGCATATGGCTAGTAAAGTACCCTGTAACGAATCGAACAGGCGTTAAATAAGGCCCATTTCGGCGAATGATCGCGGCTGGCCGTCGCCCACGATAAAATGGTCTAGGACACGAACGTCCACCAGCGCCAGGGCCTCCTTGAGCCGCAGGGTGAGTTGGGTATCGGCGCTGCTCGGTTCCCGGGATCCGGACGGGTGATTGTGGGCCAGGATGATGGCCGCCGCGTTGTGGTGCAGGGCGCGCCGCAAGACTTCGCGGGGATGAACGCTGGTGCCGTCGATGGTGCCGCGAAACAACTCCTCATAGGCAATCACCCGATGGCGATTGTCCAGGAACAGACAGGAGAAGACCTCGTAGGGATAGGAATAAAGCTGGGCCTTGAGGTAGCGGGCGGTCTGCTCCGGACTACCGAGGGGTTCCCCCCGGTCCAGTTCTTCCTGTAGATAGCGGCGGCAAATTTCCACAACCGCCTGCAGTTGGGCAAATTTGGCTAGCCCAAGTCCCTTGTGGGAGCAAAAGGCTTGTTGGGAGGCGCCGAGCAGGCCACGCAGGCCCTGAAACTGGCTTAGCAGCTGGCGCGCCAGGTCCAACGCCGATGCGCCCCGTACACCGGTGCGCAGGAAAATAGCCAGCAATTCCGCCTCGGTCAGGGCGCCAGCACCCCGGGCCAGGAGCTTTTCCCGGGGGCGCTCATCGGCGGGCCAGGTATTGATGGGGCTGAACGGGGTTGCTGAGTTTGGGGCCATGGGTTGATTCCTAGCGGGATGGATTGGGGCATAACCTAGAAGTTTTCTAGGAATGGCAGGGTCTGAAAAATATAATTACCAATTATAATTGAATCGACTCTAAAGGGTCCGGTGTTGGGGTGGTCCAGGTGGATTTGAGCAACCGCAAGATTTTGTTGGGGGTGACCGGTGGCATCGCCGCCTATAAGGCCGCCGCGCTGGTGCGTGGATTGCGGGCGGCCGGGGCAGAAGTGCGGGTGGTGATGACCGCCGCCGCCAAGTCCTTCATCGGTCCCCTGACTTTGCAGGCGGTTTCCGGCAATCCAGTACGCTGGGAGCTATTGGATCCCCAGGCTGAGGCCGGCATGGACCATATCGAACTGGCCCGCTGGGCGGAGCTGGTGTTGGTGGCGCCGGCCAGTGCCCATTGTCTGGCCCGGTTGGCCCACGGGCTGGCCGATGATCTCTTGACCACCCTATGTCTGGCCACCGGCGCGCCCCTGGTCCTGGCGCCAGCCATGAACCAGGGCATGTGGGCGCATGGGGCCACCCAGGCTAACGTCGCCCTGCTACAGCAACGGGGCGCACGCCTGCTGGGGCCGGCGGTAGGCGAGCAGGCCTGTGGCGAGGTGGGACCCGGTCGCATGCTGGAGCCGGAGCAGATCATCGCCGCGTTACAAGGGGAAGGGGCGCCAGTTCCTGACCAAGTGCTGCATGGGGTGAATGCCCTGGTCACCGCTGGTCCCACCCGGGAAGCCATGGACCCAGTGCGGTTTTTGAGTAATCGTAGCTCGGGACGCATGGGCTACGCCCTGGCCCAGGCGTTGACCGAACTGGGTGCTCAGGTGTGCCTGGTGAGCGGGCCTGTGAGCCTGGCGGCGCCCCCCGGTGTGGAGCGGCTGCTGGTGGAGTCGGCCCTGGACATGCGGGACGCGGTCATGGCGCGGGTCGCCACGGCGCGTCTATTTGTCGCCACGGCGGCGGTGGCGGATTATCGGCCAGCGGACCCAGCGCCGGCCAAGATCAAGAAGGGTCAGGCGGAGGTGACGCTGCGCTTGGTGCGCAACCCGGATATTCTGGCGGAGGTGGCGGGGTTGCCGGACCCTCCCTTTACGGTCGGCTTTGCCGCCGAAACGGAACGGGTGGAGGAATACGCCAGCGCTAAAATGCTGGCCAAGCGGCTCGACATGATCGCGGCGAATCAGGTGGGTGGCAGCCAAGGTGGATTCGAGCGCATGGACAATGCCGTTACTCTATTGTGGCCCGGCGGACGGGAATCCTTTCCGCTGCTGCCAAAATTGGCATTGGCGCGGCGCCTAGCGGCCCACATAGCGGTTCAATACCATGCAAAAAATTCAGTTAAAGATTCTTGATCGCCGGCTGGGTAGCGAGTTTCCGTTGCCAGACTACGCTACCAAAGGAGCCGCTGGGATGGATTTGCGGGCCATGCTGGATGCGCCGGTTGAACTGCATCCCGGCGAGACGTTGTTGATCCCCTCTGGTATCGCCATCCATATCGAAGATCCGGGCCTAGCGGCCTTGGTGTTGCCCCGCTCAGGGTTGGGTCACAAACATGGCGTGGTGCTCGGCAACTTGGTCGGCTTGATCGATTCCGATTACCAGGGCCAATTGCTGGTGTCCTGTTGGAACCGGGCGGAACGGGACTTCCGCATCGAAGTGGGTGAGCGCATCGCCCAGTTGCTCCTAGTGCCGGTGGTGCGGGCCCAGTTCGAGCTGGTGGACGCCTTTGGACCCAGCGACCGCGGCGACGGGGGCTTCGGCCATTCGGGCCGGCATTGAGTCAGCCATGAACGAGCCTGTCAGCCTTGTTGGGTGATGGAAAAGATAACGGGGAGTTTCCGGTTCGTAGCGGCTAGGGCCCAGGAGGTGGTGCGCGGCCTGGTCCAGCCCCACGCCGCGAAGACCAGCGGGATGGGTATCTTGGAAGAACATTGGATAAGGGGGCTAACCTAATGAAACGGAAAAGGGACCTCCCCGAGGCCGATGCAGCGGAAGAATTGGTTCTATCCAAACCCAGCCAATCCCTGGCCAGCTATTGGATCGTCGCTTTCGTGGGGATTGCCCTGGGGTTTTCCGCGGTCATGGGCGGGCTGCTGTTCTTACAAGATCAGTTCATACAGGAAGCGGAACGGGAGCGGATGCGGCTGTCCGCCCTGACCCTGGTGCAACGTCTCAATGAAGCTCTCGGCTCGTATCGCAAGGCTGTGGAAGACGTGGCCAAGAATGGTAACGTGGCCAAGAGCCTGCAAAGCGGTGGCGAAGCCGGCCGGGGCAACCTGGCGGGAGAATTGGCATCCCTGCTACCGGCGGTGCTGCGGGTGCGCCTGTTGCCCTTCGGCCATGACCGGGCCGAACCCGATGCCGCGCCGCCCTTGAGTTTCGCGGCCCTGGACTTGATGCGCAAGGCTGAGCAAACCAAGCAGATTCCCCCCCTGGAAATTCATCTGGCCCGTACCGCCCAGGGTCATGTGACCGGTGTGGCACCGATTTTGGGACCCGACAACCGGGTACTGGGCACCGCCCTCATTTCCTTCGAACAAAAGAATTTCGCCCGCTGGATCCAAGAACTGGATCAGTTGCCCGGCTATTTGGCGGTGCAGCAGCGCGTCGAGGGTCAATACGTTTCCATTCTGACCACGCCCAACACGCCGGCCAATTTCGGTCAAGAGTTTGACCAAGAGTTGCCGGTGGTAGGCGGGGTGCTGCGGGTCGTCTATTCCTATCAGCCGGCCTTGGGCGCGGCGGTGACTGCATTCCGGAGCGGTGGTATAGCTCTGTTGGCCGCGCTATTGGCGGCGGGGGGCATTTTCGCTTGGCAGTTGGGGCGGATGCGCGGGGATTTGGAGGGCGACCAAGCCCTGTTGGTCAAGTGGGTGGACGCCCAACTGAGTGGCCGCTCTTCCAGTTTTACCCGGCTCAAGATCCGGGAATTGAACGCGGTGGTCGAGTTACTGGAACCCAGGTTGCGGGAGCGGCGGGTCAGCAGTCGGCCGGCGGCAGCGCAGGAAAAAGGTGCCGTATCGGCGGACAAGGGCCAGGCGGATGGTCTGGCCAAGGGCGGCACGCGCTCCACCCTGTCCGTTTCTGTGCCGGCTTCCGAATTACGCACCAGTCTCATGCTCGAATTTCCGGAAGAAATTTTCCGCTCCTGTTGCATCCAGGGGGTGGCCGGTGAAACCCTGACCAAGGGATTGGCCCGGGAACTCGGCCGTGCCCTGGGTAGTCAGGCCCGGGCGGAGGGCCAGCGCACCCTGATCCTGGCTCGGGATGGCCGGCCCTCGGGGTCCGAACTGACCTCGGCCCTGACCGAGGGCCTCGTTGCTACCGGTGGCGAGGTCCTTGACCTGGGTGTGGTGCCGGCACCGGTGTTCTATTTCGCGATCCGCCGTTTGGATTCGGACTGGGGCGTGTTGGTGGCCTCCGACGCGGAAGACCCCACCGTCAACGGCTTCCAGGTCGTGCGCGGCGGAGTTCTGCTGACCAGCTCTGGTTTGCGGGAACTCAAGGCGCGCCTGGAAAGGGGCGACATGGTGCAAGGAATTGGCTCCTACCGGGAGCGGGCCTTGATTCCGGAATACATCGATCAGGTCAGCGACGACATCCGTCTGGCGCGGGG
>CAZIHO010000081.1:5709-16767 GCA_964538875.1 uncultured Chromatiaceae bacterium
GAGCGGGCGGATCTCGGCTTGGCATTTGACTCCACTGGCGAGCGCCTAGGCGTGGTGGACTCCCAGGGCCGCATCATTTGGCCGGACCGGCTGCTCATGTATCTGTCCGCCGACATCCTGACCCGCCATCCGGGCGGCGACGTGGTGTTTGACGTGCGCTGTTCCCGCTCCCTGGCCAGCCAGATTCTGCAAAACGGCGGGCGGCCGGTCATGTGTCCGGCCGGGCGCGCCGCCCTGCAGGCCAAGATGGAGCAGACCGGCGCCTTGCTGGGGGGGCAATGGGCGGGGAATATCCTCTACAAGGAGCGTTGGTACGGCTTTGACGACGCCCTCTACGCCGCTGGCCGGTTGCTGGAATTGTTGGCGGAAGATCCCCGTGGTTCCGCAGAGGTGTTCGAGGACTTCCCGGAATATTTGAGTACCCCCGAGTTGTTCTTGGAACTGGATGATGGCGTCCAAAACGCCCTCCTAGAACAAATCGTGGCCAAGGCGGACCAGCTTTCCGGCGCCCGGATCACCACCATCGACGGGTTACGCGCCGAGTACGAGGATGGTTGGGGTCTGGTGCGGGCGTCCGAAAATCCGCCGGGGCTGGGCTTCCGCTTCGAAGCCGATGACGACCAGGCCCTTGAGCGGGTACAGGATCAATACCGGACCCTGCTGCGGTCGGTATGGCCGGATTTGCAGTCGCCGTTCTGAGCCTGGCCCGGTGGACCCGCTGTCCTGGCGCCGGTCCATCATTCAGCTTGGGATGGCCCAAGCGCCATGGGTGTCGGCCGGCGCGCCGCTTCCCTTGGGTCTGGCCCGGGTTCCTGCTGTGGCTTGGTCTGATCCCAGCGGAAAGCGGGGCCGGGGACGTGGGTACCGGTGTCTCCTGGCCCAGCCTGGTGCTCTGGTCCTGGGAGCGAGCCGATGACCTGCGGTTCATCGACCCCCGGAACACCGGCGTTGCCTATTTGGCCAAGACCCTGCGGTTGGCTGGGGGAAGCGTTCACCCGCTGCCGCGTCTACAGCCCCTGCTGGTGCCGGACGGTACTGCCCTGATGGCGGTGGCGCGGATTGAAACCGACCGGCGGCACCCCCCGGATTTATCCCCGGACCAGGAAGACCGGTGCGTGACGGAAATCCTGGCCCTTATGGAATCCCGGCCCCTGGTGGGCGTCCAGGTGGATTTTGATGCCAAGCGCTCGGAACGGCCCTTTTACCGGCGGCTACTCCACAAGTTACGGGCCGGCCTGCCCGAATCCCAGCGGCTGTCCATGACTGCGCTGGCGTCCTGGGTGGTCCACGACCGCTGGCTCAAGGATCTGCCGGTGGATGAAGTGGTGCCCATGCTATTTCGCATGGGTGCGGATGGGGGTGCGGTACGGCGCCATTTGGCTAGCCAAGCTGCCCTGGACCTGGGTGCTATGCCGGTCAGTCCCGGCCTGTCTACGGACTTGGACTTGCCCTGGTTGCCCCCGTCCACCCGGATTTATCTATTTCCCGAACGGTCCTGGTCGGGACAACTGCTACAGACTACGTTAGGGAGGCTCAAGCCATGGCGGCCATAAAGCGATATTTTCCTGGGCGGTTGGCCTATGGGGTCGCCCTGGCCAGCTTGATGGTGACGGCGCCGGCGCCCGGTTGCGGTCCCAGTTTCCCGTTTGCCGTATTTTCTTATTCGGTGCATCCGGACTTACCCCTGGAGCCCTTCGCCCAGGGTTCCCTGGGTATCCTGCGGCCGGAGTATGCCCGCTCCTATTTAGTGGTTGCCTACCGCCATCTCACCGGCGTGGGCCTAGATGCTGCCCAGCAGGCGGCAGCGCTGGCCCTATGGAAAAAGCGGCTCGGGTTAACCGCGCCGGCCGGGGCGGAGGAGGGCGCAATACCCCTCGATGAGCAGGCGGTGGCGGCCTGGCTGGCGGCGCGGCAAAAGGTCGCCGCCAGGCAAGAGATCAAGTCCATCTATCCCTATAAATCCATCAGTCTGGAGAATTTTTATACCAATTTTCGCAATTGCCCGGAGGACGCCTTCCGGGTCGCGGCCCAGACCCTGGACGCCCGCATTCAGGAGTCCGGCGCTGACTCGGAGCGGGTCAAGCGTTGGCTGGCGGCCCAGGATCAGGTGTTCGGCAATTGCCAGCAACCGGGCGGCGTCCCGTTCCCCTTGCCGGACCAGGAACCTGCCGCCGACCGGGCAGATCGTCAGTACCAAATCGCCGCCGCTCTGTTTTACCGGGGTGACTTCGACCAGGCGGCGGAGCAATTTCACCAAATCAGTCAGGACTCCAGCTCACCCTGGCGTGCCATGGCTCCCTACCTGGCCACCCGTTGTCTGGTGCGCCAGGCGACCCTGACGCCACCCCCGAAAGACCATCCAGACGCCCGCTACTATTTCCACCGGGACACCCTGGAGCGGGCGGAGGCCCAGCTCAAGGCCCTCCTGGCCGGCCCGGAGCTGGGCGAATACCAGCCCGCCGCCCTGCGGCTGGCGCGCTTCATCGAGTTTCGGCTCCAGCCGGACGCCTTGCTGGCGAACCGTGCCGCCAGCTTGGCCGCCGGCCAAACCCAAAGCCTGGGCGAGGATTTGGACGACTACACCAAGCTGCTGGACCGGTTCGCCGATGACCTCTACAGCGACGACTTACCCAAGGACAAAATCTCCCCCCGGCGGGGGGAACTGCTAGGCCAAGGGGACATGACCGATTGGGTGGTCCATTTCCAGGACAACAGCCCGGAGTCCCTGGCCGCAGCGCTCCAGCGTTGGGACCAGGGCCATGGGCTGCCCTGGCTGGTGGCGGCGCTTAGCAAAATCCCGGCGTCCCATCCTCGCACGCCGGAGTTGTTGGCCGCCGCTGCCCATGTTGATGCTGGTTCTCCCGCCGCCACCAGCCTCGACTATCAGCGGGCGCGCCTGCTGCGGGAATCTGGTCAGGCCCAGCAAGCAATGGCGATTCTGGACCAGCGCCTGGCGGGAGAACTGCCCCTATCGGCCCGCAACCAGTTGCTCGCGGAGCGCCTGTTGCTGGCCCGGAGCCTGGAGGAATTCCTCGCCCTGGCCCAGCGCCAACCGGCCGGGCAGGGCTTGTTCCTGGACAGCCGGCAAATCCCGGACCCGGACCCGGACGTTGGGGTCCAAGACCCGTCAGATAGCACGGGTACGGGCGCCGCTTCCCGCCGGCAGGTCCTCATGGACCAGGACGCTACCACCCTGATGAACCTCCGCTTTCCCCTGACGTTGCTGCAGCAGGCCAGCCAGGCGCCGGGCTTGGATGACTGGCTGCGGCGGCGCCTGGTGGCCGCCACCTGGGTACGGGCGTTACTGTTGAATCGGGACGAAATCGCCATGGCGAGTGCCACGGAATTGGCCAAGCTGGGCGGGGAATTGCAGCCGGGACTGACCGATTATCTTCAGGCCAAGACGCCGGAGGCGCGCCGTTTCGCTGCGGTCCTGGTACTGCTCAAAAATCCCGGTTTGCGGCCGGTGCTGGACCCCAATCTGGGCCGCCTGGAACCCTTCCACAAGCTGGACGACTACCGGGACAACTGGTGGTGCGCCCTGGCGCCGGTCGACACCCAGGACGGCGGCGGCTGGCATCCGGAGCGGGCGTTGCCCGCCGCCAGCCCTCTGCTGGACGTCCAACTCAGCTTCCTTTCCAAGGAGCAGGCGACCCAGGCGGCCAAAGAATACCTGGCCCTCGGCAAGCTGGGACCGGCCCCCAATTACCTGAGCAAGGAAGCCCTGCTCTGGGGCAAATCCAACCCCAAGGACCCCAGGGTTCCGGAAGCCCTGCATCTGGCGGTGAAGGCAACCCGGTTCGGCTGCGTGGACCAAGGGACCCTAAGTGCGTCCCGGGCCGCGTTCCAGTTGTTGCACAAGCAGTTTCCCGCTAGCCCCTGGACCCGGCAGACGCCCTATTACTATGGCGATCAATGAGGCTGGCCGGGCGGCAGGTGGGACCCATTCCGACCATAGGCACGGGATTAGGCCTGAATACCCTTGTCGCCGGGGGGGCTCAGTTCGTAAAGTACCCCGCAACCGGCCGGGTCAAGGGCGGCGGCCGGATCGACCTTGTTTCCGTCCGCTGGGAATGACGAGCGATGCACACAGAGCTACAGGATCTAGCCCGGCAGGTGGGGCAACGCCTATTGGCGCGGCGCTTGATGCTGGCCACTGCCGAGTCCTGCACCGGCGGCTGGATCGCCAAGGCCATCACCGACGTGCCCGGCAGCAGCGCCTGGCTGGAGCGGGGCTTTGTCACCTACGGTAACGCGGCCAAGGAGGACATGCTGGGCGTGGAGCCCACCACCCTGGAGCGCCAGGGCGCGGTGAGCGAAGCCACCGTATGGGAAATGGCGGTGGGCGCCCTGGCCCACAGCCGCGCCCAGGTGGCAGTGGCGGTGACCGGCATCGCCGGGCCGGACGGAGGCACGCCGGACAAGCCGGTCGGAACCGTGTGGCTGGCCTGGGTGCTGCCCGGCGGCAAGGTGGTAACCCGCTGCGAGCAGTTCCAGGGCGACCGGGAATCCATTCGCGGCCAGACGGTGCGCTCCGCCCTGGCCGGGCTGCTGGACCAGCTCGCCAATGGCTGACCGGGAACGGCTGTTTTTCGCCCTCTGGCCAGACGCCGCAGTCCGTCAGAGCCTGCTGGCAGTCCAAAACCAGTTCCTGCCGCCCAGGACGCGGCGGGTCCATGCCGAGGATTTACATCTGACCCTGGCGTTCCTGGGAGAACTGGACGCGGACGGCCGCCGGCGCGCCGAACAGGCTGCTGGCAGGGCGCGGGGCAGCGCCTTTGACCTGAGCCTGGACCGGGTGGACTTCTGGCGCCGTCCCCAGGTGTTCCTGGCCGGCGCCGCCGTTGCACCCGCCGCCCTGCTGGAGCTGGTGGCGGTCCTGGGCCAGGGGCTGGCGGAGGAGGGCTTCGAACTAGAGCGGCGCCCCTTCAACCCCCACGTCACCCTGGCCCGGCGGCTGCACGAGGCGCCTAGCCAGGAACTGACAGTCCCCTTGGCCTGGCCGGTGCGGGACTGGGTCCTGGTACGCTCCCAGGTGGCTGGACCGGCGCCCCATTACCAGGTGCTGCGCCGGTGGCCTCTGGCGGAATCCGCTAGCCCGGCCGGGAGCCAGCCCCCGCCCTGATTGCCGGCCCTGGTTCGTGGGATAATCGGACCCCTGTCCGCGCTGCCGTCCCCCTGGAGCACCGGCCGCGACTTTCCCCCTTTCAGCCTGAGGAGACCTTATGGACGACCATCGGAAAAAGGCACTGGCCGCCGCCCTGAGTCAGATCGAAAAGCAATTCGGCAAGGGCTCGGTGATGCGCATGGGGGACGCCGGCAAGGTCCAGGTTCCGGTCATCTCCACCGGCTCCCTGGGACTGGACCTGGCGTTGGGAATCGGCGGCGTTCCTTGCGGCCGGGTGGTGGAAATCTATGGCCCGGAGTCATCCGGCAAGACTACCCTCACCCTGCAAATCATCGCCGAGGCCCAGCGCAAGGGCGGCACAGCCGCGTTCGTGGACGCGGAACACGCCCTGGATCCCCAATACGCCGAGAAACTGGGCGTCAACATGACCGACCTGCTGGTGTCCCAGCCGGATACCGGCGAGCAGGCCCTGGAAATCACCGACATGCTGGTGCGCTCCGGCGCCGTGGACGTGGTGGTGGTGGACTCGGTGGCGGCCCTCACCCCCAAGGCCGAGATCGAGGGCGAGATGGGCGATTCCCATGTGGGGTTGCAGGCCCGCCTCATGTCCCAGGCGTTACGCAAGCTCACCGCCAACATCAAGCGCAGCAACGCGGTGGTGATCTTCATCAACCAGATTCGCATGAAGATCGGCGTCATGTTCGGCAGCCCGGAAACCACCACCGGCGGCAATGCCCTCAAGTTCTACGCCTCGGTGCGTCTGGACATTCGCCGCACCGGCGCCATCAAGAAGGGCGAAGAGGTGATCGGCAACGAAACCAAGGTCAAGGTGGTCAAGAACAAGGTGGCGCCGCCGTTCCGGCAGGCCCAGTTCGACATCCTGTATGGCGAGGGCATTTCCCGGGAAGGGGAGATCATCGACCTAGGCGTGGCCAACAATATCGTTGAGAAGTCCGGCGCCTGGTATTCCTACGGCGGCACCCGAATCGGCCAGGGCAAGGACAATGCCCGCAACTTTTTGAAAGAAAACAAGGCCATGGCGGCAGAGATCGAACAGAAGATCCGCGCATCCGCGTTACCGCCGGTGGTCCTGGAGCCGGAAGCCACCCTGGACGACGGGGAGATCTAGCCTGGACCCGGACCCGGCCACCCAGGTCGAGCAGCTGGCCCTAGGGCTGCTGGCGAACCGGGAACACAGCCTGGCGGAACTGCGCGCCAAGTTGCTGGCGCGGCGCCTGGACCCGGACGCGGTGGCAGCAGTGGTAGAACGGCTGGCGGAGCGGGGCTTGGCCAGCGACGCCCGTTTCGCGGCAGCCTACGTGGACCAGCGCATCCGTGCCGGTTTTGGCCCCCTGCGCATTCGCGCCGAGTTATGCCAGCGGGGCCTGGACCCAGGCCTGGTGGCAACCTATCTGGATCAGGACGAGGATTTCTGGTCGGAACAACTGGCGGCGGCGCAGCGCAAGAAGTTTGGCGCCCAGCCAGCCAGGACCCGCCAGGAACTTGCGCGCCGCGCCCGTTTCCTCGAATATCGCGGTTTTTCCAGCGGCCAGATCGGCCGTATGCTGGATTTTGCCCCACTGAACGATTGTCTCGATACCCATGATGACTAGCAGCGCCGAGCTTCGCCAGGCTTTTCTGGATTTCTTCGCCGACCGGGGCCACCAAGTGGTGCCGTCCAGTTCCCTGATTCCCGCAGGCGATCCCACCCTGTTGTTCACCAACGCCGGCATGGTCCAGTTCAAGGACCTGTTCCTGGGCCGGGAGCGGCGTCCTTATCAACGGGCGGTGTCCAGCCAGCGCTGCGTGCGAGCCGGCGGCAAGCACAACGACCTGGAAAATGTGGGCTACACCGCACGGCATCACACCTTCTTCGAGATGCTGGGTAACTTCAGTTTCGGCGACTACTTCAAGCGGGAAGCCATCCAATACGCCTGGGAGTTCCTGACCCAGGTGCTGAGGCTACCCCCGGAGCGGCTGTGGGTGACCGTGTTCCAGGACGACGACGAGGCGGCCGGCATCTGGCTGGACGAGGTGGGCGTGGCCCCGGCCCGCTTCTCCCGTTGCGGCCTCAAAGACAACTTCTGGTCCATGGGCGACACCGGTCCCTGCGGCCCCTGCTCGGAAATCTTCTACGACCACGGTCCCTCGGTGCCCGGCGGTCCGCCCGGTTCCCCGGACGAGGAGGGGGACCGCTACATCGAAATTTGGAACCTGGTGTTCATGCAGTACGACCGGGCGGCGGACGGTACCCTAACACCCCTGCCGCGTCCCTCGGTGGACACCGGCATGGGCCTGGAACGCCTGGCAGCGGTGCTCCAGGGCGTGCACAGCAATTATGAGATCGACCTGTTCCAGCGCCTGATCCGGGCGGCGGCGGCCATCATCGGCACCGGCGATCTGGAAAATCGCTCCCTGTACGTGATCGCGGACCACATCCGCTCCTGTGCCTTCCTCGTCACCGATGGCGTCACCCCCAGCAACGAGGGCCGGGGCTATGTGCTGCGCCGGATCATCCGCCGCGCCCTGCGCCACGGCTACCAACTGGGCCTGAACGAGCCTTTCTTCCATCGTCTGGTGGAACCCCTGGTCCAGGAAATGGGCGCCGCCTTCCCGGAACTGGTGGAGGCCCAGGAACGGGTCGCCCGGGTGCTACGGGTCGAGGAAGAGCGTTTCGCCGAGACCCTGGACCAGGGCATGCGCATTTTCGACCAGGCGGTGGCGCACCTGTCCGGGGAGGTCATCCCCGGTGAAACCCTGTTCCGGCTCTACGACACCTACGGTTTCCCCGTTGACCTCACCGCCGATCTGGCGCGGGAGCGGAACCTGGCGGTGGACATGGCCGGCTTCGAGGAAGCCATGGCCGGGCAACGGCAACGGGCCAGGGCCGCCAGCCATTTCGGCGCCGCCCAGGGCATCAGCCTGGATCTAGAGGGCGGCTGTGAATTCGTGGGCTATGACCGCCTCGAACAGCGGGCCACCCTGCGCGCCCTGTTTCAGGAAGGCCAGCCCCGGGAACGCCTGAGCGCCGGCGAGTCGGGCATGGTGGTGCTGGACCGCACCCCCTTCTATGCTGAATCCGGCGGTCAGGTGGGCGACAAGGGCCTGCTGCGGCTTGGGGATGCGGAATTCCAGGTGCAGGACACCCGCAAGCAGGCCGGCGACCTGGTGGTTCATTACGGTCAGGTGCGGCGCGGCGAATTGCGCGCTGGCGCCGAGGTGGACGCCGAGGTGGACGGGGCCCTGCGCGCCGCCACCGCCCTCAACCATTCCGCCACCCATTTGCTGCACGCGGCGCTGCGCCGGGTACTGGGCGAACACGTCAGCCAGAAGGGCTCCCTGGTGGATCCGGAACGGCTGCGCTTCGACTTCTCCCATTTCGAACCCATCACCCAGGCCCAACTCCAGGAAATCGAACGCCTGGTCAACACCCAGATCCGGGTTAACCATCCGGTAGAAACCCGGGTCACCAGCCTGGCGGAAGCCAAGGCAGCCGGCGCCATGGCCCTGTTCGGCGAAAAATACGGGGACCAGGTGCGGGTGCTGCGCATGGGGGATTTCTCCACCGAGCTATGCGGCGGTACCCACGTGCGGGCGGCGGGGGACATCGGCCTGTTCCGTATCATCGCCGAAACCGGCATCGCCGCCGGCGTGCGCCGCATCGAGGCCCTGACCGGCGCCCGGGCGGTGGAACTCATGGAACAAGAGGCGGACACCCTGCGCCGCATCGCGGATCTGGTGCACGGCGACCGTGCCCAGGTAGATGAGCGGGTCAACCAGGTGCTGGACCGCAACCGCAAGCTGGAAAAGGAAGTCGAGCAACTCAAGCTCAAGCTGGCCAGCGGTGTCGGCGCCGATCTGGCCGCCCAGGCCAAGGAGGTGGCTGGGGTCAAGGTACTGGCGGCGCGCCTGGAAGGGGGAGACGCCAAGACCCTGCGGGACACCCTGGACCAACTCAAGGACAAGCTGGGCTCGGCGGTGATCCTGCTGGCAGCGGTGGCCGGGGACCGGGTCAACCTGGCGGCGGGCGTCACCAAGGACCTCACGGGCAAACTGCCGGCCGGACAACTCATCAACGCGGTGGCGGACAAGGTGGGTGGCCGGGGCGGTGGCCGTCCCGACCTGGCCCAGGCCGGCGGCAATCGTCCTGAGGGCCTGGACGACGCCCTGGCCCAGGTGGAGCCCTGGGTACGGGAGCGGCTGGGAGCCTAGGCCGTGGACCGGCTAGTGCCGCGCTCCAGCCGCCGGGTCCTGGGCTAGCCCGCCCCATGTCCGGCGCTAACCCCAGCCCCGGCGCGGTCGCCATCATCCCGGCGCGGGGGGGTTCCAAGCGCATCCCCATGAAAAACATCCGGCCCATCGCCGGCCAGCCGGTGCTGAGCTATCCGGTCCGGACGGCCCTGGAATCGGGCCTGTTTGCACGGGTGCTGGTGTCCACGGACCACCCAGAGATTGCCGCCGTGGCCAGGGACTGGGGCGCGGAAGTGCTGGAGCGGCCGGACCATTTGGCCGGCGACGCGGTGCCGGCGGGCCAGGTAGTGGAGCAGGTGTTGCGGACGCTGGCCGCTGCGGGCCAGCTCCCGGAGTTTTATTGCAATATCTACGCGACTGCCGTGTTGCTCCGGGCCGAGGATTTGCGGGGCGGCTTCCGTCTGCTGGAGCAGGATGCCCAGGTGGATTTCGTCCTGTCCGTCAGTGCGTTTCCGTTACACCCCTATAAGGCCATGAGCGCGGAGACTGGCTATCTGCGCCCGGTGTTTTTGGACCAGTTCTACCGGCCATCCCAGGAGTTCCCGGACTGGGTGGCCCCCAACGGCACCTTTCTGTGGGGCCGCACCCAGGTGTTGCTAGCCGGGGTGGAACCCGCCACTTCCCGCCGGACCGGCTATCGGATGCCCTACCTGCGGGCCGTGGACATGGACTCCCCCGACGATTTTGCCCTGGCGGAGCATTTGTTGAGGATGCGAGCCGGTTAGGTCAAATGAACCATCAACATGGCAACTTCTTCCACGGAAAAGCTAGCGGTACTGATAGACGCGGACAATGCTCAAGCGTCCATTGTGGGCGAACTGATGGCCGAGATTTCAAGATATGGCACTGCGACGGTAAAGCGAGCCTATGGAGATTGGACCACGCCCAACCTGGCCGGATGGAAGGAAACACTCCATAACCTAGCTATCCAGCCGGTACAACAGTTCCGGTTTACAGTAGGCAAGAATGCGACAGATTCGGCTCTCATCATCGATGCCATGGATTTGTTGCATGGCGGGAGCGTCGATGGTTTCTGCTTAGTTTCATCTGACAGCGATTTCACTCGCTTGGCCACCCGCATCCGTGAAGCTGGACTTGCGGTGTACGGTTTTGGCGAGAAGAAGACCCCCAGGCCTTTTGTCGCGGCCTGCGATAAATTCGTTTACACCGAAATTTTAAGGCCGGTTACCAAGGACGCACCTGCTCCGTCGTTGCCTTCGCCGGCTGAACCGCTTCAACCTGCCCTGATACAGGCAGTCGCGTCAGCAACGCGGGAAGATGGGTGGGCCGCTCTTTCTCAAGTAGGTGCCTTTCTCATGAAGGCAAATCCATCCTTCGACCCGCGGAACTACGGATTTCAAAAGTTGGGCGAGTTGGTTCGGTCACAGAAGTTTCTTGATGTTAAGGCAACTCCTGTCAAAGACGGCTCACCAAATGCTCATCTTTTCGTACGACAAAGGGGAGGTTGACCCGGCAGGTAATCCGAGAAACAGCGGCATAACCCGTCCTTTAGCTCAGCTTAGACCTTGGCCGCTACTCCGGAGCCCTTGCATACACCACCAAATCCCGGCCCAGGCCCAGTTCCGCCAGGCGCCGGTAGAGTTCCCGGCGCAATTCATTGAGCCCGGCCTGGCGCAAATGGGTCTCGAAATTCATGCGCTTACGATGACAAGCCCGCC
>CAZIHO010000082.1:0-16420 GCA_964538875.1 uncultured Chromatiaceae bacterium
AGAGTAAGTTTTACTGCCAGCTCCCAGCGTGAGCTTAATAATTCCCTATATATCTTTTTACGCTTTTCGCGGCAATATGCGCGCCGGCAAGGCGATTCCTGGATTTCCATTAGTCCACCAACAGGCGGGGCACCGACCTCCCCTCCTGAAATTCGGCGCGGATAATTTCGTCGATGTCTTCCAGGTCCACGTAGGTGTACCAGGTGCCGGCCGGGTAGATCACCAAAACCGGACCCCGGTCGCATCGATCCAAGCAACCCGCGTTATTGACTCGTACCTTGCCGGGTCCGGACAGGCCCAACAGCTTGCACTGACTCTTCATGTAGTCCCGGGCGCCCTGGGCGTTGGCGGTTCCACAACAGGCGCTACCGTCGTCGCGCACGTTGGTACAAAAAAACACATGTTTACTGTAGTACGACATTTCTTTTTCACTGCCTAGTCAACAATTAGGTCAAACGCCTCGCTATATTAGGTATTTTACGATCCCGGCCTGCTCCGTGAATGACGATCAACTGCTCGCCCTGACCGACATCTGTGTCAAGTGCGGCCTATGTCTCCCTGCCTGCCCCACCTTTCGCCTGACCGCGAACGAAAGCGAATCCCCAAGGGGTCGCATCGCCCAAATACAGGGCCTGCTGTCCGGAGCCCTGCCCGACACAGCCGACAACTACCGGTATCTGGACCACTGTCTGCTGTGCCGTTCCTGCGAGTCGGTTTGCCCGTCCAAGGTGCCCTATGCCCGGATTCTGGACCAGGTCCGCCGCCACCAAACCGAGATGCTCTCGACCCAGCGCCGTTGGCTGACGGCGAGCCTACTAGGCTTGGCCGCCAATCCCGCCGCTATTGCGACTGGGCTACGAACCTTGGCGCGGCCCCTGGCCAGAACCTATGCCCGAAAACTCGGGGTGCTCAGACCCCTGGGTTTGGAGCGAGCAGAATGGCTCCTGCCGGGCAATGTACCCAGGGATCGTTTGGAACCCCATTATCAGGAACGAGGAGGGCTAGCCGGACGAGTCAGTCTGCATGGGGGATGCGTGGGCCGCTATTTTTCGCAAACAGCGCTTCGGGCTGCGGTTGATTTACTCACTGGACTGGGATTTGCAGTGGATATTCCCGCCCAACCGGATTGTTGCGGCGCCATCCACCGCCACGCCGGTTTTACCCAGGAGGCGGATCGGCTTCTCGACGCCAGCGCGCAGCGTCATGGAGATTCTAACTACCGGGCCATCATCTTCCTTGCCAGCGCCTGTGGAACTGAATTGCGGGAGCATCCGGCCATGGCGGAACGGGCGGTCGAAATATGCCGGTTTCTCGCTGACTACCCCTGGCCCGCCACCTGGCAACCCACAGGGATCCGGCGACGGGTGGCCGTGCATCTCCCCTGCAGCCATCGCCACGGCCTGGGAGACAGCCAATCGGCCACGGACCTATTGAGCCGTATTCCCGCATTGGACCTGTTCGAACTGCCTGACAACGATATTTGTTGCGGAGCAGCGGGCCTTTATACCCTGACCCAGCCCGAACTCTCCCAGCGGTTGCTCGATGCAAAATTGGCGGTACTGGCTGAGTGGCGCCCGGATATCTTGGTCACCACCAACGTCGGCTGCGCGCTCCAATTGGGCGCTGGCCTACGCACGTCAGAGAAGAAAATCCGGATCTGCCATCCGGTGGAACTGCTGGCGGAAGCGCTGGCGCCGGCTTTTGGATAGGTCTCTCGCTCCGCTCCCTGGATAGCCTAGCGCCCCCCAACCCTGCGGAGCGAGTGGGGGTTCGGGTTTGGCACCCGAACCCGAACCAAGCCTATTTGCCGAGCCCGAGGGGCCGGAACGGATAATTACCAGGTGCCGATTGATCCGCTGGGTAATAGCTTTGAGGGGCAGACGCCGGCGGTGGCGATGATGGGACGGGCTTCTTAGCCGCCTCCATCTGCCGAACCTGATCCTCCAATTGGCGGATTCGGTCGGCCATCTCCGCCTTGGAGGGACCGGACGAGGTGGCCGGGGTTGAGGGCGCGGCAGGCGCCGGGGCTGTCAGACCAGGGGCACCCGGATAAGTCGCCGGTGGAGCCCCGTAATTAGGCACGCCCGGCGCCCCCGTTGGTGGAACTCCGTAATAACTCGGCGCGGTCGCGCCACCGGGCGGTACCGGCCCATAGCCGCCGCCCCAGGGATAGGCACCTGGATCGTAGGGTCCGGCCCCATAGTATCCCGGCCCTCCGGTGGGATAGGGAGGCGGCCCGTCGTAACGATCGTTACGGCCCCGTTCGCCACCAAACATCTTGCTTGGGTTCATCATGTCCATGGGATTAAAGCTACCGGCTTGAACCGGATGCGAGCCACCCAGGCCCAGCCCGCCGACCGCCAAAACGGCCAACAAGGGTAAGGTTATTTTTCTAGTCATCAATATCCTCCTCAGTTTTTCGGATAGCGGTCGACTCATTTCCGCCGCTCTAACTACCCGGTTAATGTAATCAAACTCACTCCATCCATTGTAACCCATCCCCTGCGGGGCGGAATTTTATCCAAGAATATTCTTCCTTTGATGGGGCACAACTGGGCCGTCCACTGATCCCCAGACCGCAGGACCAGCAGCGCGATGGCTCTAATAGGACTTTAGGGAACGGGCAGCGCCATGCGGGGCGGCAGTGAAACTCCAAACCACTGCGGGCGGTATGTTGAGCAACACCCGCGTCACCGGATGCCCCACCAACCCAAGGCGCTTTTTGATCTCGGGATGGATGGGGGCGGTAAAGCCATAGGTAAATTGGATAAACCGCCGGCCCGGGGCCAGCATACGGAAGGCGGCGCGCAATACCCCCCGCTCCACCTCGAAGGGTAGGGAGCGCAACGGTAATCCGGAAACCACCTGGGACACCACCTCCACCCCATGCTGGGGCAGCAGATCATGGAGATGGGTCGCATCCGCATGCAACACCCTGGCCTCCGGGAACCGGCGCCGCAGCAGGGCCACAAACTCGGGATTGCGCTCGATGACGTACAAACGCTCCGGCGCCACCCCACGGTCCAACAAGGCTTTGGTCACCGCGCCGGTGCCGGCGCCCAGTTCCACCACGACGCCGGGATCGGCGGGATCCACCTCCCCCGCCAAGGCCTTGACCAAGGCGCTGCCACTTGGCAGCACGGCCCCGGTTTGGAGAGGCGCCCGCAACCACTGGCGGAAGAATATCTGGGCAGATTGCAAACTCATGGGGAAACTTCCTTTAGCCGGCGGACTTCAGACTCCGCACACAGAGGCAAGTCAGGGGTGAACGGCAATGCGCCGGCGTCCCAGGGCTAAACTGACCAGCGTCCAGCATGCTGTCCCTGCTCTGAACCGAAACTGAACCCCTTGCCGGACAGAATCACCGCCCAGTCAGGCGCTGTTCCGCCTCACGGTACTTCTCCGCCGTCCGGTCGATGATCGCCTGGGGCAATTCCGGTCCCGGTGGCGTCTTGTCCCAATCTAGGGTTTCCAGATAGTCGCGGACGAACTGCTTGTCAAAACTGGGCGGACTGATCCCTGGTTGATACTGGTCCGCGGGCCAAAAGCGGGACGAGTCCGGCGTCAGCACCTCGTCGATCAGATATACCCGGCCCTGGTCATCCAGCCCGAATTCCATCTTGGTGTCGGCGATGATGATACCCCGCGCCCAGGCATAAGCGGCGCATTCTGAATAGATCCGCAAACTTAAAGCCTGCACTTGACGGGCCACGTCCGCGCCCAGCAGGGCGACAGCCTGGTCGAAATCGATATTTTCGTCATGATCGCCAATCGCCGCCTTGGTGGACGGCGTAAAGATCGGCTCGGGCAGCCGGTCCGCCAAAACCAATCCGGGCGGCAGGGGGATACCGCACAGGGCGCCGGTTTGCTGGTAATCCTTCCAACCGGAGCCGACCAGATAGCCGCGCACGATGGCCTCCACCGGCAAGGGTTGCAGGCGCCGCACCAGCACCGCCCGACTGGCGAGGCTCGCCCGTTGGACTGGATCTGGGACCACCTCCCCTAGGGGCCGATCCACCAGATGATTCGGCACCAAATGTTGGGTGCGGCCAAACCAGAAATTGGACACCCGGGTCAACACCTCGCCCTTGCCGGGGATCGGCTGGGGCAGCACCACGTCGAATGCGGACAACCGATCGCTGGCCACCACCAATAATTGTTTCTCATCAACCTCGTAAATGTCCCGGACCTTGCCGCGATGCAGCAAACGCAAATCAGGCAGGTTGGATTGAAACAGGGGCTGGCTCATGGGTGCTTGTCAAGTGGTGGAAAAAACGGGCATTATAGCTTGTTTTTGCTGTCCAATTGAAGCCAGCCCCAGGGAGGGGTCCGATTTTCGTGCCTAGGTGTTGTTCGATGACCGACCCAAGCCATGATCCGGAATCCGCCGTCCGGGACTCGTTCCTAGCCGCGTTTCGGGGCAGTTTTACCTCCGCGCTACGGTGGCATCACCTGGATGCCCTGTGGGAGCGAGTGTACGCCGACGCCGATGGGGGTTGGTTTGTCTACGCGGTAGGTGAGGCGCCGCCCAAGGCACCGGCAGACCAGCAGCGGGTGCGGATGTTCGTCACCGAGATTGATCGTCTGTTGCGTCAGGACCATGCGGAGGATTATTGCGGGATCGTGTACGCCGATGACCTCCAGCAGCCCCGCTTCATCAAAATTTATGATCCTAATAATCTGGGCGTATCCTGCGGTTACAGCACCAATCCGCCGTTGCCGGGTTGGTTGTTGACCAAATTGCCGCCCTGTGATCTCAACGCAGCCCGGGCCGCCCAGAATCGGCGCCGCTGGTGGCAGCGTCTCTTTAACCAATAGAGGAAGTTCCCCATGGCAAACATCTTGGTAGTCGGATCCGTGGCCTGGGATGAGGTGGTCAAGATGGAATCGCCGCTGCGGAGCGGTGCCCATAATCAGGGCCGCTGGATCGGCAAGCGCATCGGTGGCGGCGCCGCCAACACCGGCATGGCCCTGGCACGGGCCGGCGACCGGGCCCTGATCGTTAGCGCCGTGGGCGACGATCCCGACGGCGAGCGCCTCATGCAAGAACTGATGCGCATGGGGCTGGACACCCGCTATCTCGAACGGGGTGCGGACGCCACCACCCGTTCGCTCGTGATTCTTGAAGAAGGCGGCGAACGGACCATCGTCAACCTATCCCGCGCCCGGGTGCCCCTGCCCTCCGCCTTGGCGGCCATCCCGGCCAACTGCCTGTACGTGCGCAGCGCCGACCCGGCCCTGCAGCCGATCCTGGACAAGCGGGTCCAGCACGGGGGTCTGGTGGTGGCCCATGTACCGCCCCTGGATGCCGGTTGTCTGCCCGCGCAGGTGTTGGTGGCGTCGGCGGCGGACCTGGATGGGAAATTCCTGGCCGATCCCTATGGCGCCGGCTTCGGCATCGCCGGTGCCCACCTCGCCTGGATGGTGATCACCGACGCCGCCGAGGGGGCCAAGGCCTATGGACCGGACCGGGTGTTGAGCGCCGCCGCTCCGCCCGGCAAGGTGTTGGACACCACCGGCGCTGGGGATGTGTTCGCCGCCGGCTTGTGCCACGCCCTGGCCCACGGCAAGGACATGGACGCCGCCCTGACCACCGCCGTGGAGTGGGGCACCATCTCGGTGCGCTACGAAGGCACGGTGCCCCCGCCCGGGTTTCCCTATTCGTTGGAATCCTGATCCCTAACACGTATGAGCATCAAATCTGACCGCTGGATCCGCCACATGGCCCAGACCCAGGGGATGATCGAACCCTTCGAGGCGGGCCAGGTACGGGAGGCGGGCGGTGGGCGGGTCATCTCATTCGGCACGTCCAGCTACGGCTACGACATCCGCTGTGCCGACGAATTTAAGATCTTCACCAACATCAACACCACCATCGTGGACCCCAAAAACTTCGACGAACGCAGTTTCGTGGATATGCAATCCGACATCTGCATCATCCCACCCAACTCGTTCGCCTTGGCACGCACCGTGGAGTACCTGCGCATTCCGCGCAACGTGTTGACCATCTGCTTGGGAAAATCCACCTACGCCCGCTGCGGTATTATCGTCAACGTGACGCCGCTGGAGCCTGAGTGGGAAGGCCACGTGACGCTGGAGTTTTCCAACACCACGCCTCTACCCGCCAAGATCTACGCCCACGAAGGGGTAGCCCAGATCCTGTTCTTTGAATCCGACGAGGTTTGCACCAGTTCCTACCGGGACCGGGACGGGAAATATCAGGGCCAGCAGGGGGTCACCCTGCCGCGACCCTAGACCGGCCCCTCCGGCAAATCCGAGGTCCAACGCACCGGTTCCGCGAGAATGCCGCCGTCCAGGGCGACCTGGTCAAACTCGGTGAGGCGCAGGCGCCCCTCGGCGAACCAACGGATCACCTGGGGATAGATCCGATGCTCCTGCCGCAGTACCCTGGCGCCCAGGCTGGCGGCATCATCGTCCTTGCGCACCGCCACCCGCACTTGCAATATCAGGGGGCCGCTGTCCAAATCTGGGGTGACAAAATGGACGCTGGCGCCGTGGCGGCGGTCACCCCCCATCAGCACCCGCTCGTGGGTGTGCAAGCCTCGATACTTGGGCAACAGGGACGGATGGATGTTGAGCAGCCGCCCATGAAACCTATTAACCAAATAGGGGGTCAAGATGCGCATGAAGCCGGCCAGCACCACTAGGCCCGGCTCGAAACGGTTGATCAGATCGGTCAACGCATAGTCGTAGGCTTCCCGGCTGGGGAAATCCCGGTGGCTGAGCACCTGGGTGGGAATGCCAGCCTGGGCGGCCCGTTCCAACCCGCCCGCATCCGCCCGGTTGCTGATCACGGCGCGGATCTCGACTGGCAGGGAACCGTCCCGGACCCCATCGATGATCGCCTGTAGATTGCTGCCGCTACCGGAAATGAGCACCACCAGGGCGAGGGGTTGGCTCATGTCCAATCGCCTCCGGCGTAACGCACTGCCGCTGGGCCCTGAGCCTCGCTGACCCGGCCGAGCAGCCAAGCCTGTTCACCTCGCTCCGCCAACAGGTCCAGCACCGCCGCCGCCTGCCCCGGCGCCACCGCCACCACCATGCCGACCCCGCAATTGAAGGTACGCCGCATTTCCGCCGGGGCCACCGGACCCTGGGCCATCAGCCAGCGGAACGGAGCCGGTAATTCCCAGGAGTCCAGGTCCAGGTCCGCGCAACTATCCACCGGCAGCACCCTGGGTAAATTTTCGGTCAGACCACCACCGGTGATGTGGGCCAGGGCGTGAATGTCCAACTCCTGAAGCAGCGCCAGCACCGGCTTCACATAGATGCGGGTAGGCGCCAACAGGGCGTCCCCCAGGGACCGGCCGGCCAGGTCCGAACCCAGGTCGGCGCCGCTCAGATCCAACAGTTTGCGCACCAGGGAATAGCCGTTGGAATGGGGACCCGAGGAGGCGATGGCCAGCAGGGCGTCACCAGGCCGTACCCGCTCGGCGCCCAGAATCGCGTCCTTTTCCACCAGCCCCACCGCAAAACCGGCCAAGTCATAGTCGCCGGCCGCGTACATGCCCGGCATTTCGGCGGTCTCGCCTCCGATCAGGGCACAGCCCGCCTGGATACAACCCGCCGTGATACCCCGGATCACCGCTTCCGCCACATCCAGGTCCAAGGCGCCGGTGGCGAAGTAATCCAAAAAGAACAGGGGTTCGGCGCCGGACACCAGAATATCGTTGACGCACATGGCCACCAGATCGATGCCGATGCTGTCGTGCCGCGCCATACGTTGGGCCAGTTTGAGCTTGGTGCCCACGCCGTCGGTGCCGGAAACCAGCACCGGCTGGCGGTACCGGTGCAGCGGCAACTCGAATAGGCCGCCGAAGCCGCCCAAGCCGGTCAGTACTTCGGGTCGAAAGCTGGACTTTACCAGCGGCTTGATGCGTTCGACCAAGTTGTTGCCTGCGTCGATGTCAACGCCGGCGTCCCGGTAACTGATGGGGTTGTGGGGGTCTGGGGAGGTCACGCATCGGGCTCCGGCGGCGAGGTTGGGCGGGGATTCTAACAAGCGGATGCAGATTTCGACAGCGACCGGAAGCTCGGGCTATCATTGGCCGATGCCCCCGTTTGGAGAGGTTTTCATGGCACTGGACCCTGTCCAGGGCGACCTTGGCGACAGGACTGGGAACGCCCCATGATGCTGCCCTTCGCCCCCCGGGACATTCCCAACATCATCAGCGCGGCGCGTATGCTGTTCACCATTCCGGTGATGTATTTCCTGCTGTGCCGGGACTACAGCACCGCGCTTTGGATGTTCGCCCTGGCTGGCCTGTCGGACGGCCTGGACGGTTGGCTTGCCAAGCACTTCGGCTGGCAAAGCCGGCTCGGCGGCCTCCTGGACCCCCTGGCGGACAAGGCCTTGCTGATGACGGCGTTCCTGGTGCTGGGCACCATCGGGCTGATTCCCATTTGGCTGGTGGTGGCAGCGGTGCTGCGGGACCTGGTCATCATCGGCGGCGCCCTCTACTACAACTTCATGGTGGAAGAGGTGCAGCCCGCCCCCAGTCTGGTCAGTAAACTCAACACCCTGCTGCAACTGCTGCTGGTGGTGCTGGTGACCATGAATGCGGGACCCCAGCCAATCCCGGAAGTCCTCCTGATCGGGCTCCAGTTAATGCTGCTTGCCACCTTGGCCGCCAGTGGCGCCCATTATGTGATCATCTGGTCCCGCAAAGCCGTGCGCATGGGCTGGAAGGACGGCCGCCCGGGCGACGACGGGTCCGATTATTAGCATGAACCCGGTGGATCTAAGCCTGTTCGCCAGCCGCCTGGCGGCCATTTGCGAGGAAATGGGCGCCATGCTGCGCGACGCGGCCCTGTCCCCCAACATCCGGGACCGGCTGGATTTCTCCTGCGCTATCTTCGATGCCCAGGGCCAGTTGGCGGCCCAAGCGGCCCATATCCCAGTCCATCTGGGCAGCATGGCGTTCGCTATGGCGGACTTAGTGGGGCGCTTCGATTGGCGTCCCAAGAGTATGTTGATCCTCAATGACCCCTTCCTAGGGGGCACCCATCTGCCGGACCTGACCCTGGTCGCGCCTTTCCACCAGGGTGAAAGGTTGCTGGGCTTCCTGGTCAACCGCGCCCATCACGCGGACATTGGCGCCAGCGCGCCGGGTTCCATGCCCCTGTCCACCCATATCGACCAGGAAGGCCTGTTGCTGGCGCCCCAATTTCTGCTGTGGGACGATCAGCCCCAGGCCCCCCTGTGGGAGCGGATCCGCGCCGCCACCAGCCATCCGGACGCCATGACCGGCGACCTCTCGGCCCAAATCGCCGCCAACCGGACGGGCATCGGGCGTCTCGGCGAACTGCTGGCCAGCGCTGGCACCGGGTCATTCCTGACTGGCTTGGCAGCGCTGAACGACTACGGAGAACGGGCCGCCCGGGCGGCGCTGGCGGATATGCCGAATGGCCGGTTCGAATTCACCGATTGGCTGGACGACGACGGCCAGGGCCATGAGGATTTGCCGATCCGGGTGCGCCTGACCATGCAGAATGGCGATCTGCTGGTGGATTTCACCGGCAGCGCGCCCCAGGTGCCGGGCAACCTCAACTGTCCGCTGGCGGTCACGGCGGCGGCGGTCTATTACGTGTTTCGCTGCCTGATGCCGGAGCGAATCCCCACCTGCGCCGGTATTTTCCGCCCCATCAGGTTGACAGTTCCAGCCGGATGCCTGCTGAACGCGGGTTACCCGGCGGCGGTGGCGGCCGGCAACGTGGAAACCAGCAGCCGGGTGGTGGACGCCCTATTGGGCGCCCTAGCCCAGGCGTTGCCAGAGCGAATTCCCGCCGCTAGCCAGGGCAGCATGAACAACCTAGCGTTGGGCAGCCGGGCAGCGGGCCACGCCTGGGACTATTACGAAACCCTGGGCGGCGGCATGGGCGCGGGACCCCAGGGCGGCGGCCTGTCCGGGGTCCAGACCCACATGACCAATACCCTGAACACCTCCATCGAAACGCTGGAAACCCGCTTCCCACTACGCATCACCCGCTACCAGTTGCGCCGGGGTTCCGGTGGCGGCGGCCAACGGCCCGGTGGCGATGGGCTGATCCGGGAATTTGAAATCCTGGCGCCAGCCCAAGCCACCCTGCTCAGTGAACGGCGTCGCCACCCGCCCTGGGGCTTGGCTGGCGGGCAACCCGGTGCGCCTGGCGTCAACCTGGTCAACGGCCAAGCCCTGCCGGCCAAGGTCAGCCTTACCCTGCAACCCGGTGATCGCCTGCGGATCGAGACCCCCGGCGGTGGCGGTCACGGCACCCTTAGCCAGACCTAGACCCTGTTGGCGCTACCCGCCGCTACCAACGGTCCATGCGGGTCCCAGCAAGCATTGATTAGCAAGGATTCTCCATGTGCGGCATTTGCGGCGAACTGAGATTCGATGGCGCCCCGGCGGACCTGGCGGCGGTACAGCGCATGACCCGCCGCCTAGCGCGGCGGGGCCCGGACCACGAAGGCAGCTTCGGCGACGGCCCGCTGGGTTTCGGCCACCGGCGCCTGGCGGTCATCGACCTATCCCACCGGGCCGCCCAACCCCTGGTGGACCAGGAATTGGGGCTGGCACTGGTGTTCAACGGCACCATCTACAACTACCCGGCCCTGCGCCGGGAATTACAAACCCTCGGTTACCATTTCTTCTCCAACGGCGACACCGAAGTCATCCTCAAGGCCTACCATGCCTGGGGACCCGAGTGCGTTAAACGTCTCCAGGGCATGTTCGCCTTCGGCCTGTGGGATATGGCGGCCCGGCGCCTGTTCCTGGCCCGGGACCGCATGGGTATTAAACCGCTTTACTGGAGCGACGATCCCAAGCGCTTCCGCTTCGCGTCCAACATCCAGGCGCTCCTGGCGGCCGGCGGCCTGGACACTTCCCTGGATCCGGTCGCCCTGCATTTCCAATTTAGCCTCCATGGTGTGGTGCCGGCCCCCCATACCGTCCTCAAGGGCGCCCGCAAGTTGCCGCCTGCCCACTGGTTGCTGATCGAGGCGGATGGGCGCCGCCGGGAGGAACGCTATTGGCACCTGGACGCCACCCGCCCCGCCCAAGACCGGTCCGAATCCGAGTGGCTGGAGCTGATCCACCAGTCCCTGCGGGAGGCGGTGCGCAAGCGCAACCAAATCGCCGACGTGCCAGTGGGCGTGCTGCTGTCCGGTGGCCTGGACTCCAGCTTGTTGGTGGCCCTGCTGGCGGAACAGGGCATTGCGCCCATCCGCACCTTCTCCGTGGGATTCGAGGACCAGCCGGAGGAAAAGGGCCATGAATTTGAGTATTCGGACCAGGTGGTGGCCCGCTACGCCACCCAGCATCAGCGCATCCATATCCCCAATGCCGACGTGCTGCGGCGCCTGCCGGAGGCGGTGGATGCCATGGCGGAGCCCATGTTCGGCCAGGATGCGGTGGCCTTCTTTTTATTGGCCGAGCAGGTATCCAAGGAAGTCAAGGTGGTCCAATCCGGCCAAGGGGCGGACGAGGTCTTCGGCGGCTATTTCTGGTATCCACGCATGGCCACCGATACCCAGGGCAGTTGGCTGGAGCGCTTTGCACGTCACTATTTCGACCGGGATCACCATGAACTGCTGCGCCTGCTGGCACCCGCCCATGGGGGCGACGACCACAGCTCGGCTTTGATCGGCGAACTGCTGGCGGAACCACACGCCGATGAATTCCTGGACGCGGTGTTGCGCATGGACGTGACCACCCTGATCGTGGACGATCCGGTCAAACGGGTGGACAACATGACCATGGCCTGGGGTCTGGAGGCGCGAGTGCCGTTTCTGGATCAGGACCTGGTGGAACTGGCAGCCCGCTGCCCGCCCCAACTGAAGCTGCGGGAGCAGGGCAAATATCCCCTCAAGGCCATGGCCCGCAACCTGCTGCCGGCGGCGGTCATCGACCGGCCCAAGGGCTACTTTCCCATGCCCGCCCTCAAGTACGTGCGGGGCGAATTCCTGACCTTCATGCGCGATATTCTCGACTCCCAGGCCAGCCGGGAGCGGGGACTGTACCAGCGGAGCTATCTGGACCGGTTGCTGGCAGCGCCGGACCTACACCTGACCCGCATCCAGGGCAACAAGCTTTGGCATTGCGCCCTGCTGGAGTTGTGGTTACGCCGTATCCTGAATGAGCCGCTGGGTGAATAATTGGCTACTTGGAAAATTGCGGCCGATGGGTGACAATCCCAGCCATAGCCTATCGGAGGGAGGCAGGCGCTGATTCTACATTGGCCAATCCGGCCCGGTCGGCATCCAACTCCAAGTCAAGTTACCTAGCCATGGCCAAACTTCTCTGGCGCAAAGCGGCCCAATTGCAGGAAAAAATTCTGCCGCAACGGGGGTTTGTCACTCTGGGTAGCGGCCCAGACAACACGCTGGTGCTGATCGACCCCCAAATCAACCGGCACCACGCCCGTTTGGTGGCTGGTCCCCACGGCTATTTGCTCAAGGATCTCCATAGCACCCACGGCGTCAGAATCAACGACCAGCGAGTCAGTTATTGCTTTCTCAAGGATGGAGATGTCATTCAACTGGGTGGGCGGCGGCTGGTTTTTTGGGACCCACCCCGGCAGCTGCGCGAGCATCCGGGCCTAGGGAGAGAAAGTCCGGCTCCGCGTCCAGCGCCACCACCCCCTAGCTACTTGGACGACGGGCAGCCGGTTTCACGGGGATTCCTGTATTGTGCAACGGGACCGGGCCAGGGCCGGAAAGTCACCCTGGATCGGCCCCTGATTCGTCTGGGGGACAATAGCGGCTTTCGAGCTGCCGTTTCCTGGGCCAACACGGGACTGATGCTGCTCAACCTAAACCCCAGCGTACCCCTGGTCCTGAACGATAACCTGGTGACCACCAGCGCGCCCCTCCGGGACGGCGACCGGATCCGATTGGGTGACAATCTGATCGAGGTCCATCTCACGGAGCCCCTGTCCGAACAGGGCACGCCCCTCTCCCAGCTCAGGAACTCAACAGACGCCGGAACAGCTCATTGACCTGGGCCGGATTGGCCTTGCCCTTGGTGACCTGCATCACCTGCCCGACCAAGAAGCCCAGCACCTTGTCCTTGCCGGCCCGGAACTGCTCCACCTGGGCCGGATGGTTGGCGATCACCCGGGCTACCGCCTGTTCGATGGCAGAGCTATCGGTGATCTGGCGCAGGCCCCGCGCCTCAATGAGTTCATCCACCTCGCCCTCGCCATTCCACAGGGCCTCGAACAGAGTCTTGGCGATCTTGCCGGAGACACTCTGATCCAGAATCCGCTGCAATAGGCCGGCTAGTTGCTCGGCGGTCACCGGACAGGCGCTGATGTCCCGGCCGTCCCGGTTGAGGGCGGCGGTTACTTCTCCCATTACCCAGTTGGCGGCCAACTTGGCGTCACCGCTGGCGCCGGCCACCGCCTCGAAATAATCTGCCAATTCCCGGCTGGCGGTGAGAACTTCCGCGTCATAGACGGACAGTCCGCCCTCGTCCCGCAGACGCTGCCGCCGCGCATCCGGCAATTCCGGCAACCCGGCGGACACCGCTGCCAGCAACTCGGGATCGATTTCCAGGGGCAGCAGGTCTGGGTCCGGGAAATACCGGTAATCGTTGGCCTCTTCCTTGCCACGCATGGAACGGGTCTCATCCCGGTTGGGGTCATAAAGGCGGGTTTCCTGGACCACCCGGCCGCCGCCTTCGATCAGTTCAATCTGGCGCTCCACTTCGAACTGGATGGCCTTGTCCAAAAACCGGAACGAATTGAGATTTTTGAGTTCCGCCCGGGTGCCGAATTGACTGGCCCCCAGGGGCCGCACCGACACATTGGCGTCCACCCGAAACGAGCCTTCCTGCATGTTGCCGTCGCAGATCCCTAACCAGCGCACGATCTGGTGAATCTTGCGGGCATAGGCCACCGCCTCCTGGGGGGAACGCATATCCGGCTCGGAAACGATTTCCAGCAGGGGCGTGCCGGCCCGGTTGAGGTCGATGCCAGACATGCCAGCCAGGCGGCTATCTTCGTGCAGGGACTTGCCGGCATCTTCCTCCAGGTGGGCCCGGGTGACGCCGATGCGTTTGCTGGTGCCGTCTTCCAGCAGAATCTCCACCTCGCCCCGGCCCACTACCGGCAGTTCGAACTGGCTGATCTGGTAGCCCTTGGGCAGGTCGGGATAAAAATAATTCTTACGGGCGAAGATGGAACGCCGGCCGATTTCCGCCCCGATGGCACGGCCAAAACGCAGCGCCAGCAGCACCGCTTGCTGGTTCAACACCGGCAGCACGCCGGGCATACCCAGGTCGATCAGGCACGCCTGGGTGTTGGGCGCGGCGCCGAAGGCGGTGGAGGCGCCGGAGAAGATCTTGGATTTGGTCAGCAGTTGGGCGTGAATCTCCAGCCCAATGACGGTTTCCCATGCCATGGCTCGTACCCCCTTGGACCGGATCAAGCGTATTCCGGGGGAATGGCCCGGTGCCAATCAGTGACCTGCTGCAACCCGTGGGCCGCCGCCAGCAGCCGCCCCTCGGAAAAATAGTCGCCAATCAATTGCAACCCGACCGGCAGGCCCGCCACCGGCGCCACCGGCAGCGACAGGGCCGGTAAGCCCGCCAAGTTGGCGGCGATGGTGTAAATATCCGATAAATACATGGTCACCGGATCCGCCGTTTTCTCCCCCAGCCGAAACGCGGTAGTGGGAGAGGTGGGGCCCAGGATCAGGTCCACCTCGGTAAAGGCGCGCCGGAAATCCTCGGCGATCAGGCGCCGGATGCGCTGGGCCTTCAGGTAATAGGCGTCGTAATAGCCGGCGGACAGCACATAGGTGCCGATCATGATGCGTCGCTTGACCTCGGCGCCGAAGCCCTCGGACCGGGACCGCTCGTAGAGATCCGCCAGGTCCCGGGGCGCTTGGCAGCGGTGGCCGAAGCGCACCCCGTCATAGCGGGCCAGGTTGGAGGAACACTCAGCCGGCGCCACCACATAATAGGTGGGCGCCGCCAGGTCCGTATTGGGCAGGCTGATGTCCTGGAATTGCACCCCGAGGCGCCCCAACTCAAGCCGCGCCTGCTCGATCGACTGGGCAACCCCCGCATCCAAGCCGGCACCGAAATATTCCCGGGGCAGGCCCACCCGCAGACCTTGCAGGGAGCCGGTCAGTTCCGCCCCATAGTCCGGCACCGGCCGGTCCAGACTGGTGGAATCTTTGGCATCGAATCCGGCCATGACCTGCAATACCGGCGCCAAATCCGCCGCGCTGGGGGCCATCACGCCCGCCTGATCCAGGCTAGAGGCGAAGGCGATCATGCCAAACCGGGACACCCGCCCATAGGTGGGCTTGATGCCGGTGATGCCACACAGGGCCGCCGGCTGGCGAATCGAGCCTCCGGTATCCGTGCCAGTGGCCACTGGACCCAGACGGGCCGCCACCGCCGCCGCCGAGCCACCGGAGGAACCACCCGGCACCCGTTGCCGATCCCAGGGATTGCGCACTGGGCCATAAAAACTGGTTTCGTTGGACGAGCCCATGGCGAATTCGTCCATGTTGGTCTTGCCGAGCAACACCATACCCGCCTGGTGCAACCGCTCCACCAGCGTCGCGTTATAGGGCGAAATGAAATTATCCAGCATGCGGGAACCACAACTGGTGCGTACCCCTTGGGTACAAAAAATATCCTTATGTGCCAAGGGAATGCCGGTCAAGGGTCCGGCCTCACCGCGCCGCCGCCGTTCATCTGCCGCCCGGGCCTGGGCCAGCGCCAGTTCCGGCGTAGGCGTGATGAAGGCATTGAGACCCGGATCCAAACGGGCGATCCGGTCTAGGAAATGGCGGGCCAATTCCTCGGCGGAAAAGGCCCCGGAACGCAAACCGCCGGCCAACTCGGCGATGCTGAGGTGATGCATGACGACCGCCCCTATCGGGTGAAGTTGCGGGAAAACCCTATTCGATGACCTTAGGCACCAGGTACAGGCCCTCTTCGGTCAGGGGGGCAATACTTTGGAACAGCTCCCGTTGATCCACCTCGGTCACTTCATCGGCGCGCAAGCGCTGAACCTGGTCCAAGGGATGGGCCATGGGCGTGATACCGGTGGTATCGGCGGCGTCCATGCGCGCTACCAGATCCAGGATCCGGGATAAATCCTGGGCGTAGTGATCCACCTCCGCCGCGCCAATGGACAACCTGGCTAGGCGCGCAATCTTGATCACGTCCTCTTGGGACAACGACATGGGGTGCCTCCACTACTGAGCGAAACCGCGACCGTTGCGGCCACCGGGTTGGTAAAAACTTGTAAAAATACCAAATTCATGCAGCTAGCGCGATGACGGTGACGCCGCGACCTGGGCACAAGCACCGGCACGGGCTAGCCCAAGCCGCCATCCCCCCGGCCGACCCCCCATCCACCCAGTTCCCTGGAGAGACCCGCCGGCCAGGCCAACCCG
>CAZIHO010000083.1:0-16121 GCA_964538875.1 uncultured Chromatiaceae bacterium
GCGTAGCACCAACAAAAAAGGGATTACGGCAATAGCTCGTAACCCCTTGATTTATTTGGTGCCCAGGGACGGAATTGAACCGCCGACACGGGGATTTTCAGTCCCCTGCTCTACCGACTGAGCTACCTGGGCGCTCGTAAAGGCGGGTATTAAACCTGCCTACCGACTTGAAGTCAAGCCATAGTCCCTCTTATCCGGCCGGCCGGGGGCTTACCCTGGTCGCGCGGGGGGCTGGTACAGAAAGCAGGTCATTTTGGGAGGGGTGGTTTGGCGGTTCTTGAACGTAAATTGTCGGTGGCGCCCATGCTGGACCGCACGGATCGGTTCTGCCGGTATTTTCTGCGGCTGATCAGCCGGCGTACGCTGCTGTACACGGAGATGGTGACCACCGGCGCCCTATTGCACGGGGATCCGGCCCGGTGGCTGGATTTCGACCCGGCGGAGCATCCCCTGGCGTTACAGTTGGCGGGGAGTGATCCGGCGGCGTTGGCAGCCAGCGCCCGCCTGGGGGAGCAATGGGGTTATGACGAGATCAATCTCAACCTGGGTTGTCCGTCGCCGCGGGTGCAGGTGGGGCGTTTCGGCGCCTGTCTGATGGCGGAGCCGGCCTTGGTGGCCGAGTGCATGACCGCTCTGTTGGACGCGGTGCGCCTTCCGGTGACGCTCAAGTTGCGGCTCGGTATCGATGACCGGGATAGCTACGGGGAGTTGTGCGATTTCGTGGGTACCCAGGCGGCGGCCGGGGTGGGGATTTTTATCGTGCATGCCCGCAAGGCGTGGTTGCAGGGGTTGTCACCCAAGGAGAACCGGGCGGTTCCGCCCCTGCGCTATGACTGGGTGCGACGCCTGAAACAGGATTTTCCGGCCTTGACCATCGTCATCAACGGGGGAATCGATACCTTGGACCAGGCTCTGGACCTACTGGATGGCCTGGACGGGGTGATGATCGGGCGCGCCGCCTATTCGGACCCCTGGATTCTGGCGGAGGCGGACCGCCGGATTTACGGGCAGCCGACGCCGGTGCCAGATCGCCGCCAGGTGTTGGAAGCCTATATCCCGTTCGTGGAGCGGCAGTTGGCCCAAGGGGTAGGGCTGGGCTGGCTGGTGCGGCCAATCATGGGCTTGTTTCAGGGGGTGCCAGGGGCCCGGGTCTGGCGGCGGCGCTTGAGCGACGGACTCCAACAGACCGGGGACGCCGGGGATCTGTTGCGAGCGGCGGCGGCCGGTACCGGGTGAGGGTATGCCGGCCGTCCGGCTTGGATCAGCCGTTGGCCAGATAGTCCTGAATCCGCTCCAGGGGCAGGGGGGTTAGGGCGTCCAGAGTCATGGCGTGGGCGCGCTCTTGGTCGGACAGGGGTTCCCGGCTGCGCAATTGCTGTTCCAGGATTTCCACGTTAGCTTCCGAGGCGTCGGTGCCCATGGCTTGACGCAGATTGACCCGTGCCCGCAGTTGTTCCACGGATGCGTCCAGGGACAGGATCAGGAACGGGCAGCCCAGGTTGACGGCTAGCTTATGAAAGGCGTCCCGTTGGCTGTGCTTGAGGAAGGTGGCGTCCACTAGGGCGCCGTACCCGGCCTTGACGATGGTGCGGGCCAAATCCTGTAGGCGGGCATAGGTTTGGCTGGTGGCGTCGGCCAGGTAGATGCCGCCGTCCCGGGCCGATCCGGAGCGCTCCTGGGGCGCCAGCCCGAACAGACGTTTGCGCTCCACGTCGGAGCGTACTCGGATGGCCGGCATCTGTTCCAGCAGCGCGCCGCTAGCCAGGGTCTTGCCCGACCCGGATACGCCATGGGTGATGATGAGGGCGGTTTTGCGGGGCTGGATATAGCCCTCCGCCAGGGCCAGATAACGGCCATATTCCGCCAGCACGGCGGCCCGTTCCTGGTCGCCAAGGCCCGCCTGTCCGAGCCGGATGGCGGTGACCTTGGCCCGTACCAGCGCCCGGTACACCTTGTAGAAGTCGATCAGGGGCACCGCCGGATAGTCGCCACTCAGTTCCAGGTAGTGGTTGAGGGCGCGCCGGGCCAATCCAGTGTGGCCAGCCTGTTCCAGGTCCATGACCAGGAACGCCACTTCGTTGATGGTGTCGATCCAACGCAGGTCCGGGTTGAACTCGATGCCGTCGAAAATGGCCACTTCGCCGTCTACCAGGGCGATGTTGCCCAGGTGCATGTCGCCGTGGCATTCCCGGATGTGGCCCTGGTCCTTGCGTTGGCGCAGCAGGGGGGTGAGGTGCTCCCAGCGGGCGCGGGTCCAGGCTTCCAGGGGTTCCAGGCGTGCCAGTTCCTTGGGGTCGTCTACCAGGCCCCGGATCTGGTCGAAATTTTGTCCCATGGGGAAGAAGACTTGCTCCGGATTGCCGAACTCGCTGGCCGGGTCGGCGCCGGGAATGGTCTGGTGGAACTGGGCGGCCCGGGCAGCGATGCGGTCGATGAGGCTCGCGGTGATGGGTTGGCCGCTCAGCAGGGCTTCCTGGGGGAAGCGGCGCATCTTGACCGCGTAATCCAGGATCGGACCCTCGCCACCGAAGCGGGGATCTTCCAGGGTCCCGGTGATGGGCACCACTTGCAGGTAGATGCTTGGCGCCAGGCGGCTATTGAGCCGCAGCTCCTCGGCGCAACAATGGTGGCGCCGTTCCAGGGTGGAAAAGTCCAGAAAGCCCAGATCCAGGGGCTTCTTGATTTTATAGGCGAAGTCACCGGCCAGGAGCACATGGGAGATGTGGGTCTGGAGGTGGCGCAGGTCATCCATGGGATGGTCGAACGCGGCCGGTCGCTTGAGGGCCTCCATCAGTTGGGCCTGGGTCGGAAGGTCGAGTTCGCTCTGCATCTTGGGTTCCCCTGGGTGCCGCCGGCTGGGCGGGTTTGGTGGCTTGACTGGTCGCGGCGCACACGGCACCGACCGGCAATTTGGGTATCGAAACGAGGAGGTCTAGCTTAGCCAGGTCCTGGGCTAAACGCTATCCGGCGCCAGTAGTTGATCGGGCGGTTCGGGTTTTCTACCATGGGGCTGGTTCCAAATGGGGCGCCAATCCGGGCGCCTGCGGTCACGAGGAGGTTTCTGATGTCCATCGAACGCGTCATTTTGGCTTTTGCCGGTGCCATGATTCTGTTATCCCTGGCCCTGGCCCACTGGCATCATCTCAACTGGCTGTGGTTTACCGCCTTCGTCGGCGCCAACCTGCTGCAGTCCGCCTTTACCGGCTTTTGTCCCCTGGCGGCCATCTTGAAAAAGCTGGGCTTCGCGCCGGGCAGCGCTTTTTAACTTGATAGTCAGCGGTGCGCGCCGGCCTGGGCTTTGCCTCGGCGGCGCGCCAGGGTCCGGTGGGCGAAGGCGGCGATCAGGTAGGTGCCACCGGCCAGCAGGATGATGGTGGGTCCAGGGGGCAAGTCCGGTGCATAGGACAGGGCCAGCCCGGAACTGGTGAGCAAGGCGCCCAACAGGGTAGACACCAGCATCATGCGGCCCAGGGAATGCACGAAGAAGCCCGCGGTGGCCGCCGGCAGGGTGAGCAGGGCGATGACCAGGATCAGCCCCACCACCTGAATCAACAACACCAGGGTGATGGCCACCAGGCACAATAGCAGCAGGTAGAAAAAGGAAACCGGCACGCCGCGCAGGCGGGCAAATTCCTCGTCGAACGCCACCGCCACGAACTGGCGAAAATAAAGTCCCACCACCAGCACCAGCAGCAGGTCCATGCCCAGCATGAAACCCAGGTCTGAGGTGGGTACCAGCAGGATGTTGCCGAACAGGTAACTCATCAGATCGGTGGCGTAGCCGGGGGTTTTGGCGATGAACAAAATACCTACCGCCATGCCCACCGACCAGGTGGCGCCAATCAGAGTGTCCTCCTGGGTGCGCCAGCGCAGGCGTACGCCGCCCACCAGCAGGGCCGCGCCTACCGCCGCACCGATGGCGCCGAGGCGGGGCGAGAAGCCGAAGTAGAGGGCCGCGCCCATGCCAGCCAATACCGTGTGGGCAATGCCGCCGGCTAGGTAGCCGATCCGCTTGACCACCACGAACGGCCCCATGACGCCGCACGCCAGGCTAGCCAGCAGGCCCGCCACCAGTGCGGTGCGCAGGAATTGGTGCTCCCCGAGGGCTCTAATGAATTCTTCCATGGGTCTTGTGGCGATGGGCGACCATGCGGACCGGGCCGCCATAGAGGTCCCGGATCAGTTGGCCGTCGATGGCGGAAGTGGGATGGCAGCTCAGGGTCCGGTTGAGGCAGGCCACCCGTTGCACGTACTCAGAAATAAAGGCTACATCATGGGACACCACCAGGATGGTCAGGCGCCGGTTTAGTTCCCGCAACTGATCGAAGATATCGCTTTCCATGCGTTGATCGATGTTGGCGGTGGGCTCGTCCAGCACCAGGATGCGGGGTTCGCAGGCCAGCGCCCGTGCTAGCAACACCCGCTGTAACTGCCCTCCGGACAGGGTGCCGATCTGGCGGCGCATCAGGCTACCGGCTTCCACCTCATCCAGGGCTTGGCGCGCCGCTGCCCGGTCCCGGGCCCTGTAACCGCCCCAGTTAGGGCCCAGCCCCAGGCGTCCCATCATCACCACCTGTTCCACGCTGATGGGAAAATCCCGGGCAAATTCCGGATACTGGGGAACATAGCCGATGGCCTTGCGGGCTAGGCGCGGGTCCTGGCCCAGCACCCGGACCCGACCGGCTTGGGGCTCCAGCAGCCCGAGAATCAGCTTGAGCAGCGTGCTTTTCCCGCCCGCATTGGGACCCACGATGCCTAGAAATTCCCCTTCCTCGACGTGCAGATAGATGCGTTGCAGAACCGCTGACCCGCCATAGGAAAAACTCACTCCTTCCAGATCTACCACTGCGCTCATGGCCGCGCCGCCTCCACCAGTAACCAGGCTGCGCGGCGCAGGTTAGCGGCATAATCCGGCGCCAGGTCGTCCAGGACCTCTATCCGACCGCCAATGGCCTGGGCCAAGGTCTCGGCCGGCTTCGGATTGAACTGGGGTTGCACGAAAATGACCTTGAGACCGTCCCGGCGTGCCTCATCCACCAACTCTGCCAGGGCCTGGGCGCCCGGTTCCTTGCCATCCCGTTCCACCGGGATTTGCACCAGTCCATAGGTGTCCGCGAAGTAGCCCCAGGCGGGGTGAAGTACCAGAAAACGGCGCTGGGGTAAATCCTGCAAGCTGGCCCGCAGTTCTTGGTCTAAACGGTCCAGTTCCTCTGTGAATTGGCGATAGCCGGCGGCGAAAGCCGCTTCTTGACTGGGCCGTAATTGGGTCAATTGGTCCCGGATGGCGGCACTCATCTGTTTGACCAGGGGTGGGCTGGTCCACACATGGGGGTCCTTTTCCTCGTGGGCGTCCGCCGGGTCGTCGGTATGCTGGTGATCCGCGTCCCGCAGGGGTAGTCCTTCCCGGAGATCCAGAATCTTCATGCGAGAATTGACCGCCAGGGTCCGGTCCATCCAGGCATTCTCAAAGGCGACGCCGGTACGGACGAACAGGTCCGAGTCGGCGAGGGCAGCGATTTGCCGGGGCGAGGGTTCAAAGTTTTCTGCGCCGCGACCCGGTGGCAGCAGCACCTGAACCTGAACCTGGTCCCCTCCCAACGCGGTGACGAAGGTCTGCAAGGGCGCAATGCTGACCATCACCCGTAACGGCCCATCGCCGGCGGCGTGGGAAGCACCCCACCAGCACAGACCGATGCAAAATAGCCAGGTACGCCCGAGGCGCATCATTGCCCCACCTTGTCACTACCCAAGCCGCTGAATGGGCGACAAGTATATAGGGAAATACCTAATGTTGCCGGTCTCTGTACGAGGCTTGTCGGGAATGCGGTGCCGGGTGGGCGCGGGTTAATCGATCCAGCCCAAGTCCGGGCCGGCGGTGGGCAGTTGCCACTCGGGCGGATAGTCCACCTGGGTGAGGGCCAGCCCGTCCGGGGGCGCGGTGATGCCGCCCTGGGTGCGGTCTCGGTACTCCAAGACCTCCTTCGCCCAACCGGGGGGGTGGTCGCCCCGGCCGATGGCGATCAGCACGCCGGCGATATTGCGCACCATGTGGTGCAAAAAGCCGTTGGCGCCGACCCGGATGCTGATTCGTTGGCCGTCCCGTGCTAGTTGCAGGTAGTGCAGGGTGCGTACCGGGCTCTTGGCTTGGCAGCCTAGCGCCCGGTAAGAACTGAAATCGTGGGTGCCAACCAAATGCACCGCCGCTTGGCGCATGGGCTCCAGGTCCAGATTGTCGTGGACCCAAGTGACTTGGCGCCTGGCCAGGGCAGGGCGGGTGGCCCGGTTGAGGATCTGGTAATGGTAATGGCGTGCCACGGCGCTGAAGCGGGCGTGGAAGGCCTCGTCCACTTCCCGCGCCCAGGTGACGCTCAGGTCGTCCGGCAGATTGACGTTGCAACCCAGGACCCAGGAGCGGGAGCGGCGCCGGGCCTGAGTATCGAAATGCACCACTTGACCCAGGGCGTGGACGCCGGTATCGGTGCGACCGGCGCAGTGCAGGCGGATGGGGTGGTCCGCGACCCGGGCAACCGCCCCTTCCAGGCAATCCTGAACAGTGCGGACGCCGGGTTGAAGTTGCCAGCCGTGGAAGTCACGCCCGTCATATTCCACCCCCATGGCGATGCGCATTGAGATGAATTCCTCAAAATGGGGGCCTAGGCGCAAACGATAAGGGCGCACCTGAGTGCGCCCTTGGCTGTTTCAGCGGCGGACGGGATGGTTGTGCGGCGCTCCCTAACTAGCTTCCTTGATAAGTCGCCGGGCCTCCACCTTTTGGATCTCATTCCCATCCCGCAGCACCTCGTCCAGGATTTCCTTGGCGCCCTCGCTGTCACCCATTTCCATGTAGGCGCGGGCCAAGTCCAGCTTGGTTTCCACTTCGTCGGACGAGGAAGAATCCCTGAGCAGGTCCGATAGGGGCTGGCTGACCGGCGTGAGGGCGGACTCTTCTAGCTGGAAGTCATCGAGCCGTAGCGCGGTGGGGTCATCCTCCGCCTCCAAGGGATTGCCGCCAAGATCGTCCAGGGTCCATTCTAACAGGGCCGAATCATGGATCGCCTGGGTGGCGGGGGAAACGTCCTCCAACGTCAGGGAGGTTTCCTTGGCCGATGACCGGGTGTTCTCCTCCACATCCTCCAGGGTAGCCAGGTCGCCGAGACTGATGGATAACTCCGACTCTTCGTCAAAGCTGAACAGGGGCTCCGACGCCGGTTCGGCACTGGTGTCCGGTGGGAGCGTGCCGGCGCGCGCAGGCGTCACTTCCACCGGGGTGGCTCCGTCCGAATCCAGGTTGGCGAACGCCGTGTCGAAGTCGAGATTCAGGTCCAAATCCCGCAAGAACTCGCTATTGACCAACGGCGCGCTGACCGGACTCCCTTGGGATTTGTCTAAGGAAACCGGCGCCGTCACCGCCGCGAAACTCGCCGGCGGCATGCCGGAAACCTCAGATTGCCGCTGGAGCCTGGACGCAGCACCCGGCAGGCTCTGGAACAGCGGGTGGCCGGGCACCAGTTCTTGGCCCATGGAAACCACGCGGCGCCAAAGCTGCGAATCCGGCTGGCCGCCGTCGGCTCTGTGCAGTTCCTCCGCCTGCGAGGTAAAGGACTCTTTGTTGCGGGTGGTGAAATAAATTTCCAGCAGTTTTACCCGTAGCTCCGACCGCTCCGGTTGTTTTTCGATGGCTTGCTGGATCAGGGCTTCCGCTTGCTGGTAGCGGCCATAGGCGATGTACACATCCGCTTCGGCCGCCGGGTCCACCTCGCCAGTTTCGTCTTGCAGCGCATCGATGTCACTAGGGGTGAAATCACTGATGAAAGAAGACTCATCTCCGTCCGGTACCCGTTTGCGGGAATCCGGCTTCAGATCCCCGGACTCAGTCATGGCCAATGCTTCGGTGCCCACCCCGCCTTCTTGGAATGGCTGTTCCGCTTCGCGGCGCCGGCGCATCAGCAACCAGACTAGGGACAGCAACACCACCGCGGAGCCACCGGCGATTCCCATCATAGTGGGATCCGCCAGCAACCCATCGAGGAAGGACGGCGCCGGCGCGGGCGGCGTCACCGGTTCGCCGGCCACCGGGGGCGGCGCGACCTGAGGCTCAGGTTGGGGTGTCACCACCGGAGGTTGTTCCGGGACCCCGGCCTTGACCGGCGGCGGAATGGCTGGTTCGGCGACCGGCGCAGGCGGAGGCTGTTCCACCTTGATGTCCGGCGTTACGGGAGCCACCGGCGTCACCGGTGGGACGTCCGGCATCACGGGAATGCCTGGCTTGACGTCCGGCGTCACCGGAGGAAATGGCTCGGTCTTGGCGACGGGTGCTGCCGGTTCCGGAATCGGTTTGGTATCCAGTGGCGGCGGTACCGGGGGCGCCGGTGGTGGTGCCACGGGTTGTACCGGCTGAGCGACCACCTCGGGCGGTGGAACGGCAACCACAGGCTTCTCCACCGCAGGAGTCACCGGCGGAGTCCGCTCCCCTACCGGCGGGGTAGCGGACGGCACCCGCAACATGGCACCCTGCCGCAGCCGGTTGATGTCGCCATTGCTGAACGCGCTGGGATTATCTTGGAAAATCTGTTTAGCCAGCTTGTCCTTGCTGATCCCCGGAATATGCAGTTCCTTGACCAGCTTGGATAGGCTGACGCCGGGTTTGACGGGCCCATAGGGGACGGAGCCGGTCTTAGGTTCGACAGGGGCAGGAGCCGGAGGAGGGGCTAGGGCTGGTGTCGGCGCGGGTGCTGGTGCTGGCTTGGCCACCGGAGCGATTACCGCTGGCGCGGGCGCCGCCGCTACGGCGGTGGCTGGCGGAGCGGGCTGAGGCTTCTTTTTATCCGGTGGATCCAGGAGAACCGTGAATTCCCGCACCAAGCGGCCCTTGGGCCAATTGACTTCCACCAGAAAGTCTAGGTAGGGCTCCCGGATCGGTTCCTTACTGGTGACGCGGATGACGCTCGTGCCGTCTTCCCGGACCAGGGCGTGGAATTGCAGCTTGGTCAGCAGGTAGCTGCGATCCACGCCGGCGCGTTGAAAATCCGCCGCCGAGGCCAAGTTGGCCTTGACATCCTCCACATCATTCTGGTTGGCCAGAACCAAGGGGATATCCGCCATGAAGGTTTCATTGAGCGACGACTTGCCCGAGATTGCTCCAAGACCTAAAGCCGACGCACCCGACGGGGCGAACGCCAAGGATACTGCCAACGCCAGGGATAACTTGCGGATCATCCTCACTCCTTTAAATCTCCGCCTCTTGCGGATTCGCCATCGGATTCAAAGACCCCGAGGAGCATCATAAATCACGTGATAATGCCGCTGTAACTATATCTTAGAAAGAATATTTTGCCAATCCATCGGGATCCTTGAACAAATACTTGGGCCGGTCTACCCCGCGCTGCGGGCCAGGCTTAAAGCCCCATCTTGACGCAATAAAAGCCTATAAAAAAGTATCCTCGCATGGAGTTGCCGCGTCGGCAAGAAATCCGGACCGGATTACGAGGAGGAGGGCGGACGGCGACGCCAGGCCCGCCTGGCATCCCCTAAGCATAACGGGAAAAATTTTAACTGTCGGTCCAAACGCCGGAAATTCGGCTTTTTTGACCGGGCGCAAGGAATGTTGGCCGGTAACCGGTCTAACGGCTCCGATCGTGGATTTATTGGCTTGGGTGGGGCGCGTCCCTGCGCTATGTGGTATCTGACCCGGACCCTAGGCTAGCCGCCCAACAAAATGCGCAGCATGCGCCGCAGGGGTTCGGCGGCTCCCCAAAGGAGTTGGTCGCCCACCGTGAAGGCGCCCAGGTATTCTGGGCCCATGTTGAGCTTGCGCAACCGGCCCACCGGCACTTGCAGGGTTCCGGTGACCGCCGCCGGGCTCAGTTCCCGGACGCTCCGGTCCCGCTCGTTAGGAATGAGGCGCACCCAGTCGTTGGCGCTGGCCACCAGTTGGTTGATCTCGTCCAGGGGCACATCCCGGGTCAACTTGATGGTGAGGGCCTGACTGTGGCAGCGCATGGCGCCCACCCGCACACAAATGCCGTCGATGGGAATGGGTTGGCCGTCCCGGCCCAGGATCTTGTTGGTTTCCACCTGACCCTTCCATTCCTCGCGGCTCTGGCCGTTGTCCAGTTGCTTGTCGATCCAGGGAATCAGGCTGCCCGCCAGGGGCGCGCCGAACTGGGCTTGGGGGAAGCCGGGGTCCCGCAGCCGATTGGCCACCGCCTGGTCGATATCCAGGATCGCGGACGCCGGATTTTCCAATAGGGTGCGGCAGGACTGGTGCAGATCGCCCATCTGGGTCAGCAGTTCCCGCATATTCTTGGCGCCGGCGCCAGAAGCGGCCTGATAGGTCATGGACGTCATCCATTCCACCAGCCCTTCCCGGAACAGGCCGGCCAGGCCCATGAGCATCAGGCTGACCGTGCAATTGCCGCCCACATAGTCCTTGACGCTGCGGTCGAGGGCCCGGTCGATCAGGTCCCGGTTGACCGGGTCCAGGATGATGACCGCATGATCTTTCATGCGTAGGCTGGACGCGGCGTCGATCCAATAACCAGTCCAGCCGGCGTCCCGCAGGCGCCCATGGACGGCGCTGGTATAGTCGCCACCCTGGCAGGTGACGATGGCGTCCAGGGACTTGAGCGCCTCGATGTCCATGGCATCCTGTAAGGTGGTGACCGGCTTGCCCACGTCGGGGCCGTCCTGTCCCACCTGGGACGTGGAGAAGAACACCGGTTCCGGGATCAGGTCAAAATCCCGCTCCTGGCGCATCCGGTCCATGAGGACGGAACCGACCATGCCGCGCCAACCGACAAAACCCACTCGTTGCATGATGACTACTCTTCTGAAAGGTAAGGGAGACTCAAGGCCGGTTCTGCGCCCGTGTGGGGTTAAAAGCCGCTGAGTCTCTGCTAGGGCCTGGCCTGAGGCTTACGCCAGCGCCGCCACCACCGCGTCGCCCATGTCCCGGGTGCCGACCTTCTGGGTACCAGGCGCGGCAATATCCGGGGTGCGCAGTCCCTGGTCCAGCACCTTGGATACCGCCTGTTCCACCCGTGCGGCCATCTCTGGCTGGCCGAGGCTGTAGCGCAGCATCAGCGCCACCGACAGCAGGGTGGCGAGCGGATTGGCGATGCCCTGGCCGGCGATGTCCGGTGCCGAGCCGTGGATGGGTTCGTACATGCCTTTGCCACCGGCGTCCAGGGACGCGGACGGCAACATGCCGATGGATCCGGTGAGCTGGGACGCACAGTCAGAAAGAATATCACCGAACATATTGTCCGTGACCATGACGTCGAACTGCTTGGGCCAGCGCACCAACTGCATGGCGGCGTTGTCCACGTACATATGGCTAAGGGCTACGTCCGGGTAATCCTGGCCGACCCGGATCGCCACCTCGCGCCACAGTTCCGTGCATTCCACCACGTTGGCCTTGTCCACCGAGCAGACCCGGCGGTTACGCTGGCGGGCGATGTCGAAGGCGACCCGGCAGATGCGGTCGATTTCCGATTCCGAATAGACCAGGGTGTTGAAGCCCTGCTTTTCGCCGTTCTCCAGGGTGCGGATACCCCTGGGTTGGCCAAAATAGATGCCGCCAGTGAGTTCCCGCACGATCATGATGTCGAGACCCGATACCACCTCGGGCTTGAGGGTGGAGGCGTCCGCCAGTTGCGGATACAAAATTGCTGGGCGCAGGTTGGCGAACAGGCCCAAGCCGGACCGCAACCCCAGCAGACCCTTTTCCGGACGCATGGCGATAGGCAGAGGCTCCCATTTGGGGCCGCCCACGGCGCCCAGCAGCACTGCGTCCGCTTCCTTGGCCAGACGCAGGGTCGCCTCCGGCAGGGGCGATCCGTCTGCGTCGATGGCGGCGCCGCCCACCCGGGCCTCCTCGGTCTCGATGTCGAGGCCGAAGCGGTCCTTGAGCGCGTTCAGCAACTTGACCGCCTCGGCGACGATCTCCACCCCGATGCCGTCACCGGGCAGGACAAGAATATTATGACTCATGGTCAGATTCCTTCGATTTAGTCGAACAGCCAGGGGGCCTGGGCCCGATGGCGGGTCTCATAGGTGCGGATGTCGTCCAGGTGCCAGAGGGTCAGGCCGATGTCGTCCAACCCTTCCAGCAGGCAATGCTTGCGGAACGGATCCAATTCAAAGCGGATTTCTGGTCCCTGGTCCGGCGACAGGCATTGGGCTTCCAGGTCCACCCGCATGCGCAGGGCCCGCTCCCCCTGGGCGGCGGCGAATAGACGATCTACCTGGGCGCTGTCCAAGGTGATCGGCAAGATGCCGTTCTTGAAGCAGTTGTTGAAGAAGATATCGGCGAAGCTGGGGGCGATGATGACCTTGAAGCCATAGTCCGCCAGGGCCCAGGGCGCGTGTTCCCGGGACGAGCCGCAGCCGAAGTTCTCCCGGGCCAACAGGATGCTGGCACCCAGGTAGCGGGGATCGTTGAGTACGAAATCCGGGTTGCGGGGCCGTTCGCTGCAATCCTGGCCCGGCTCGCCCTGGTCCAGGTAGCGCCAAGCGTCGAACAGGTAGGGGCCAAACCCGGCGCGCTGGATGCTCTTGAGAAATTGCTTGGGGATGATGGCATCCGTGTCCACGTTGGCGCGATCCAAGGGACAGGCGATGCCGGTGAAGCTGGTGAATTTTTCCATTGGGATACCTGCTCTGGGGCTAGAAGGTCCGGGCGTCCACGAAGTGGCCGGCGATGGCCGCCGCCGCCGCCATGGCCGGGCTGACCAGATGGGTGCGTCCCCCCTGGCCCTGGCGGCCCTCGAAATTGCGGTTGGAAGTGGAGGCACAGCGTTCGCCGGGCTCCAGCCGATCCGCGTTCATGGCTAGGCACATGGAACAACCCGGATCCCGCCACTCGAACCCTGCCGCCCGGAAAATCTTGTCTAGGCCCTCGGATTCCGCTTGCCGCTTGACCGGCCCGGAACCGGGCACCACCAGCGCCTGGCGGATGTTGGACGCCACCCGCCGGCCCCGGATCACCGCCGCCGCCGCGCGCAGATCCTCGATACGGGAATTGGTGCAGGAACCGATGAACACCTTGTCCAGGCGGATCTCCTCGATAGGCGTGTCCGCCTCCAGACCCATGTAGGCCAGGGCGCGGCGCATGCCGTCCGCCTTGACCGGATCCGCTTCCTGATCCGGATTCGGCACCGAGTCCCCGATGGTCACCACCATTTCCGGCGAGGTCCCCCAGGTGACCTGGGGCAGGATGGCGGGACCCTCTAGGACCAACTCCCGGTCGAATTGGGCGCCGGGGTCCGTATGCAGGGTGCGCCAGTAGGCCACCGCCCGCTCCCAATTCTCTCCCTTGGGAGCTCGGGCCCGGCCCTGCACATAGTCGATGGTCTTGTCGTCAACCGCCACCAAACCGGCGCGGGCGCCCGCCTCGATGGCCATGTTGCATAGGGTCATGCGGCCTTCCATGGACAGGGCCTCCACCGCATCACCGGCGAATTCGATCACAAAGCCGGTGCCGCCTGCAGTCCCCAGAATGCCGATGATCGCCAACGCCATGTCCTTGGCGGTGACGCCCTTACCTAAGGCTCCTTCCACCCGGATGCGCATGGCCCGGGATTTCTTCTGGATCAGGCACTGGGTGGCCAGCACATGCTCTACCTCCGAGGTGCCGATGCCGAACGCCAGGGCGCCGAATGCGCCATGGGTGGAGGTATGGGAATCTCCACACACCAGGGTCATACCGGGCAGGGTCGCCCCCTGCTCCGGACCCACCACATGCACGATGCCCTGGCGCGGATCGTCCATGCCGAGGAAGGGGATCTCAAATTGGTCGCAGTTCTGCTCCAGGGTGCTGACCTGCAAGCGGGCGATGGGGTCCGGAATACCCCGGTCCCGGTCCGTGGTCGGCACGTTATGGTCGGCGGTGGCCATATTGGCCGTGGCGCGCCAGGGCTGCCGGCCCGCCAAGCGCAGTCCCTCGAAGGCCTGGGGCGAGGTCACCTCATGGATCAGATGCCGGTCGATATAGAGGAGGGCGGTCCCGTCCTGGTCATAACGAACCACATGGTCGTCCCAGAGCTTGTCGTACAGGGTTTTGGCTGTCATTTGCGCTATTCCCAAGTTGAATCAGGAGCAGCATAGGGGCGAGCTTGCCATAAGACAAGTTCATATATTTCATGTAAAAGATTCTTTACAGGAATGATTATGCCCGGATGTCCACCCGGCAACCGGGGTCGGGGCCGGACCCCGGATACGGGGCCTGAGGGGTTATTTCTTGCGGGATTTGGGCCTGCGGGCAGGCCGTTGGGTGCGGTCGTCTAGCTGGGTGGGACCTGGGTGTGGCGCCCGGCGGGGGCTGATTCCCTCGGACGCTACGCCCTGGTGAAGGTCAGGATCAACCTTCGTCGATACCCTCGGTGACCGGGTTGGTGATGAGGTCATGGAGGCGACTGCCCGGCACCACCGAGCTCAGCACCTCGCCACCGCCCCGCTCGATTTCCTGCATTTGCCGGTCGTAATACTCAGCCGTGGCCCGAATCTGCATTTCATAGGCGCTCATGTTCTATCTCCTGCTATTCGTCAGCTTTATGCCCCGATTATCGCGGCACATAGTTGACTAATATACTCGGAAAAGGACCTGTGTCTAGGACCGGAGCAAAAAATATAGGAAAGATAGTGATGAGGCAGTTACTAGGCGATGAGACCCTAGGCAGCGCTGGCGGGGGCTTTGCCCCAAGGCACCGGGAGGATCCCCAAGGCCGGATTGGGTTCCTCCCCGTCCCGATAGTCAGGCGCCGGTACCTGCGGGATTCGGCCCCAGGGGCTGGCCGTTGGGATCGATCTTGCAGGTACCCATGCGGCGGGTTTCCTGGGGATGACTGGCGCAGTAGGCGGCCCGTTGTTCCCGGAACTGCCGGAGATGGGTTTCGATGGTGGTGCCGGTCAACTCGGTGCCAAAGTCGTCGCTGCCGCCGGTAGCGGGGGGCGCGAACATCTTGTCCAGCATTTCCCGTCCAGCCAGGCTGTTGTAATGGGAATATTCCCAATAATATTTCATCTGCCGATCATTGCCGGGCAGGGACACTTCTTCTGTGGTGACCCGGTTATAGCCGGAGAAATCAAAGAACCGAATGTCGCAGCCTTCCTGGCGGCGCTGGTCAAATAGTTTGACCAGGTCCCGTTTCCAGTCTTCCTGTTGCCGCCAGGATCTTTCCCAATAGACCAATTCCCCCAGTGCATGCACGGGTTGCAGAAAGAAGCGAAACTTGACGCCCCGCCGGCAATACTCCTGGGTCACGCCATCCAACATCTCGAAGCCCGGTTTGAAGTGGGCCGGGGTGGTCAAGGGCCAGGCGGTGGTGACCGCCTTTTCAAACGCTTTGGCGGTACCCCCTTCGTCGGCCATGATCTGTTCCAGGCAGAGGTCGGACTTATGGCCCCAGGTCGCCAATAGGGGCAGGCATCTCTGCTCCGAGATGCCCAATAGGATCTCCCAACTGGCCTTGGTCATGGTCAGGGACAGGGAGCGATACAGATTGGTGAACAACCGCTTGAGGGGATACCAAGATTCCTTGGCGACCAGGTATTCCTTGAGGTCCTTATTGTCGATTTGCGGACCGAATTGCCAGCCAAAATCCAGCCCCCAGACCACGATTTCCGGCTGATGGAAATAGCTGGTGTGGTTCAGCAACCGTACCGCGTCTCCCAGGGAGGCACCGGAAATGGCGAGATTGAACACCCGTTTGCCGGCGAATTGGGGCACGTCCGGCGGCAGGCCAATTTCAGTCCTGGAACTGCCCAAATAGACTACTTCTGGATGAAAGCGATAGGCGGCGTAAGTCTTGGCCCAGGGCACGATCTTTTGCTGGGCCGGACTGAGGCGGGACAGGGCCGGCGAATCCCACTGATGGGTGAAATAGGGGTCTACCAGGTAATTCACGCCCACTAGGCTGGCGAGCAGGAGGGAGGCGGTCAGACCGGCGGTCCACAAATAGCGGCGTATGGAGGACGGGTTCATAGGAATGCTCGCCTTTAGAACTGCACGTAAATGAATTCCTTGGTGCTATCGGCGCTTAGTACACCGAGCGCGAACACCAGGCCAGTCACTAAACCCCAGGGAACACTCGGCCGCCACTGGATATTGAATAGGGAATAGG
>CAZIHO010000084.1:0-15782 GCA_964538875.1 uncultured Chromatiaceae bacterium
ACCTGCGACCCACGGCTTAGAAGGCCGTTGCTCTATCCGACTGAGCTACGGGCGCGTGGTCGTCAAGCCGTCTCCGTAACATTAGGCGCTTGGCTCTGGGTTCGGGCTCCCACACCACCTTGTGTTTATTGGTCGGGGTAGAGGGATTCGAACCCCCGACTTCCTGCTCCCAAAGCAGGCGCGCTACCAGCCTGCGCTATACCCCGCTTTCTTCGAGCCGTCCTCGCGAAGACCGCAAATAATATGCGCTTGCGGGCTGTAGGTCAATGCTGATCTGGCGGCCCCCGAAAAAAATCGGGGGGCCAGCCGAGGAGGCCGATTAGGCGGTGACCACCAGCACTGGACAGGTGGCGTGGCCGATGACACGCTCCGATACGCTGCCCAACAACAGGCGTTCCAAACCACTGCGGCCATGCCGGCCCATGACGATCAGGTCAGAGGCCAGTTCTTTGGCGGTGTTCACCAGGGTCTGGTCGGGTTGTCCCACCTTGACTTCCACATTGGCTGAGACGCCGCTCGCATCCAGCTGGTTTCGTACTTGGCGGGCATTGGCTTCCGCGTCGTCCCGGAGTCGCTGGTCGGTTGCCACCGAAATCACGGTAATGGGGGCCTCGCAATGACCGGCAAGACCCAGGGTACGGGCCAGGGCGGCATCACCGTGGCGGGAGCCGTCCACGCCCACGAGGATGTTCTTGCCTTCGAGTTCCGCATCACGGGGGACCACCATGACATCGCAGGACGCATGGCCGATCACCCTGGCAGTGGTTCCGCCGAGCATGGCCCGGACCAGATCGGATTTGTCCCGGCGTCCCATGATGATGAGGTCCGCCTGGTCTCGGTCCGCCGCCGCCACAATTTCCAGGAAGGGCTCGTCGGCATGGCCCACCTGGGTTTCACAGGGGATTCCAGCCGCTTCAGCCTGTTGCTGGATCCGGCGCAACCCGGCCATCGCCGCGTCCTGGTCGCGGCCCGCCAGCGCCTCGGCCAAGGGTGCCTCGAAGTCTGCCGTGGGTAGCAGAGTCAGTACCCGCAATTTGGCTCCGCAGCGTTCGGCCATGCGGAGGGCGGCGCGGGTTGCGCCCGCGCTATATTCGGAGCGGTCCGTAACCAACAGGATGCGCTGGGGTCCAGAAGCGCCGGCCCCGACGGGAACCGACGGGAGCATGATCTCGGCGGTTCCGGCCTGCTCGGCCCGATGCTGGCCCATACCCTGGATCAGGGCGCGCAGCACGATGAAGGCACCGGTGGCCAGCGCCAGCACCATCATGCCGAAGCTGGTGTTCCTGAGCAAAGTGGCACCGTCCGCTGACAAGCGGCCGATCAGGTCCAGGTCAGACAAATAGACCGGGATGGCGACCCCGCGACTGGCCAGCACCATGAGCATGATGACGCCCATCACCAGTTTGATGACGTAGGGCTTGACGTAGGTGGTGCCGATGGCACCCAGTTGGATGCCGAACAGGGAGCCCGCCAGGATGACCATGGCCAGGCGAATATCCACCATGCCACTCCAGGCGTATTTGATGGTGCCGCCCATGCCCATGACGAAGGCAATGACCAACTCGGTAGCGGACGCCATGAGTCCCGGTACCCCCAGCACGTACATCATGGCTGGCACGCCGATGAATCCGCCAACCGCGATGGTGGCCGCCAACATGCCAGTGGCGAAGCCCATGGGGATGGTGAACAACACCGATACACGGGTCCCGATGCTGGGGAAATACATCATGGTGCCGGGAATGTTCACCGACTGGACCCAGCGGGCTAGGCGGCCTAACTCTTCCTGGTCCGGGTTGGCGGAGCGATACATGTTGATGGCGTCCCTAAGCACGTAGCCACCGACCACCGCTAAGACCACGACGAATACCAGGGATACGTAGAGGTTGGAACCAGCCTTACCGAACGCCGCGACGATCTGTTCCTGGACATGGGCGCCGTACAGCACACCGGCCTCGGCGGACGCACCCAGCACCAGCCCCAGCTTGACATCCACCTGTCCGTATTTATGGCGCTTCATGGCGCCCACCAGCGCCTTGGGGAATTTATGGCAGATGTTGCTGGCCACCGCCATGATGGCGGACACGCCCATATTCATCATGGCGGGGGTAAGGACGAAGGCGCCTCCGGAGCCGATGAATCCACTCACCAAGCCGCCCACGAAGCCAACGACCAGCAGAAAGAGAACATTGGCCAGATCAAGATCGATAAAACTGATTTCCATGATCCAAGTTACCCCTATTTACCCGCCGATTTGGGCTTGAAGCCCAGCCAATCCCAGAAATATCCGGTGAAATGGCCGTGGATGTAGGAAAACACCAGGGCGATGCCCATGGGCACCATGAACATCCAGTGGCCCTGTCGCGACAGCTCCAGAATCGGTTCGGCGAATAGGTATAGAGACAGGTATAAACCAGCGCTCAGGACCCCAAACAACAGGGTTTTTCCGAGCGCACGCTGGGTATCAATGGGCATGAACCACTCCTAACATCATTGAGGGCAAATCCGCCGGACCGGCCTGTCTAGACGCGGCCGTTGGGGTAAGGTCCGGGTTTTAGGGCGCCAGACCGGCGTCCGCTCCGCTGTCTACCGGGATGGCGGTCACCAGAGGGCAGGCGAGGCGGCGCCAGGGGTCCGCGCCCCGGTCCTCGGCTACCTGTTCCCATCCGTGGAGGGAATCAATGACCAAGGCGGCGATGCACTCCCGGGCATTGGCATACTCCACAATGTCGCGCCGCCGAATTCCCGGTTGAAACATCAGCCGATAGCCAATACCCGCGTCCCGCAGTCCGGCCATGAAGGACTCCAGCCCGTCCAGGGGTTGGTCCTCATGGGCGCGGGCGAGGATGTCCAGGTCCGCGTCCAAGCGCTGGCACAGCCCCTGGGCAGAGGCCAGCAGACGCCGATCCGGGCTGCCGGGGCGGATCGCCAGCAGCACCTTGCGTCGCTGTTGGCGGCCGCCCATCATCGCTCCCGGCCGTAGGCAATCTCCCTGGCAGTATCAAACTCGCCGGCCTCGGCATAGGCCACAGCGGCGAATAACTCGTCGAGTCGTGCAAAAAATCTGGTCCACATGGTTGGATCTCCGAGGTTTCCTAGCCTTTCTATGTCAGCTTCCGTGCCAACTCAGATGAGTCCCGCCAACCCCTTGATAAGCCAGCGTAAAACAGGGTTGCACAGCGAGCCGGGCGCAACCCAATATGTTGCCTAATGCAATACTGTCGGCCAGATCCGTCCATATCCCCTGCAAATCAAGGGATGTCAGCCTGTTGCATCGCTCCTGAGAACAGTTGCATAATGCAACTCACGGAGAGGTGCCATGGGTTCGTTACGGCGCAAGATCGTGTTGGGTTACGGGGTCATCGGCCTGTTGGTGGTGGCCCTGTCCCTGTTCATCCTCTGGGAGTCGCGGGAGGTGGAGGGGCGTATTCTGGTGGGGGAGCGGATCGCGGAGCTGTTCGATGCCGCCTTGGAGCTGCGGCGCTTTGAGAAAAACTACTTTCTCTACCGGCAAAACGACGACCTAGCGGAGCACCGCGTCTATCTGGACCAGGCCCTGGACCTGCTCCGGGATCCCCGCCACCCCATCGCCGCCATCGGCGATCCCCGCCGCATTGTGCAGCTCCAATCCCAGCTCGTTAGCTACCGGGAGCTGGTGGAGGATTACGCCCGGTCCGAGCGGGATCCCCTAAAGGAGTCGAACATCCGCCAAACCGGCAAGGACATCCTGGGATTGGCCGAAGAATTTCGCGTCCGGGAGCAACGGGCCCTGCGGGATCAATTGGACCGGCAACGCCAGATTTTGATCGGCGCCGTAACGCTGGTGGCACTACTGGTGACGCTGGCGGGACATCTGCTGGCGCGGCGGGTGGTGCGCCCCCTCACCGAGATGGTGACCAATATGCGGGCGGTGGCTGCTGGCCGGCTGGCGGCCCTGGACCTGGGCACTGGCGACCAGGAAATGCGTGCCCTAAGCCAGGCCTTCAACCATGTGCTGCGGGAACTGGAGACCCGCCAGGGACAGTTGGTGCGCGCCGAAAAGCTGGCCTCCCTGGGCACCCTGCTCTCCGGCGTAGCTCACGAACTCAACAATCCCCTATCCAACGTCTCCACCTCCTGCCAAATCCTCCTGGAAGAACAGGGCGAGGCAGACCAGGAATTCCAGCGGGAATTGCTGGACCAAATCGACCAGGAAACCTGGCGGGCGCGGCGCATCGTCACCAACCTGCTGGACTACGCACGGGAACGGCCGTTCCGGGCCGAAATCGTCGAATTGGCACCCTTGGTGGACGCGACGTTGCGTCTTATCAAGGGTCAAATTCCATCCCAGGTGGAGGTCCACAATCAGGTGCCCCCGTCCTTTCGTCTGGCCGGCGATCGGCCGAGGTTGCAGCAGGTGTTGTTGAATCTGCTCGGCAACGCCCTGGACGCCCTGGACGGCGCCGGGGAAATCTGGATCGAGGCACGGCGTACCCAGGAGACTTGCGCGCCGGATACCCTGGTGTTCGGCCAGTGCGGCGGCCAGGGGCCAGCGGTGGAAATCAGCGTCCGGGACACCGGCCGGGGCATCGCCCCGGCGACCCTGCCGCGTATTTTCGATCCCTTCTACACCACCAAGGACGTGGGCCGGGGTTTGGGGCTCGGTCTATTCATCACCTTCGAGATCATTCAGGAGCACGGCGGTTGCGTGGCCGTGGCAAGTCGTCCCGAACAGGGCACCACCTTCAATATCCGATTGCCGGACACCCCACTCCCCGGCGGATCGCCTCCCACCCAAGCCGTAACCACCTAGGAGGCCCAGATGCCCAGCGGCACCATCCTGATCGTGGACGATGAAAAAATCGCCCTCAAGAACCTCACCCATGTGTTGACCAAGGAAGGCCACCAGGTAACCGCCACCCAAAGCGGCGCCCAGGCCTTGGCCTACTTGGACAAGCAAGCCTTTGATCTGGTGTTGACTGATCTGCGCATGGAAAAAGTGGACGGAATGCAGATTTTGCATCGTTGCCGGGAGCGGGCGCCGGACACGGAAGTGATTTTGATTACCGGCTACGCCACCCTGGAATCGGCAGTGGACGCCATGAAACAGGGAGCGTTTTATTACATCGCTAAGCCGTTCCGGCTGGATGAGGTACGCAAAGTGGTAGCCGAGGCCCTGGCCAAGATCCAATTGCGCCGGGAAAACCAGGCCCTGCGCGACCAGGTGGCGAAAATGCAGGGTCCGGTGCGCATCATCACCCAGGACGCAGGTATGCAGCGGCTGCTGGAACTGGCCCGGCAAATCGCGCCCACTGACTGCAATGTGCTCATCACCGGGGAATCCGGCACCGGCAAGGAGCTTTTAGCCCGCTATCTGCATCATCAGAGTAAGCGCGCCCCACGGCCATTCATAGCGGTCAACTGCGGCGCCTTCAACGAAGAACTGCTGGGCAACGAACTATTTGGCCACGCCAAGGGCGCCTTCACCGGCGCCAACGCGGACAAGAAGGGTCTGCTGGAAGCGGCGGACGGCGGCACCCTGTTCCTGGATGAAATCACCGAAATGCCCCTGTCCATGCAGGTCAAGCTGCTGCGGGTGCTCCAGGAGCGGGAAGTGCTGCCCCTAGGGGCCACCACGCCGGTCAAGGTAGACGTGCGCTTCATCGCCGCCACCAACCGGGACGTGCCGGCTCTGGTCAAACAGGGGGATCTTCGCCAAGACCTCTACTTCCGCCTCAATGTGGTCAATCTGCAAATTCCGCCCCTGTCCCGGCGTAAGGAAGACATCCCGCTGCTGGCTTACCACTTCCTGCAAAAATGTGTGGTGCGTATGGGGCGCGACCTGACCGACATCAGCCCGGAGGCCCTGAACCTACTCAAGGCCTACGACTTCCCCGGCAACGTACGGGAGCTAGAGAACATCATCGAGCGGGGTGTGGCGGTGGCCACTGGGACCCGGCTGGAGTTGGCCTATCTGCCGGACGATCTGCGGGAACTGGGGGTGCGCACCTTCCGCAAGAAGGAGGGCCGCCTGCCGTCCCTGGAGGAACAGGAGCGGGACTATGTGCTTTGGGTACTCCAGGAAGCGGGCGGCAATCAGACCCTGGCCGCCCAGATTCTGGGCATCGACCGGGTCTCCCTGTGGCGCAAGCTAAAGCGCTATTCCTTGGAAGAAGACTGAGCCCCACACCCAGTGCAGCCGGCCGTTACGCAAGGTACCGGCAGGCCCATGGGCGGGAGACTATCCAACCCGTCCACGACTGCACCTCATCCTGCGCCCAGCCTGCGGCCAGCCACCACCGCCACTCAGTGGCTGCTGTCGGTGCTGTGCCTTGATCCAGTCCCTACAACTTACGCAAACTGCTGGGATTATGATTTTTCTAACGGGACGCTTGGCAGTAATAGGAGGAAATCAGGCCATTTATCCGACCTATGCATCAGACTTTTCTCTAGTAGTCGAATCAGCTATTTGCTTCCATGGGCTTCCGAACCATTTCGCACAGGATGGCCGCCGTGTCTTGTTCAAACATGGGTCCACGCCAGCGCGGTTATAGCCTCATCGAGGCAATGATCCTGATTACCCTGATCGCCATTCTGGCCGCCATCGCCGTTGCTCCCTTCAATACCCTGGTGGCGTCCGCCCGTCAGGACGCCGAAATCAATGAAATGCTGACCTTTCTGCATTTGGCCCGGAGCGAGGCCACCAAGCAACGGCAAAAAACCATCATTTGCGCCAGCAACGACGGGGTCAGCTGCCAGGACAGCAGCCAATGGAGTAGAGGCTATTTGATGTTCGTGGACCACGATGGGGACCGTGACCACAGCGGCGACGAGACGGTCCTGCGTCAACATCGGACGGATACCGGGATCCAGATCCATACCACCAGCGGCCGCCGGACCATCAGCTACCAGCCAGATGGAAGTTCTACCGGCAGCAATCTAACCATCACCTTCTGTGACGCCGCCGGTGCCATCCCGCCCAAGGCGGTCATCGTCGCCAACACCGGCCGCGCCCGGGTCGCTACTAGCCTATCGGATGGGTCGGCACCCGGTTGCGGTTGAATCGGTCCGGCGGGCGGGTGGGGCCTACTCGGGCTCGCCTGCGCCCATTTGCAGCAGAAAATTGACGCCGCTGGGCGCGTAGCCCTGCTCCCCCACCAAAATATCCAGGGCCAGGGAGGCCAGGTCATCGGCGAAGGGGTCCACCAAAGGGTCCCGGTCCCGGAAACAAACCTTGAGATAGGTATGGCAAACGCCACAGGCCTCGGCCCGCACCGGATCATCGGCGCGGCCATCGATGGAGAAATAGCTCAGGTCCCGGTCCTCGCCACATTGACTGCATTGGGCCCGAACCCGATGCCATTCGCTCCCGCACAGGCAACATTGCAAATACCTGAGTCCTTGGTCATCGCCCCGTACCAGGGCCGCCACCGGCGGGGAACCGCACACCGGACAGAGCGTGGGATCTTCTGGCGCCGCTACCGCGTCCGGAGCCAAGGCCATCGCCAGATGGACCCAATAAACCTGCAAGGCCGCACCAATCAGAGGCGCGCCACCCAAGTCCAGGCCTTCCAGATCGCCGGCTAGCAATTGGCCGGCCTGCTGCTCCAACCAGTCGGGCCCGGCACCGGCCAGCATCTCCAGGATGGCTTGGCCCTCGGGCGGAACCTGGTCCCGCAAGCCTTCCACCAGTTGGACCACCAGCGCCCGCCACAGCGGGTCCCGCCGCCAGCCGCTGGGCGCCAGGGGCGGCATCCCATGCTCCAGGCACTGCTGGAGCAACTCTGGGGTGGCCAGGGGCACGGGGGGCAACTGGTCCAGCAACCGCTGCTGGGCGTCGCTCAATGCCGCCGCGAAACGTAGGTATTCCGCCAGCCCATGGCCATTGGCCAATTGGCGAAAACGCCGGGCCCGGTCGGCGAACAGAAACCGCTCGGGCAAGCGCAAACGGGGAGCGTCAGCCCCCAGGTTGGCGCCGGGGACAAGGGAATCGCTAGTCACATTGGCTCACTCAAATCAAGGGGCCGGGCGGAACCGACCGCCCGGCCCAAACAGATGACAGGCTAGCGCTCGGTGGTCTGGCGGAACCAGGCCCGATGATGCTGCTTAGCCCAAGCACGGGTGACGGTACCGTACCACATGGCGCGGATGGTGCCCTTGGTCCAGATGGCGGCATAGATATGCACGAAGATCAGGCAGATCATCACCACCGCCGTGGCCGCATGCACCACCGACGCCAACCGGGTCAGGTCCACCGAGAAGTGGAACCAGGCCCGCCACAGCACGACGCCGGACCCGGCCAGCAACAGGGAGCAGAGCACCAGCAACCAGAACAAAATCTTCTGGCCGCCGTTGTACTTACCCTGTTCCGGCATGTTTTGGTCATTGCCATCCACCATTTCCCGCACCCGCCCCAGCCACTGCCAATCCACCGCGCCCATCAGGTTGAGCTTGGCGAAGCGCAGCACCATGATGAGGAAGGCGAACGACATCAACACGCCCAGGTAGGGATGCAGGATGCGCGTCCAGGTCCCGCCGCCAAACAGCAGGGTCAGGGGCCAGAAGGCCGGATGAAATAGCGCCAACCCGGATAAGCCGATGAGGATAAAACTGATGCCCACCAGCCAATGGTTGGCCCGTTCCGAGGCCGTGTACCGGACCAGATCATTGGGATCCCGTTTCATTGCTCGAACTCCTTCTCCATTTCCTTGGAGACTTCGTTGGGGCCCTTCATTACGTAATGGAACAGGCTTGCCAGGGCCACCGCCGCCATCCCGGCGATGGCCAACGGCTTGGTGACACCCTTCCACACCGCCACCAGGGGACTGATCTGGGGCTCCTTGGCCAAGCCAGAGTAGAGCCCCGGCTGGTCCGCGTGGTGCAGCACATACATGACGTGGGTGCCCCCCACCCCGGCTGGATCATAGAGACCTGCGTTGGTGTAGCCCCGGGACTTGAGATCCGTGACCCGCTTGCTGGCGTGTTCCCGCATGGCCTCCTTGCTGCCGAAGTGGATGGCGCCGGTGGGACACACCTTGGCACACGCCGGCGCCTGACCCACCGCCACCCGATCCGAGCAGAGGCTGCACTTATAGGCCTTGTGATCCACTTCCGACAGGCGCGGGATGTTGAAGGGACAGCCGCTGACACAGTACCCACAGCCGATGCAATGCTCCTGCTGAAAGTCCACGATGCCGTTGGCGTGCTGGATGATGGCGCCGGGGGCCGGACAGGCCTTGAGGCAGCCCGGATCGCCGCAATGCATACAGCCGTCCTTGCGGATCAGCCATTCCAGCCGGCCGCCCTGCTCCACTTCGGCGTAACGCATCAAAGTCCAGGACTTGGCCGTCAGGTCCGCCGGGTTGTCATAGACCCCCACATTAGCGCCGACCTCGTCGCGCAGGTCGTTCCATTCCATGCAGGCCACCTGGCAGGCCTTGCAACCGATGCATTGGGATACATCGATGAGCTTGGCCACTTCCAGGGTGGCGCGGGCCTGGGCCGTCTCGGTGGTGGTCGCCGAGCGCCGCTTGATATCGAGCGATGCGAGTGACATGGCAACCTCCTCAGACTTTCTCTAGGTTCACCAAGAACGCCTTGAACTCCGGCGTCTGGGAATTGGCATCTCCGACGAAGGGCGTCAGGTTGTTGGCCAGATACCCCGGCCGGGTCAAGCCCTTGAACCCCCAGTGGATGGGAATGCCCACCGTATGCACCTTCTTGCCGTCCACCTCCAGGACCTTGATGCGCTTGGTCACCACCGCCGTAGCTATGAGGTGACCCCGATTGGAACGCACCTTGACCCGATCCCCCTGGGCGATGCCCCTCTCCCTGGCCAGTTCCTCGCCGATTTCCACAAACGGCGCTGGTTGGGTGATGGCGTTCAACTTGGAGTGCTTGGTCCAGAAGTGGAAATGCTCCACCAACCGGTAGGTGGTTGCCACGTAGGGGAAGTCCTTGGCGGTGCCGAACGCCTGCCCATCCCCCGGATAGACCCGGGCGGCCGGATTCGACTTGGCCTTGGCGTTACCCGGATGCAGGGGATTGGTGTCCAGGGGCGACTCGAAGGGCTCGTAATGGACCGGCAAGGGTCCGTCCACCATCCGCTCCGGAGTGAATAGGCGCGCCACTCCTTCCGCATTCATGATGAAGGGCATCACCAAGTCTTCCGGCTTGGCGTCCGGACGCATGTCCGGAATGTCGTTGCCACCCCACTTATCGCCGGTCCACTTGATAACCGCCCGGCTGGCGTCCCAGGGTTTGCCGGACAGGTCGCAGGAGGCCCGGTTATAGAGGATGCGCCGGTTGGCGGGCCAGGCGTAGCCCCAGTTCAGGGTTTGCCCCAAACCGCTGGGATCTGCCGGATCCCGCCGGGCGGTCAGGTTGCCCGCCTGGGACCACATACCACAGTAGATCCAGTTACCGCTGGCGGTACTGCCATCATCCCGCAGTTGGGCGAATCCGCTCAACTGGTCGCCCGCCTTGGCCAACACCTTACTGGCGTCCTTGGGATCGGTCAGGTCCATCAGGGCCTTGCCCGAGATTTCCATGGCCAATTCTTCCGGATTGGGCCGGTGGGGAATCCGATAGGGCCAGGCCAACGCCTTGATGGGCTCCGGGAACGCGCCGCCCTCCTTGGCATACAGGGCCCGCAAACGGGTGAACAGGGTGCCCATGATTTCCAGATCGCTCAAGGCCTCGCCGGGACCGTCCGCCGCCTTCCAATGCCACTGGATGACCCGGCCGGAATTGGTGAAGCTGCCGTCCTCCTCCGCAAACAGGGTGGCCGGCAAGCGAAACACCTCGGTCTGGACCTGGGCCGGATCCACCTCGTTGAACTCGCCGAAGGGCCGCCAGAACTCGGCGGTTTCCGTGGCCAAGGGGTCCATGACCACCAAATACTTGAGCTTGCTCAACGCGGTGGCGATCTTGGCCTTGTGGGACACGGACGCCAGCGGGTTGAAGCCTTGGCAGAAGAAGCCGTTCATCTTGCCCTGGTGCATACGCTCGAACATGGCCAATACGTCGTAGGCGCCATCCTTCTTCGGCAACCAGTCGTAGCAAAAGTCATTCTCGGCGGTGGCCGCGTTGCCGTACCAGGACTTGCACAGGCTGGTGAACCACTTGGGGAAGTTTTGCGGGTAGTTCATCTGCCCAGGCCGCAGCGCCTTGGGGGTGCGCTTTTGGAGGTAGGTGGCCCGGTTGGAATCCCCGTCCGTGGGCGCCGACAGGTAGCCGGGCAATACCTCGGAATAGAGACACTGGTCGGTGATGCCCTGCACGTTGGCATGTCCGCGCAGCGCGTTGATGCCGCCCCCCGCCATGCCCATGTTGCCCAGCAACAGTTGGATCATGGCCATGGTACGGATGTTCTGGGAGCCCACCGAATGTTGGGTCCAGCCCAGCGCATAACAGATAGTCATGGTCTTGTCCGGCGCGGCGGTGCCGGCGATGTACTCGCAGACCTTGAGGAAATCCGCCTTGGAGGTACCGCACACCCGGCTCACCATGTCCGGCGTATAGACCGAGTAATGGCGCTTCATCACCTGGAACACGCAGTTGGGGTTTTGCAGGGTTTCGTCCACCAGCGCCATGCCCTGGTCGTCCAACTGGTATTTCCAGCTACCCGGGTCGTACTTGCGCTTGGCCTCGTCATAGCCGCTGAATAGGCCATCGGCAAAGCCAAACTGGTCGCTAATCAGGAACGGCGCATTGGTAAAGGCTTTTACATAGTCTTCGTGGATCTTGCCGTTGCCCAGCAAATAATTGATGACGCCGCCCAGGAAGGCGATGTCGCTGCCGGATCGAATCGGCGCATAAAAGTCGGATACGGACGCGGAGCGGGTGAAGCGGGGGTCCACCACCACCAGCTTGGCGTTGCGGTTGGCCTTCGCCTCGATGACCCACTTAAAGCCACAGGGATGCGCCTCGGCCGCGTTGCCGCCCATGACCAGGATGAGGTCAGCGTTCTTGATGTCCACCCAATGGTTGGTCATCGAACCACGCCCAAACGTCGGAGCCAGACTGGCCACCGTCGGGGCGTGTCAAATGCGCGCCTGGGTATCTAGCGTGACGACGCCAAGACCGCGCAGAATCTTGTGGGTCAAATAGCCGGTTTCGTTGGTGGCGGCGGAACTGGCCAGAAAGCCGGTGGTATTCCAACGGTTGACCAGGGTTCCGTCGGCGTTCTGGACCTGGAAGTTGGCATCCCGGTCCGCCTTCATGTGCTTGGTGATCCGGGTGAAGGCCTCGTCCCAGGTAATCCGCTTCCATTCGCTGGACCCCGCTTCCCGCACCTCCGGGTACTTGAGGCGATTCGGGCTGTGGACCATGTCCAGCAGGCCCGCGCCCTTGGGACAGAGGGTGCCCCGGTTGACCGGATTATCGGGATCTCCCTCGATATGGAAGATGGCGGACTTGGCGTTTTTGGACTTATCGCCCAGAGAATAAATGAGTACGCCACAACTGACCGAGCAATAGGGGCAGGTGTTGCGAGTTTCGGTGGCATGGGCCAGTTTGTAGGTCCGCGCCTCGGCTAGGGCGACCTGGGGCGAGAACCCGAGGGCGGCCAAGCTCGAAGTGGTGACCCCGGCCGCGCCGACCTTCAGAAATTGGCGCCGGGTGAGTTGCATGGATTCCTCCACTCCTGATGGGTTTCTAGAATTCGGCGGTGTTGGGTGCCCGCCTGTTACCGGATCCCGGCTGGATGGAGTGATGCGTCTGCTCCGCGCAGTGCGCCGGAAATCCGCTGGCCGGATCAAGGTTGTCCGTCCTGATACTAAAGATGGCACAAGTTGCTACAGATAAGCAATTCGGGATATGCCTATTCTCAGATTTTATGACCGCGCAGCGGTCGCAATCCCTCACCGGGGGGAACTGCGATAACCCCCCCTGGCGGCCATCCTCTCCGGCCGGGACCCGAGCCCGGCAGATGGGGCCAGCAAGGTCGCACCGAGGGCCGGTCCGGCCAGGGGTTCGCGTAGCGGGTCAGGGGTTGACCTGGCGGAAGCTGGGCTGGCAACCGGGCAGAGCGCTGGTGGTTACCCGGTCTTGCCGGGCCAGCAGCCCTAGGACTCCGCCAAGCTCATGCCGCCCAGGTCGCTCAGGAGTTCACTGAGCCGTTCCAGTAGTCGCAGGGGGTCATGCAATTGCAGCAGGGGTTGCTTGTCCCGCAGAGGGAACGGCAGCAATTCCGCTAGGCGGTAGCCGACCCAGGCAGCGTCATCGAAGCGGGTCGGGAGTCCTTCGTACCAGCGGCCGACCCGTCCCATCAGATTGCGGGCCAGATCCGCCAGTGGGTAATAGTCCGCCGGTAAGGACAAGCTGGCCGCCGCTGGCAACAGCTCCACCTGGGCCCGCACCAATTGGTTAGGCTCGATGCGCTGGTCACGGATGCGAAAGCGTTGCCCGCCGACGCAGGTGATACCGAGCAGCCCGTCGTGACGGGTGTGCCAGTCCACGATCCGGGCCAGGGTACCGATGCGATGGGTGAAGGCCGCCTCCCCCACCTCGCTGCCGCCCGAGATCAGGGCCACGCCGAACGGCCGGTCGTCCTTGAGGCAGGCACTCACCATGTCGATATAACGGGGCTCAAAAATCCGCAGCGGCAGGGGCCCCTCGGGAAACAGCACCGTATGCAGTGGGAACAGGGGGACGTCCAGGGTCTCGCTCACGCCTGACCCGCCTCCGGCGACTGTCCCCAACGGGGCAGGAGCTGATGGGGCACGCCTAGGTGATCCAGAACGCGGGCCACAATGAAATCCACCAACTCCTCCACCTTGCTGGGTCCAAAATAAAACCCCGGACTGGCGGGCAGGATGAGGGCGCCCAGACGGGCCAGCTTGAGCATGTTGTCCAGGTGGATCACCGACAGGGGGGTTTCCCGCACCACCAGAATCAGCTGGCGCCGTTCCTTGAGCATCACGTCGGCGGCCCGCTCGATCAGGTCGCCACTGATGCCGGCCGCCACCGCCGCCAGGGTCGCGGTGGTGCACGGACAAATGACCATGGTCTGGGCGGGGTGGGAGCCGCTGGCCACCGGCGCGGTCCATTCCCGGCGGCCGAACACCCGCAACTGGCCGGGTGCGGCGGCGAACCGTTCCGACAAAAAGGCTTGGACCCCGGCGGGGGTATCCGGCAACTCAAGCCCGGTTTCCATGCGGGTCACCAACTCCCCGGCCTCGGACATCAGCAGATAGACCGGCCGGCCGGCGCCCAGCAGACATTCCAGCAGGCGCAGTCCGTAGCGGCTGCCGGAGGCTCCGGTGATGGCAAGGCAGATGGGTTGCACGGGGGCTTGGGTCCCTAGGGGTTGCAAGGAAAACCAGGGCGGGTGCCCACCGGCTTAATCTTAGCGGCTGCCGGCCTGACGTTCGCCCAACAGGGCCAACAGGCGCTGATGAATATTCTCGAATCCGCCATTGCTCATGATGAGCACCCGGTCGCCGGGCCGGGCCTCGTCCACCAGTTCCGCCAGGATGCCCGCCACGCTTCCGTGAACCCTGGCCCGCTCGCCCAAGGACTGGAGGGCCGCCGCCGCGTCCCAACCCAGGTTGGAGGGTGCGTGCAACAACACCCGGTCCGCCGGCGCCAGGGCCGCCGCCAGTTGGTCCCGGTGCACGCCGAGCCGCATGGTATTGGAGCGGGGCTCCAGCACCGCCAGGATGCGTTCCCCCACCAAGCTGGCGCGCAACCCATCCAAGGTAGTGCGGATGGCGGTGGGATGGTGGGCGAAATCGTCGTAAACCCGGATGCCTGCCACTTCGCCCCGTAATTCTAGACGCCGTTTGACGCCCTGAAAGCGGGCCAATCCCGCGATGCCCAGCGCCGGGTCCACGCCGGCGTGGCGGGCCGCCGCCAGCGCCGCCAGGGCGTTGGCCATGTTGTGCCGGCCCCGCAGCGACCAGCGCACCCGGCCAGCCCGGGTCCCATCCACCCAGACATCAAACTCCGAGCCGTCTGGCGCCGCGTCCCGGACGCTCCAGCCGGCGCCGGCATCAGCCGCCAGCGACAGGCTTTGCCGGGGTGTCCAGCAGCCCATGGCCAGCACCTGGTCTAGGGCCGGGTCCCCCAGGGGATGCAGAATCAGCCCGGAACCGGGCACGGTCCGTACCAGATGGTGGAACTGGCGCTGGATCATGGCCAGGTTGTCGAAAATGTCCGCGTGGTCCATTTCCAGATTGTTGAGAATCAGGGTCCGGGGGCGGTAATGGATGAACTTGGAACGCTTGTCGAAAAAGGCGGTGTCGTATTCGTCCGCCTCCACCACGAACCAGCGCCCCTTACCCAAGCGGGCGGAAACGCCGAAATCCTGGGGCACGCCGCCGATCAGAAAGCCGGGCTCCAGGCCCGCCGCTTCCAGAATCCAGGCCAACATACCGGCAGTGCTGGTCTTGCCATGGGTACCGGCCACCGCCAGCACGTGCCGGTCCAGCAGCAGATTTTCCGCCAGCCACTGGGGGCCGGAGCTGTAGCGCAGGCCCCGGTCGAGCAGATATTCCACCGCCTCATTACCCCGGGACAGGGCGTTGCCCACCACCACCTGATCCGGTGCCGGATCCAGGTGGGCGGCTAAATAGCCTTCCTGTAGTTGAATACCCGCTTCCGCCAACTGGGTGCTCATGGGCGGATAGACCTGGGTGTCGGAACCCGTCACCCGATGACCCAGGGCGCGGGCCAGCAGGGCGACGCCGCCCATGAAGGTTCCGCAGATACCGAGAATATGTAAGTGCATGTGTGGCGCCGGGCTTCCCAATGGCTCGATCCGGCAATGATAACGGAATGGGCGGCGACGGGCGGCCGCTCTA
>CAZIHO010000085.1:0-15539 GCA_964538875.1 uncultured Chromatiaceae bacterium
GGGATAATAAGTTCCCGGCCGGCTCCTTGTCAATTCACTCCTTGTTCGCATTGCCTGGGATGACATGGCCGTAACCAGCAACGCCTGACCCCACCCAGACCCGCGTACAACCCAATGGAGCGCGGAGCCAAGGCGCCACCGCCATGGACAGGACGTCGGCGACACCCTAGGCTTTGGGCTGGCGTTTGGATCCCGTTTTAAGGCGGTTGTTCATGTCAGGCTGCATCCAATCCCGGCTGCCGGTAGCCGCTGCCCTGCTGGCGGTGCTCCTATCACCCTGGCTCCAGGCGGCGGATGCCGAACACGGCAAGGCCGTATTCGAGGCAGAATGTTCGGACTGTCACAGCACCACCCCCGGCAAGCAACGCAAGGGACCCAGTCTGGCCCGCGTGGTGGGCCGGACCAGCGCCAGTATTCCCGAATATCCATATTCCGCCGCCCTGCGTAACAGTGGGCTCACCTGGACGCCGGATCAATTGGACCTCTATGTCACCGGGCCGAAAAAATTGGTGAATAGCGCCAAAATGAAGTACGACGGACTGGCGGATGCCAACGCCCGCGCCGACCTGATCGCCTTTCTCGGCACCCTGAAATAGCCGTCCCCCGGCAGGTCCCACTTCAATTCTGCCGGGGCGGATTGACGGCCACATCGTTCCTTGCTTACCCCATTCCGGCGATGCCGGGATCCGGATCTCCAATCCGCTGCTAAAATCGAACCTCTATGCAGGGACGTTGATGTCGCGACCGCGCCAATCCATCCAGGAGGAAATCCTGGGTAAGGCACTGATTCCCCGGTTGGGGACCTACGGCGCGAGCAGGATTGTCAGGACAGCAGATTCAGCGTCTCCCGAAGCTTGGAGAGAGGTCCAATGAGTTGGCGCGCCACGGCGGCAATGGGGCTATTGTTGGCAACCGGAGCCGTTCCCGCGAGCGATGGCGCGGAAAAATTCTCCATTCGCAATCAAATCAGCCTGGCGGTGCCGCAACCCCTGGCGGAGTTGGCGGATGGGGCGGTGCGCCATTTCACCGCCGACCTCCATTTGCCACCGCCCCAAATCGAGCAATTGGATGCGGCACCCGCGTTCCGGAAATTCTGTACCGGCGCTGGCGCGGAATTTCCCGACCTGGTGGTGGCCCCACGCCGCATCAGTCGCGGCGAATTTCGGCGCTGCCATGACAACGGCGTGAAGGAGATTGCCGAAGTGGCGGTGGGCTACGAAGCCGTGGCCCTATTGGCCAAGTCGGACGCCCCCCCGATGCTGGTCAACCCCGAGTTGCTGTACCGGGCACTAGCCCGGGAGGTGCCTGACACCCATGAATTCACTCCCAACCACGCCCTGACCTGGAAAGACCTGGATCACAACCTGCCCAGCCTGGATATCCGGGCTATTTTGACGGAGCGGGGCACTTCCGCCCGCAGCCTGTTTGACGACAAGGTGCTCCAGTCCGGCTGCCGGCAGGTGCCGGAGTTGCGGGCCATCTTCGCCGCCGATACCCGCGTGGGCCTTTGTACCAACCTGCGCCAGGATGGCCGGGTCACCCAGGTTGCCACGCCAGACGCGGCCTTGACCGAACTGGACGCCCAGCCGCCCGGCACCTTCGCCCTGGTGCCGGCCCGCTTCGCCGGCGCCGCCGACAAGCGCTACCAGCGGATCGCCGTGGACGGTATGTTGCCGGGCCCGGAAAGTGTGCGCAACGAGGACTATCCCCTGTCCCGCCGGCTGTACTTCTATTTCAAGATCGGCCATATGCGGGACCGCAAGGGGTACGGGGTGGCACCCAATCTGCGGGATCTGCTGGACCGCCTGGTGGCGGAGGAAGCGGTGGGGCCCCAGGGCTATTTCGCCACTCAGGGCATGGTGGTGATCGGCGAGGCGGAACGCCAGCGGCAACGCCGCGCCGCCGGCGCCCTGATACCCCTGGAGCGCTGACATGGGTCGTCCCCTCCTGGCCCTGATGTTCCTGTGGCTGTTTCTGGCGACGGCCATGGCCGACAATGGAGCTAGCTCTCTGCGGTCCCGCATCCTGCCGGACCCTATTGCGCCCCTCGCCGGCGAGGAACCCGCTCCGGCGCCGCCAGAGCCCGAGTCCAAGTCCTGGACCGGGGAATTCAAGACCATCGGGCGGCTGGTCTGGCACACGGTGAGCAGCGGCCTGGAGGCGCTGGTGGGCGCCGTGACACCGCCGAGTCCAGAGGAAGTGGCGCGCCAAATCGAACGGGGCGACTCGGAATTGTGGAGCCTGCTGGACGCGGCCGGTTATGGCCTGGAACGCATCCACACGTCAATGGGCCTGATTCCTTCGGTGACCGTCGGCTTTCGGCTAGAGCGGGAATTGTCGGCGGCGGACCGGGAAGCCCTGGAAGAGGACCTGGAACGCTACGCGGACCAGGCCGGCGGCATCTCGGCCCGCCTGCAACGCTGGGTGATCTATACCCTGCTGGAGAGTTTTGAAAGCGGCGGCCGGGGTATCGAGCGGGTGGAAATCCAACTCTGGCCCCTGCCTAAGGCGGAATTCACCCTCAGCCCCAGCAATGGGGGCAAGGTACGGCCGCCCCCCACCCGATGACGCCAAGGATACTGACCTGATGGCTTGCCCCCCTGTGCAGACGGAGACCTAGGCCGGGATGCCCCACCAGCTATTCGATCTAGGCCTTGTCCCGCTCATGGCGCTGTTGCTGGCGGCCGGAGCAGCTCTGTATGTGGCCGGCGCCCTATTGTTCGATGTCTATGCCAACAATACCCAGTTGACCCAGAACAACGACCTGGCGGGGGTCAAACTGGGCTTCTTCGACCCACTGGTCAGCGTCGCTATGGTGTTGGCGGTGTCCCTGGCCTGGATGCACTATGGCACGCTGGTGGGGGAAATCCAGAAGGAAACCACCAGCCTAACCATCCTGGCGGCGTCGGCCAAGACCTTGCCGGAACCGGCCCGGGGCCGTTTGATCGCCGGGATCAGCGCCTATGCCCAGGCGGTGGCCGGACCCGAGTGGAAGGCCATGGCCCAGGGCCGGCATAGCGAGGTGGGCGCCGAGGCCCTGGAGAATCTGACCCGCGCCTACGCGGCGACCCGGGGTGAAAGCCCCCGGGAACGGCTGATCCTGCAATTTTCCGGACGCCAATTGGTAACCCTGGCCCAATCCAGGGAGATGCGCCTCGAAAGCGCGGCCTTTCCTTTGGGGAAAATATTGTTCCAAGTACTGCTGATTAGCGTGGCCCTGGCTATCTTTCTATCCTGGTTTTTTGGTTTGCCGACCCTGCTGACCAAGCTGACCATGGGCATCATCTTCACCTGGAGCATGATTCTGGTCCTGGTCTATGTGGGTGCCCTGGTGCATCCCTTCGCCGGGCCAGTCGCCATTTCCAACTCGCCCTATATGGACATCGTCCTATCCCTGGCGGAGAACACATGAGCCGAATCGACGAATTTCTATACCAACTAGGCCAGGAAGGCGGCTGGTTCCTGTGGTTGATCGGCCAACCCCTGTGGGTGGTGGCCAGCATCATCCTGGGCTCCGGCCTCATGCTCACCGTCGGTGGCATCCTCCTCACCCACAACTATGTCACCAGCCAACGGCTGATCGGCAACAATCTGGTCGCCACCGCCAAATTTTCCTTCATGTCCCAGGTGTTTACCGGCCTGCTGGCGTTCATGATGGTGGAAGCGGGCACCCGCTATGCCAACGCCGAAGCCCTGATCTACAACGAAACCCAGGCGCTGCGCAATCTAACTACCCTGGTGGGACACTTCCCCGGAGCCACGGCGGGCCAATTCCAGGGCCGGGTAGCGGACTATGGCCGGGCGGTGGTGGAAACCGAATGGCAACGCATGAAGGCGGGCAACGATAGTCCCTTTGCCACCGCCGCGTTCGAGAATTTAGTGCGCACCTATTTCTCCATCGACCCCGCTAACGAGCAGCAACAATCCATGCTGACCCTGGGCAATCTATTCATGGCTCAGGCGGTGGAAGCCCGCACCAACCGGCTCAACAACAACATTTCCCAGGACATCGCAACCCTCACCTGGGTATCCCTGACCGGCCTAGTCGGCATCACCATTGCCTTCAACTGGTTCTTCGGTAGCCCCACGTTACGCAGTCAATTAAGCATGGGTATTTTGCTCGGCATCTGTATCCTGAGTTCGGTGGTGATGATCTTTCTGCTGGGTAATCCCTTCGCCGGGGATACTGCGGTATCGGCGGCCCCATTCCGGGAACTCTATCCGTGAACGAGGAACTGGCCCGCCTCATTGAGGCCCTGCCGCTGCTGGACCTCATCCTGATCGGCATCGCCAATCTCCCCACCTGGCTGGGTACCCTGCTGGTAATTGGGGTTCCGGTGTTGCTGTCGGCGCTGGGCGTGCTGTTGACCAACTGGTTACTGGGCTCCGAGGTGCTGATCGACAACAACATTGTCGGGGGCGCCAAGCTGGCGTTCTTGGCCCAGGTGTTCTGCGCCCTGCTGGCGTTCGTCATCATCGACGGTGCGCTGCGCTACAACGAGGTACGAGCCAATATCCAAACCGAGGTCAGCGCCCTGCGCCTGTTCATGGAAACTCTGGACCAACTGTCGGCGCCCGAGGCCAGGGACATGGGGCGCTTGGTCAAGGCCTACGCGGATCAGGTGGTGACCCAGGAATACCGGACCATGCAATTGGGGGCGGAAAGCGCCGCGGCCCGCGCCGCCATGAAGGATTTATTGGAGGGGTACCTGCTGCTGCCAGCCCGCAACGAGCATGAACGGCTGCTAAAACTTCAGGCCGATCAATTGCTCGCCAAGGCGATGGAGGGCCGGGCCGGACGTTTGAACGCGGTGCGGCCAGGCCTCAAGACCCTAATCTGGACGGTGGTCGTCCTCAACCTGGCGCTGGCAATCAGCTTTAATTGGTTTTTCGGCAATCCCAGTCTCGCCATGCAAATGCTGATGGCCATGCTGTTGACCGCCGCCATCATGATTCTGACCTATCTGGCCCTCTTGCTATACCACCCCTTTGCCGGCGAATTCGCCAACAGCCCCGCCCCCTACGCGGTGCTGCGACTTAGATAACCCCTCGCGCTGCCCGAACCGGGTATCCGGCCGCGAGCTAGCCAAGCGGCGCCGAACTGGCCAACACCCGGCCGAGGGCGCTGAGAAATCGCTGGTTCTCCGCCGCCAGTCCCACCGTCACCCGCAGGTGGTTGGGCATACCGTAGTTGGCCAGGGGCCGGACGATGCAGCCCTCCCGCAGCAGCGCCTGATCCACCGGCGCCGCCGGGCGCCCCAGATCCAGGGTGATGAAGTTGCCCACCGAGGGAATGTAGTCCACCCCCAGAGTCCGCAGCCCGGCTTCCAGTTGGGCCAGACCGGCCTGGTTCAGTTCCACCGAGCGGCGCAGATGCTCCGGGTCGTCCAGGGCCGCCTCCGCCGCCGCCAGGGCTAGGCTGTTGACGTTGAACGGTTGGCGAACCCGGTTCAGCAAATCCGCCACCTGGGGATTGGCAAGGCCGTAACCCACCCGCAGACCGGCCAGCCCATAGGCCTTGGAAAAGGTGCGGGTCACGATCAAGTTGGGGAAGTCGCCGAGCCAGCGGCTGGTGTCCGGGTAATCCGGCTCCTGGACATATTCCACGTAGGCCTCGTCCACTACCACCAGCACCCAATCCGGCAGAGCGGCGATGAAATCCCGCAGCTCTGAGGCGCCCAGCCAGGTACCGGTGGGGTTGTTGGGGTTGGCGATGAACACCACCCGGGTCTGCTCGTTGACCAGGGCCGCCATAGCCGCTAGGTCGTGACCAAAATTCTTGGCCGGTGCCACCCGGGCGGTGGCGCCCACCGCCTGGGTGCTGATGGGATAGACGGCGAATGCGTATTGGGAAAACACCGCCTCGACGCCGGGACAGAGGAACGCCCGCGCCACCAAATCCAACACGTCGTTGGAACCGTTGCCCAAGGTGATGGTTTGGGCCGCGACCCCGTGCAGGGCCGCTAGCCGCTGGCGCAGGGCGAACCCGCCGCCATCTGGATAGCGGGCCAGGTCGCCGATCTGGCCACGAAGCACTTCCTGAACCCGGGGCGAAATACCTAGGGGATTTTCATTGGAGGCCAGTTTGATGGAGTCCCGGATGCCCAGTTCCCGTTCCAACTCGGACACCGGCTTGCCGGGAACATAAGGGTGAAGGGCCGGAACGCCGGGCGCCGCCAGGCGCGAATAGGTGTTGGCTGATTGCATCGGGTTACCCATGTGGACAGGACCAAAAAAGCTGGCCGGATATTAACGGACCCAGCGCGACAGAGCGACCTAGGCGTGCTAGGGCCGGGCCAGCTCTGGCAATTCCCCCAGCAAACCCAGGGCACGGCCCATGAATAGGTGTTTGACCGGTGGTAAAGCGTTGGCCAGCATCAGACCGGTATTGCGTAGCAGGCGCAGGGGCGGGAAATCGCTGCCGAACAGGCGCTTAAACCCGTCCATGGCCGCCAACATGGCCAGGTTATCGCCCTTGCGGGCCCGTTCGTAGCGGCGCAACGCCCCCAGTTGGCCGGGGTCCCGGCCCCGCGCCAAGGCGTGCAGCACCACTTCCGTCAGGACAGCGGCATCCAGGAAACCCAGGTTGACGCCCTGCCCCGCCAAGGGATGAATCGCGTGGGCCGCGTCCCCCACCAGCGCCAGCCGGGGTTGGACATAACGCTCGGCGTGCTGGAGCCGCAGGGGGAAGCAACCCCGGGCACCCACCGACCGAATGGCGCCCAGGCGATAACTGAAGGCACGGCCCAAGTCGGCGCGAAAGCCGGCTTCATCCTGTTCTAAAAGTTGCTTGGCCTGCGCCGGGCTGGTGGACCAGACAATGGAACTGGCATGACCATCCGCCAGGGGCAGGAACGCTAGGGGACCGCTGGTCATGAAGCGCTGGCGGGCAGTTTCCTGGTGGGGCAATTCGTGGGATACATTGGCGACCAGGGCCTGTTGGTCGTAGTCCCAGCCCTGGGTGCCAATACCGGCCCATTGGCGAATCGCAGAATCCCTGCCATCCGCTCCCACCAGCAACCGCCCCACCAACGGCTCGCCGCTGTCCAGGGTCAGACGGACGGACCGATCCTCGACCACCAGGCCCCGGGGCTTAACTGGGCAACAAAGCCGCACCGAGTCCAAGCCTTCCAGCCGTTGCCAAAGGGCCAGTTGCGTCACCCGGTTTTCGACGATGTGGCCTAGATCCGGCTCGCCGATGTCGGCACTATCGAACTGGATCTGGCCGTCACCGCCCGCATCCCAGACTTCCATGGCCCGGTAGGGGCTGACCCCCAGGCCGGCCATGGACTCCCACACGCCCAAGCGGACCAGGATGCGCTGACTGGCACGGCTCAGGGCCGACACCCGATGGTCAATTTCGCCGGCCGGCCAACTCCGGCGCGGGGCACGGCCCTCCAGCAGAGCGACCCGTACTCCCTGGATACCCAAGGCACACCCTAGGGCGGCGCCCACCATGCCGGCGCCGACGATGAGAACATCAAAGTCAGGAGTTTGGGGCGACAAGGCGGAGTCCTCGCGCAAGCCGGGGCAGTTTGCCGCCCAGGCCCATGAATTGCCGGGACAGCAACTGCTTGGCCGGCGGCGTCAGGTCCAGGGCCACCAGGCCCAGATTGCGCAACCAGCGCAACGGTTCCCAGGGATTGGTGAACAGGCGCACTAGGCCGTCGGTGACGCGGGCCACCCGGCGCTGGTCCTCGGCGCGCCACTGGGCGTAGCGGGCCAAAACCCATTCCGAGCCCGGATCCTGTCCCCGGCGGCTGATGGGATGTAGCACCTCGGCCAGCGCCGCCACGTCCCGCAGTCCTAGGTTGAACCCCTGGCCTGCCACCGGATGGAGGGTATGGGCGGCGTTGCCGATCAACACCACCCGGGACTGGGTGAACTCCAGTACGCGCAGCAGGCGCAACGGATAGGCTTGGCGGCGGCCCACCTCCAGGAAGCGTCCCAACCGGTAGCCGAAGGCATCTTGCAGCCGCGCCAGGAATTCCGCGTCGCTCCAGCCCTGGACCTCCGCCACCCGGGTTTCCCGTTGGGTCCATACCAGGGAACAACGGCCCTGGGTCATGGGTAACAGGGCTAAGGGTCCGTCCGGGGTAAAGCGCTCGTAGGCCACGTTTTGGTGGGGCCGGGCCGGCGTCACGTTGGCGATCACCGCCGCCTGCCCATAAGGCCATTGCTCGACTGGCGGTTCCAGCGCCTGCCGCACCCGGGATTCGGCCCCGTCGGCGGCCACCAGCAGGCCGACGCTCAACTCCTGAGTTCCCCCAGGAACCGCCAGCGTCACCCGCACCCGATCCGGTTCGGTCTGAAAGCTCAATAACTGGCCGGGGCTTATCCAGGTCAGGCCCGCTTGATCGGTCAGTCCCCGGGTGAGGGTCTGGCCCAGAGCCCTAGCGCTTGCCACGTAGCCCAAGGCGTCTACCCCCAGCTCCCGGCAATCCAGCCGCGCTAGGCCCCAATGGCCCCGATCCGAGACATGGATATGGTGGATAGGCTCCGCCTCGGTGGCCAAGCCATCCCAGCAGCCGATCGCCTGCAAAATCAGGCGACTGCCCCAGGATAGGGCAATAACCCGATCGTCATAGCTGGGCTGGGACGGCGCCCCCGGCGGCACGGCTTCCACCACCGCCAAGCGCAAGCCACTGCCCGCCAACGCCCTGGCCAGGCTAGCACCGACCATACCCCCGCCCACCAGCAACACCTCATGATCCCAATCCACGGCTCCCTATCCCCTGCCCACCAATGCCTCGATGGCGTCCACCGTCTTGGGTGCATCGGCGGTCAACACCTCGCTTCCTTCCTTGGTGACCACCACGTCATCCTCGATGCGGATGCCGATCCCCTTCCAATGGTCCGCCACCCCATCCACGTCGGGAGCGATATACAAACCAGGCTCCACGGTCATACACATACCCGGTTCCAATAGGCGCCATTCCCCGTCGACCTTGTAATCCCCCACGTCGTGCACGTCCATACCCAGCCAATGGCCGGTACGGTGCATATAGAATTTCTTATAGGCTTCATTAGTGATGAGCCGGTTCAAGGAACGCTGGCTACCCTTGAGGATTCCTAGCCCAATCAACCCCTTAGTCAGGACCCGCACCGCCGCTTGGTGGGGTTCATCCCAATGGTTGCCGGGCTGGATCTTTTTGATGGCCGCCAGTTGGGATTCCAGCACCAATTCATAGAGTTCCCGCTGGGGTCCACTAAAGACTCCATTGACCGGGAAAGTACGGGTGATATCCGAAGCGTAATAATCCAATTCACAACCGGCGTCGATCAACACCAGATCCCCATCCTTCAGCACATCCCCATTCTCCACATAATGCAAAACACAGCCATTGGCGCCACTGCCTACAATCGGCGCATAGGCTTGATTGCGGGCGCCCCGGCTAGCGCACTCATGGAGAATTTCCGCCTCCAGGGCATACTCCTTCATACCCGGACGGCAGGCCCGCATGGCCCGCATATGGGCATGGCAGGTAATAGCCGACGCGGCTCGCATGGCCTTGATTTCCGCCCGGCTTTTGAATAAACGCAACTCATGCAGATGGTGATCCAGGGCGATGAATTCCACCGGGCCATGGATACCGGTGCGGGCCTTGGCGCGAATTCGATTCAACCATTCCGCCAGCCTTCTATCCAGATCCGCATTGCAGCCCATGGCATAATAAACCCGCCGGCACTGTTCCAGCATACGAGGCAGGATGTCGTCCAAGTCCCCAATGGGAAACGAATCGTCCGCCCCGTATTGGCTCACCGCCCCATCCTGCCCGGCGACTGGCCCATCCCAGCGCTCCCGCTTTTCATCCCGCTCGCGGCAAAACAGCACATATTCCGCCTGCTCCCGGCCGGGAATCAGGACCGCCACGGATTCCGGCTCGGGAAATCCGGTGAGATAGTAAAAATCACTATCCGGCCGGTAGGGATAATGAACGTCCCGATTGCGGATCGACAGAGGCGCCGCCGGTAGAATGGCGATGCTTTGCGGTTCCATCATACGCATCAGCGCCCGGCGGCGGCGGCGGAATTCGTTGGATATCATGGGCCGCGCCCCTCCTCGAAGATCAGCATCGCTGCCACCCACACAAACTCTGACAACTCCATTAGGGCTTCTTCGTTGGACTCAGATTCCACTTCGCCGGCGGGGATCATGGCGGCAATCGCCGCAAGGTCCCCCACGGCTTCCATTGCATCGCCGTTCAGTCCTTCCCCCGGCAGCCCGGCCAGCCCCAGTCCGTATAAGAATCCCCGGCACCAATCCCTGAGGGCGAGGGCCCGGATACCCAGGGATTGGTCGTCGTCGGGCAGGATCAGACCTAGCCGCAACTCCGGGCCAGTCATGGCTGCTTGAGTCGTTGCAAATATCGACGATAATTCCCTGGCGAACACCGCGACTTGCGGGTCGGCTGGGTTACAATCCCCCAATAACTCGGCGAGCCAGACTTGCTCCGCGTTCCCTGCTCGTCCGCACAAGAGTCCACAAAGAATACCGTGATTCTCGGACATCCCAGTCAGTACACCGGCAAGCCTAGCCTGCTCATTCAAAGGGTCATATTGCAAGGGAACGGCCTCGGGGATATTCGATATTCTTTTGATGGTACCACGGAGCACAGCCATTGACCCCCCACATTCAGCGCTTTATATTCTTGGATCATGGAATCGGATAACCCAATGAGATTTACTGAATCCGACCTAAACCAGCTCGAGCAGCAGGTAGAGGATCTGATCAGAACCTGCGCGACATTGCGTAACGAAAACAATTCGCTGAAGACGCGACAAGCCGGCCTTATCGCGGAACGGGCGGAATTGATCGATAAGGCTGAACTTGCTCGCGCCCGCGTAGAAGCCATGATTTCCCGCTTGAAGGCTATGGAAGAAGGCTTGTGAGTACCGACTTGAACGATACGACGCCAATCAGCGTACAAATCCTTGATAAGGACTATCGCATTGCCTGTCAACGGGGCGAGCAGGACGGCTTGTATGCTTCGGCCCGCTACCTCGATCAACGCATGCGGGAGGTGCGCCAAGCCGGCAAGGTGATAGGCGCGGACCGCATCGCCGTGGTGGTGGCTCTGAACATTACCCACGAGCTGCTGCAAATACGCAAGTCCCAGTCGTTTAGCGAGGAAATCGTGAGTCGGCGGATTCGCAATTTGCAACGTAAAATCGAGCAGATACTGGATCAGGGGGATAACCCATAAGATTCTGTTCAGGCCATTCGGCGCTGGACCTTTGGCTGGATTAGCAGTAGCCTAGCCTTAGACATTCCCTGCGGTGTTCGCGAGCGGCCCGGGTATTTTCTTGAGCCTAATCCTTACCCCGGGAGTATCAACGGAAGCTGGTGTGCAAGTCCGCCATTCGAGCGGGGAGCCTGATAGCCATCCGCTGGTGCACCCACTTGAGCCGAATGGTTCAAGAACAAAGGCAGGCAACGACGCCGGCGGGGGATGTCTTTCTTTTTGCTGATGAGCAATTCATTTCTATTAAGAAGAACTTACCGCCAGGCCCGGCGGGACCTGCCCCGCCATCTGCAACATCAACATAGTCAAGCAGTTGCCGGCTGGCTGGCACACCTTCCCCAATTTCGATCTGCCCGTCGCATCGCCGCTTATCTGGCAATGGACGGGGAACTGGACCCAGCACCGTCAGTGGCTCAGGCTGGTCGTTGGGGCAAGCAGTTGTTTTTCCCTAAACTCCGGCCGCGCCCTTGGCGCAAGTTGTGGTTCCTGCCCTCGGTTGATGCCAACCGGCTCAAAAAAAACCGCTTTGGTATCCTGGAGGCGCCACTTGGATTCAAGGCAGCGCTCCCACCCTGGGCGCTGGATATGATCCTGGTCCCCTTGGTGGCATTTGACGACCAATGCCATCGCCTTGGCATGGGTGGCGGATACTACGACCGGACCTTGGCCTATTTGCGCCACCGCCACCACTGGACCAAGCCACTTCTGGTTGGCGTCGCCCATGAGGTTCAGAAAGTTCCTCATCTCGCTAGCCGGCCCTGGGATGTCCGCCTGGATATCGTAGTCACGGAAGCCGGTATTTACCGATCCCCGTCCCGCCGTACCTCGTCCTAACGCCTCTGTTATGATTTCTCGTCTTCCCACTCGGAGTATTTTTCATGAGCCAGGATGAGATGAAACGTAGGGCCGCCCAAGCGGCTCTGGAGTACGTTGAGGGAGGTATCGTTGGGGTTGGTACCGGCTCCACGGTCAATCATTTCATTGACCTTCTTGCCAATATCAAGCACAAAATCGAAGGTGCGGTTTCCAGTTCGGAGGCATCGACGCAGCGCCTCAAAGAGCGGGGCATTGACGTCATCAACCTCAATTCGGCGGGGGATTTAGGGATTTATGTGGATGGAGCGGATGAATCCAACCATCAACTCCAATTGATCAAGGGCGGGGGCGGCGCTCTAACCCGGGAAAAAATCGTGGCGGCGGCCAGCAAGCAGTTCGTCTGTATCGCCGACTCTAGCAAGCTGGTCCAGGTACTGGGCGCCTTTCCCTTGCCGGTGGAAGTCATTCCCATGGCGCGCAGTTATGTTGCCCGCCAGCTGGTGAAGAAGGGCGGAACGCCGGTCTGGCGCGAGGGCGTCGTCACCGACAATGGCAACCATATTTTGGACGTGCATCAGCTTGAGATCCTGGATCCCCAGCATTTCGAGCAAGAAATCAACAACTTGGCCGGCGTGGTGACGGTGGGTCTATTTGCGTTGCGGCCCGCCGATGTTTTGATCTTAGGGACGGATAGCGGTACCAAAACCTTGACCCGGTAACCTAAGGAACCCTGGGTTCGCTGGGATGAGCCACTCCTTCAGCTAATAAAAAACGGGGCCCGAAGGCCCCGTTTCGATCCCTAGCTAAAGCCGTTTTGGCTTAGAAGCTATGGTTCAGCTGTACGGACCAGATGCTCCGATCGCTAGAATTGGCATCGATCTCGGTGTAAAGCAACTGAGCGTCGGTACGCTTGCTCAGGTTCTGCTGCACGCCCAGGGCCCAGGTATCCCGATCCAAATTGTCGTCGCCGCCGTTGGAACCATACATGGCCTTCAGGCGGGTGGCGCCGATGTCATAACCAGCTTGGATCTGCCACAGGTCGGAGTCGGCACCGTTCAGGTCCCAGTTCTCGTAGATGCCGGTCAAGCTGAAGTTGTTGTAACCCAGCATGCCCAAGCCCAAGCGCCACTTGGCAAAGCCATCGGCGGATTGCAGATCAGCAACGCCATTGCCATTGGTGTCGATGGCGATCATCGCATCACCGATATCTTCATAGGCGACAGATGCTCTCCAGGGGCCATTCGCGTACATGGCGGCGATGGACCAGGCTTCTCCCAGGCTGTCAGCATTCGGGTTGGTGCAACCTGCGCTCAGGGTAGCACCAGTGCTGCTCAAGCAGGCGGCGGTGGAGGTGCCAGCCGGGACGATGGCGGCGGCAACGGAGAAACCGCTCATGTTCGGGCTGACATAGGCGATAGCGTTGTCGACGCGCAGATCTTGGAAGCCGACGGTGTCGTTCATGTCGGCCGCGGTATCGGCAAACAGATCCAGGTCACCGGTGGACATCTTGAGGGGGGTGTCGTGACGACCGACCAACGCGGTACCCCAGCCACCGGCCAGACCGACGAAGGTATTACGGTAGGTGATGTTCCCCTTGTCACCATCGGCAATGTTGTTGTTGGCGTCAACGGGGTTAACACCGAACTCCAGCTGCCAGATGGCGCTCAGACCATTACCCAGGTCCTCGGAACCCTTGATGCCCAGACGGGAAGCGTAGCTCCGCAGATCCCAGACGGACGCGTTGTCGTCATACTCAAGGCCGATACGGACCTTGCCATAAATCGTCGCATCGGCCATGACAGTCATGGGGGCCGCAACGGCGGCGGCGACAGCTAGAACGATCAGCTTCTTGTTCATGTGATCTCCCGCTATAAATCCAGTTGAGGTAAAAATTATGCTGTGCGAGGTAAAGATTAATCGAATGCAGGGCATTTTGCAACAATTTTCGAAAAAAAAGACACAGTAGCAAAATCTGTTGCGCAAATCCCACGCAGATCCGCCAGCCCTCTGGAAAACTCCCCACTAACTCAACTAGTTAAATACACCCCAAGTCCCCGAAACCCGTTTCTTTGGGCAACGCCGGAGCCTTGGCAGTGTCGTTAAACATACCACAACTGGGGGTCAGGGGCTCAAGAAATTGGGCCCAGGTAGAGGTTGTGATTTTTACAACAAAAAGCCGGCGTTGGCCGGCTTTAGAAGTTTGGCTGGGGAACCAGGATTCGAACCTAGATTGACGGAGTCAGAGTCCGCTGTCCTGCCGTTAGACGATTCCCCAAGAAGGCAATCGAACGAGGGTGGGGCGGGTTGGCACCCCACCCCTGGTCCGGTTAGCGCTTCGAGTACTGAGGACGCTTGCGGGCCTTGTGCAGCCCTACCTTCTTGCGTTCCACTTCGCGGGCGTCCCGGGTCAACAGACCGGCCTGACGCAACGGTACGCGCAATTCCTCGTTGTAATGCACCAGTGCCCTGGCGATACCATGCCGGATTGCGCCAGCCTGGCCGGAGGTGCCGCCACCCACGACGCTGATCCGCAAATCTACCTTGCCGGCAAGACCCGCAGTCTCTAGGGCCTGGCGAACCATCATGCGCGCCGTCTCGCGACCGAAGAAGTTATCCAAGGTGCGACCGTTAATGTCGATCGCGCCGTTTCCCACGGACAGGAACACGCGCGCGGTAGAGGTTTTGCGGCGACCAGTGCTGTAATGAATTTCTGCCATCTCTGGGACTCGTTGTTAGATTTCCAAGGGCTGCGGTTGCTGGGCTTGATGATGATGGTCCGGCCCGGCAAAAACCTTCAGCTTCTTGAACATGGCCCGCCCCAAAGGATTCGAGGGGAGCATGCCCTTCACCGCAGTCTGGATCACCCGCTCCGGTGCCTTTTGCAATTGCCCGGCCAGGGAAATTGACTTCAGGTTCCCCAGATAGCCCGTGTGATGGTGATAAAACTTATCCTGGAGTTTATTTCCCGTCACCCGGATCTTTTCCGCGTTGACCACGACAATGTAGTCGCCGGTATCCACGTGCGGGGTATATTCTGGCTTGTGCTTGCCACGCAGGCGACGCGCAACTTCGCTGGCTAGCCGACCCAGGGTCTTGTCAGCAGCATCAACCAGGTACCATCCGCGACGCACTTCCGCAGGCTTGGCGCTAACAGTCGTCATTCCTTTAGCTCCACCGTGTATTCTTCGGCAACATTTAAAGGGTGGCAATCTTACCCTGGGGCAGGCATCTTCGCAAGGCCGAGCATCGCCCAATACCCAACCAAAAAAAAAGACGCGATGGATTCCATCGCGCCCAATAGACAACCACCAACAAGGAGGACCAAAAAACCAGAAGATCAATACTGACTCGCGTCAGAAACATCGCTTGATCAGTATATTCTAAAAATATAATAGACTAGCCCGCTCGTCAACCCGCCGGCAGAGCAGGGCAAACGCGTAATCTGACATCCAGGATCAGTGGGTTATATGGCCTGGT
>CAZIHO010000086.1:0-15287 GCA_964538875.1 uncultured Chromatiaceae bacterium
CTTCCCCGTGACACCCCGCCCCCGGTGTCACGGGCTACCCCGCCACCAGGCCGGCCCAGCGATGAGCGGAAATCGAATCCTCGACTACCAAGCTCCCCGCCCCATCCGGTTACAATAGGCCCATGATCGACATCACCCCAGAACAACGCCGGGCGCTGCGCGCTGCGGCCCACCACCGCAACCCCGTGGTCACCGTAGCCGGCAAAGGCTTGACCGACAACGTGCTTGCGGAAATCGACGGCGCCCTCAAGGCCCACGAACTCATCAAGGTCAAGCTGCAGGGCTTCGAGCGCACCGGGCGGGAAAGCCTGCTGGGCGAGATTTGCGCCCAAATGGCGTGCGCGGCGGTGCAACATATCGGCACCGTCCTGGTGTTATGGCGGCCCAATCCAGAAGCCAAGCCGGTGGAAGCGCCCACCACCCGGGCCCGCCCCGCTGCCAGACCCCGGCCCCAGGCAGGCTACCGCCCCGCCGGGCGTCAAGATCACCGGCGGCGCCCTGGGAGCCGGTAAGCCAAGCATCTGCCGCCAGGACGTCAGCCGGACCGGCGCCACCCAGCCCCGCCATCGGGGCGGTTCCCTTGGCCGCCGCTTGCCGCTAACCTGCCGGCCCTGGATGATCCGACGCCGAGCGCTTCCTTGACCGATCCCAAACTACCCTCTCCCGCCGACTTGCGCGCCTGTCTGCTCAAGGACCGGGCACCCTTGCGCCGCTTGCTGGGCGCCCTGGATGCCCGGCGCCGGGAGGGCAAACCCTTTGACGCCCTGCTGGCCCGCTATCGCCAGGAATTGGCCGCGTCCCAGGCCCTATTCGCGTCCCGGCTTAACACCCAGCCCCGGCTGGAGTTTCCAGCGGAATTGCCGGTTTCGGAGCGCTGGCAAGACATCGCCGAGGCGGTCCGGGTCCATCAGGTGGTGGTACTGTGCGGCGCCACCGGCTCCGGCAAATCCACCCAACTGCCCAAGATTTGCCTGGCGTTGGGGCGGGGCGTGTCCGGACGCATCGGCCATACCCAACCCCGCCGGCTGGCGGCCCGTAGCCTGTCCCACCGGCTGGCCCAGGAAACCGGCCAGGATCTGGGTGGACTGGTGGGCTACAAGGTGCGCTTCCACGACCGGGTGCGGCCGGAAACCCGGGTCAAGCTGATGACGGACGGTATTCTGCTGGCGGAAATCCAACGGGACCGGATGCTGCTGGAATATGACACCCTGATCCTGGACGAGGCCCACGAGCGCAGCCTCAACATCGACTTTTTGCTCGGCTATCTCAAGCAACTGCTGCCCCGGCGCCGGGACCTGAAGCTCATCATCACCTCCGCGACCATCGACCCGCAGCGCTTTTCCCGCCATTTCGGGGACGCGCCGGTGCTGGAGGTGTCCGGCCGCACCTATCCGGTGGAGGTGCGCTACCGGCCGCCGGCGGAAGAAGCCGTGGGGGAACGGGACGAGGCCATGCAGGCGTCTATCCTGGCGGCGGTGGACGAGTTGTCCAAGGACGGCCGGGGCGACATCCTGGTATTCCTGTCCGGCGAGCGGGAAATCCGGGAAACGGCGGAAGCCCTGCGCAAGCACAAGCTGTCCGGCACCGAAGTGCTGCCCCTCTACGCACGCCTGGGGCCGGCGGACCAAGCCAAGGTGTTCCAGTCCCACGGCGCCCGGCGCATCCTGCTGGCGACCAACGTGGCGGAAACCTCCCTCACGGTGCCCGGCATCCATTACGTCATCGACCCCGGCTTCGCCCGCGTCAGCCGCTATAGCCACCGTTCTAAGGTGCAGCGCCTGCCGGTGGAGGCGGTGTCCCAGGCGTCGGCGGAACAGCGCAAGGGCCGCTGCGGACGGGTGGCAGCGGGCATCTGCATCCGTCTGTACAGCGAGGAGAACTTCGCCGCCCGGCGGGAATTCACCGAACCGGAAATCCTGCGCACCAACCTGGCGGCGGTCATCCTGCACATGCGGGTGCTGGGATTTGGCGACATCGAGGACTTCCCCTTTCTGGAGACGCCAGATCCGCGCCTGGTGGCGGATGGGTACCGGCTGCTCACGGAATTGGGCGCCGTGGACCGGGACCGGGCGGTCACGCCCCTGGGCCGCCAGTTGGCGCGCCTGCCGGTGGACCCCCGCATCGGCCGCATGTTGCTGGCGGCGGCGGACGGCCCCTGCCTGCCGGAAGTCTTGGTGATCGCGGCGGCCCTGGGTGTCCAGGATCCCCGTGAACGGCCCCTGGACCAGCGTCAGGCGGCGGACGAAATCCACGCCACTTTCCATCATCCGGACTCGGATTTCCTCGGCCTGCTCAACCTGTGGCGCTTTCTTCAAGAACGGCGCGCCCATCTGTCCCGCAACCAATTCCAAAAGATGTGCCGCCAGCATTTTCTATCCTGGAACCGGGTGCTGGAGTGGGAGGACACCCATCAACAACTGCAAGCCCTGCTGCATGAGCAATTCCCCCAGCGAGCCAAGGACCCGCCCCTAGCGGCGGAAGTGTCGGACCTGGCCTACGAAACCATCCACCGGGCCCTGCTGACCGGTCTGCTGAGCCATGTGGGTCTGCGGGACGAGCGGGACTACCAGGGCGTGCGCAGCGCCCGCTTTTGGATTCACCCCTCATCCGGGCTATTCGAGGGAGGCCCCAAATGGGTGATGGCGGCGGAGCGGGTCCAGACCAGCAAGGACTACGGCCGCACCCTGGCCCGCATCCAGCCCCAATGGATCGAAAGCGCTGCCGCCCATCTGCTCAGCCGGGCCTATTCGGACCCCCACTGGCAGGCTGATACCGCCCAGGTAGCCGCCTTCGAGAAGGTGACCCTGTTCGGTCTGGTGCTGGTGCCCCGGCGGCGGGTCAATTATGGCCCCATCAATCCGGTGGAAGCCCGGGCCCTGTTCATCCGGGGCGCCCTGGTGGACCGGGATTACAGCAGCCGCGCGCCCTTTTTCCGCCACAACCGGGAATTGATCGAATACGTGGAACACCTGGAGGCCAAATCCCGGCGCCAGGATTTGCTGGTGGACCCGGAAGCCATCTACGACTTCTACGACCAGCGCATCCCGCCGGGCATCTATTGCGGGCCGGATTTTGAACAATGGCTGCGCCGGGAAAGCGGCAAGAATCCCAAGCTGTTGCACCTGCGCATCGGCGACGTGCTACGCCAGGGCGCCGAGGACCCCAGCGGCGGGCGCTTTCCGGATTTCCTCACCGTAGGCGGCACCGAACTGCCCCTGGAATACCACTTCGACCCAGGTCACCGGGCGGATGGGGTCACCCTGGTGGTGCCCCTGGCCCTGGTCAACCAGGTGCCGGCGGCCCGCTGCGAATGGCTGGTGCCCGGCCTGCTGGAAGAATTGGTCACCGCCCTGCTGCGGGGCCTGCCCAAAACCCTGCGCAAGGCCCTGGTGCCCATCCCGGACACCGTCGCCCGGGTGCTGCCGCGCCTGGTGCCCTGCGACCGGCCCCTGGTCCAGGTGCTGGGCCAAGCCCTGCGGGACCTCACCGGCCAGGCGGTGCCCGAGGACGTCTGGGACCTGGACGCGGTGCCCGAACACCTGCGTATGCGCTTCCGGGTGCTGGACGACGCCGGCCAAGAACTGGGGGCCGGCCGGGATTTCCCCCAATTACGCCGCGAACACGGGCGCCAGGGACAAGCCCAATTCGCCCAGCGGCCGGCCCTGGACCTAGAGCGGGATGGTCTGCGCCGCTGGGATTTCGGCCCCCTGCCGGAGATTCTCACCCTGGAGCGCGGCGGCATCCGGGTCCAAGGCTATCCGGCCCTGGTGGACCGAGGCGACAGCGTTGCCGTGCGGGTGCTGGACGCGCCGGAATCCGCCCAACTCGCCCATCGGGCCGGACTGCGCCGCCTGCTGATGCTCACCCTGCCGGCGGAAACCCGCCAACTCCGCAAGGGACTCAGCAGCCTCGGCCCCCTGCGCCTGGCCTACGCCCTGGCGGCACCGGCGCCGGTTACGCCGGACGGGCCGCCGCCGGACCTGGCGGACGAACTGGTGGCCCTGATCCTGGACCGGGCCTTCATCGGCGACCAGACCGGCGCCCGGGACCCGGCCACTTTTGAAGCCCGGATCGCCGCCGGCAAGCCCCAACTCTGGGCCCTGACCCAGGCGCTGCAAAAACTCATCGCAGAAATCCTCGCCGCCCACCAACGCATCCGCACCCGCTTGGACAGCCTCACCCAAGCCCACTGGGCGCCCTCCGTGGCGGACATGGGGGAGCAACTGCAGGGCCTCATCTTCCGGGGCTTCCCCCTCCAGGTGCCGTTTGAGATCCTGGGCCGCTATCCCCGTTACCTGCGCGCCCTGGAAACCCGTCTGGAACGGCTCCCCAGCGGCGGCGGTCGCGACCGGGAACGGCTCCAGGAAATGGCGGGCCTGCTGGCCGACTGGCGGGACCGGGACGCCAAGGCCCGGAGCGCCGGCCGCCGGGACCCGCGCCTGGAGGAAATTCGCTGGCAATTAGAAGAACTACGCATCTCCCTGTTCGCCCAGCCACAACCCACCAGCCAACCGGTGTCCGTGCGCCGCATCGCTAAGCGCTGGCTGGAATTGGGGTTATAGCTCGCTAGCGGCGTATGCCAGCGGATAGGAACCCCCCCTGATACCGAAGAAATGCCCCTGGTCAGCCGCTGGAAACGGTCCCTAGGTGCCCTGTTGAGGATCTGACAGCCCGCCAAGCGGTGAGGTTGGGATCGCTGCGGTCCGGCTGCAACCCTCGTGGCGGAGCAACGACGCGCGAGGTCCAGACTGGACTCGCCGCCATTGTCTCACTGCTGCGCCATACCCTTTGCCTCGTCCGGGTCGAACAACCCCGATCGGCGAGCCAGCGCAATACCTGTTGTCGAATTGTCGTCTGGTCCCATTGAATACCGGCTCGGCAAGGGTGGCCTCCAGGAACCGCTCGGGCTCTCCGTCATCCAGCACAGCCTCAAACACACCATCCACGATTCCGCAGTCTTGGCCAGCTTCCTTCCCCCTTGAGGTCGGCCGGTTGAGCGTCATTCACGGCACAGTGAAACTAGGCATATTTAGTCTTTTTGATCTTTTTTCGTCATTTTCGATATTTTTACGGCTCTAGTTCTTAATGCGGCGTGTTCTACGAGGATCCTCATCTGGAATCCGACAAAAAATCCACTAGCCTGTGCATAAAGATTCAGCTTTACATGCCGATGATTCAGCGTAGGCCGCATATATTTCCAAGCCAGCGGCAATAAAGTCGGCGCTAGCGAACCTAGTTACGCAATAAAACCGATACCAGTATGAGCGAAGCATTGATTCAGCGAGGCTCTGAACATAGCGGCTTGCGTCTATACGTAGGAGGTCAATTGCCATGTCGATTTGCCAATACATGGGTTGATCGTTCTAGCGGGACATTTGCTCCCTGGCTGAGTTGTTGGATGATCCAATTACCCTGAGTGGACAATAGATGCGTCGCCTAAGAATAATTTCATCGCAGCCGTCCGTAAAGTCCGCTGGTTTTCTGGATGAACCGCCCAGCGCGACCGACACTGTTGTTATTTTGGATGATCGCACGACGGGCAGAAGATTACTCGAAGGGCTGATCAGCCAACTTGATCCGTCCATCAGGATCCATTCATTTTCCAACCCGTTGGAGGCATTGGAGCGTCTCAATGGCGTTACTCCGGATTTAATCATTACCGATTACCGTATGCCTATGATGAATGGCATCGAGTTCATTGCTGCGGTCCGGACCAGGACCCTGATGGCTGCGGTCCCGATCGTAATGGTTACCGTCGTCGAGGATCGCTCCATCCGCCAGCTCGCACTGGATACCGGCGCCACGGATTTTTTAACCCGGCCGATCGATCCGTATGAGAGCCGAGCGCGTTTTAGAAATCTGCTTACGATGCACCGCTGGCAGAAGATGTTGGATGTCCGGGCACAGTGGCTGGAAAATCAAGTGGCGATGGCGACTCAGGAAGTCCGCGACCGGGAGGAAGAAACCCTCCTCCGGCTCGCCAAGGTTGGTGAATTCCGCGACGAAACGACAGGCAACCACATCTACCGCATGGCCCAACTAAGCACTATGATTGCCGAGCGCATTGGGCTGTCCGCCGGCGAATGCCACGCAATCACGATGACGGCGCCACTACATGACCTGGGCAAGATCGGCATACCCGACAATATTCTGCTCAAGGCTGGTCCCTTGAATGCACAAGAATTGGCGGTTATGCGTACCCATCCCGTGCTGGGCCATAACATTCTTTTGAACAGCCCGTCGGCCTATCTCCAGAAAGGGGCTGAAATCGCCCTTTACCATCATGAAAGATTTGACGGTACAGGTTATCCCCACAACCTTAGAGGCGAAATGATTCCGCTCTCCGCCCGGGTTGTCGCCGTGGCGGACGTGTTTGACGCATTGCAGTCTACCCGCCCCTACAAGCATGCTTGGACGCTGGAGGATTCCTTCGCCTTTATTAAAGCTAATGCAGGCTCTCATTTCGACCCATTTTGCGCCAATGCCCTGCTCAACAACACGAGCATGGCAAAAGAGATTATGTACACGTTCAGGGATACGTAATGTCCTTTTCAGAGACACTGAAAAATAATACTGAACTTCAGCAGTCGGTTATCCGGCTGGTGATCGGGACGATATTTCTTGCGTACTTCTGCGTCCACATGCTTGTCGCGCCGGAAAGTCAGACTACGAATATTTTAGTTGTCGCATCTTTCATCGGTATATCAATACTCGTTACTGTTTCCATTCTACACAACGGCCAAGTCATCCCAGGGCGCAGGGTATTCACGATTTTTCTCGACACGACCTATGCATCTATACCACTGCTGCTGAACACTACCATGGCAGCGCCATTGGTCGTAATGTATTTCTGGATTCCTCTTGGAAATGGATTCCGTTTTGGGGTACGTTACCTGTACATCGCTACCGCGCTGTCCTTCATGGGGTTCACTACTGTATTGGTCCTCAACCCCCACTGGCAGCACTTGCTACCGATCGGCCTCAGTCTCTTATTGGCTATTATTCTGGTCCCGGCGTACTCCGCTTCGCTGATGCAGAAGTTGCACGACTGCATTCAAAGTGAGAAGGAAGCCAACCAGGCGAAGTCTCAGTTTCTTGCCAATATGAGCCATGAACTTCGGACGCCGCTGAACGGAGTCATCGGCGTCTCGGATCTATTGGGCATGACCCAGCTAGATTCTAGACAGACCGAATTTGTCAAAACGATCCGATCATCTGCCGATACACTCCTTGAATTGATAGAAAACGTCCTAGATATCTCCAGAATCGAAGCCGGGCGCTTATTGATCAGCAAGTCTGATTTCGCACTCGACCCGTTTATTGCCAATATCATTTCTATCATGGAGCCTTTAGCCGATAAGAAAGGTATTCTGCTCCAATCGCATATTCATGAAGGCACCCCGCGATTCCTGCGCGGCGACACCGCGCATCTCAAGCAGGTCCTGGTCAATCTGCTGGGAAATGCCATTAAATTTACCGACTCCGGGCGTGTCGAACTTTCGATCCGGCTGATCGGCGACGACTCGACTTTGCGATTGCAATTCAAGGTGATTGACACAGGGATCGGTATCCCGGAGAAGGCACAGGCCACGATCTTCTCGAGTTTCACCCAGGCTGACCCCAGCATTACCCGGCGCTACGGCGGGTCCGGGCTTGGTACGACCATTGCGAAACAGATCGTCGAACTGATGGGAGGAAACATCGGCTTCACCAGCACCGAGGGAGTCGGGTCGACCTTCTATTTCGATATTCCGCTCGAAACCGCAATGGCAGAGCCCCAGCAGCCTCCCGGCGAAACGAGTCAGGGGGGCAAAGTTATTTCCAACGTGGTGTCATTTCCCGGGTCCGCCAAGACCAAGCCAAAACCGCTTACCATTCTGGTTGCCGACGATAACTCGGTCAATCTCACGGTCACTAGCGGGCTTTTGGAGTTCGCTGGACACCGGGTCATCACGGCCATTGATGGTGAGGATGCACTTGCTAAACTGGAGAACCATGAATCTGAGCTGGACCTGGCCATCCTCGACATGCAGATGCCGCACTTATCCGGCATTGAAACCATACAACGCTGGCGATTCATGGAAGTCGGCCATCTACCCATTATCATCTTGACCGCTGACGCCCGTGAACAAACCGCGTTGCTATGCCGTGAGTCCGGCGCCGACGCGTTCGTGACCAAACCGATTCGCAGTCACGACCTGATCAAGACGGTCGAAGCCTGTGCAAGGGCAGCCCCCGAGCGGAGCGCATCCGTGCTTCAAGTCGTTCCACAACTGCTCCCCAAACCCGTCGACGAGAGCATCCTGGATGACCTGTTTCAAATGGGTGGGGGCGTTGAATTCGTCCGGCTATTGATCGATGAATTTACCGCCGAAAGTCGCCGGACGCTGGTATTGGTTGAGAAAGCGCTAGAGGAACAGGACAGGCTCGCCTGCAAGGACCACTTGCATACCTTAAAGGGCGGAGCCAGGGATATTGGCGCCGGACACCTGGCGGCGCTTTGCGCAAGCGCAGAAATAAGCCTGCTCAATCACATGGGGGGTCTAGTTGAAGCCAAAGCGCTCGTCGTGCAGATCAGCCGCGAGCTCGAACGCGTCGAGCCCGCGCTGAATAGTTACATCTCGCATAAGGCGAAGGCCAATTAACCCAACGCTGCGAGCGGCTGTCGCATCTAACTCGGCATACTCGCCACTTTGACTCTCTGCCGCGATACCAACACCTCCATCATGCGCAGGTCCTTCTGGCCAATGTTCAAAGCAGCGTCCACCCAAATCTCGGTGACAGCCATTAATTCTTCATAACTTACTGGATCGACCGCCTCAACTGCCCGCCTGAAGGACAATATTCCATTGCGCGCCCGTTTTTCCTTTCGGATATAGTCCATGACTGCTTCCTGCCCCCGCTGGGGCTCAGCCAACACGTCCACCACCCCCATCTCATAAAGAGTATCGGACGTATAGAGGTTGCCGCTCATGATCATCTTTTCCGCCTGCTTCGATCCGATCCTCCTGGATAAGAGTGTATACGCACCCATGCCCGGGAAGAGGTTGAACAGGATTTCTGGGAAGCCCATTTTGCAACCCCGCTCCGCAATCACAACATTGCTCGACAAGGCGCACTCGAATCCACCGCCTAATGCATCCCCCTGAACCAGCGAAATGCTCTTCAGACCGGGCATCGAAAGGTGAATCTGGTTGGCGTAGAGAGGTTCGATGCAGGCCTTGGCGTACTTGTGCAGACGCTCTCGGTCACGGGCTACGATCAGTTCATGGAAAAGGTTGAGATCGCCGCCCAAGTTGTAGACCCCCGGGATGCCTGATGCCACCACGTAATACAGCGGATCGGTTTGTGCTGGGTCCCGGATTTGCCGCCGCAGAATATCGAACCAGGTCATCAACTCCTCAAGCAGGGTTTCCGTGAAGCACGGCCGTGGCTCAGCATGCATATATCCCCATGCCACCTGATTTTGGATATCAAAATCCGTTGAAAGGTGGAGGCAGGAACGAGAAGTAGTCCGATGGGGCTCAGACCCGAATTCTCTCGTGCTTTCGACAACATTCTGGCGGACAGACATGGCATAGCTCCTCTGGGGGGTGGTCGCACTTAGAAAAACACCTTGTTCGTCCATCAACTCTAGTACGAATAAATATTCTCCAATACCCGAAACCATCAGGACCTACGGTCAATGAACCAGCTACGAGCGCCCCACCGCCATCCCCAAATGAACTTCAGGCCGGGGTTTATTTAGCCGGTCATCGGAGTCAGACAGACGACGGCGGCCTCGCCGCAGTCCCTGACGCGAGGCCTATATTCCGATCGCCATATTCCTATGAAGGGACCGACTAGGATCACGCCCTTTCGTCTATGCCATCTCCCTGCAACGGTCAGTTAGTCCGTCTTTAACAGCCGTTTCCCGACCGAGAAAAACCAAGTCCTAGAGAATATTAAACAGTTTTTTAGTCATTATATTGGCAAGGATGGTACCGTCTTGACCTGGGTCTATCGTGGGCGTAGGTACATCCGCCGCACCTTGACACAGCGCCATACCCACTACCCGGCGTATTCCACCTTTCGCTTGGTCGAGAACCGGCGGGAAAGCGAGCGGGTCAGGCAAGTGACCCGGCCCAATCGGGGCCGGACCTTCGACCTCGACGAGGCCCTGTGGCCAGACTGTTGCCACTGCCCAGTCCTCACGTGCGGCTGCTGAAGATCCAGCTGCCGGACACCGGCGGGCAAACCTAGTTGGGGATCGGTCCGGAGTCGATGGATCTGACCCAGACGGGGCCTGCGGGGGGTGGAGTAAGAGACGTTGCACGCCTGGGCAGCGCTTAGGACGGACGACCAGCTGGCGTCCTTGGGGATCCCTGCCCGGGGTCTGATCCTGGCCCAGGTGGAGGCGCGCACGGCGGAGCGGTAGCGAGCGAGCGGCTTGGACCGGGTTGGAGGCTAGAGCTTTGGGCGGGCTGCTCGGACGGTTCTGGGTGAGGGTCTCGATTCAGCGGTGCTACCGGGCGGTCTTTGACCCATCAATGCGGCGCGTAGTGTCACACGGGCGAAAATAGGCTCGCAACCTGCTGTCTTTCAAGATGTTTTTTGGATTATTAGACTCGGCTTAAGTTTTGGGTGGTGGTCAAACACTTGGAACAACTCCAAGCCCAGGGGAACCAGCCACCAGTCCGATCAGGATAGCGGTCCCTGCCGGACGGCGCTTGCCAACTGATGGACTGATCGAACGGGGAACAACCCTGATGCCGGGGACCGGCCGGTGAGTGCCAGCCGCCCTCGGGGCCTGCTGCCGGGTCTGGCGGTTGCAATCCTTGGGCTGGCTGGCGGGACCGGCACGCCGCCTGGAGGAAATTCGCTGCGGATTGGAGGAACTGCGCATCTCCCGGTTCGCCCAGCCGCAACCCGCCACCCAACCGGTGGCCGTGCGCCGCATCGCCAAACGCTGGCTGGAATTGGGGTTATAGCCCCACCACAACGAATGCCATTCAATCCAGAACCGGGCGCTGGCCGGGAATTAATGAAGTCTCCAAACCCAATTCATTTAGGTATGGGACTGGCTTGACTCCCCCTGTTTAGGGGCCGATACTTCGGCCCCGACTGGCTGGATTCATCAAACCATCAACAGCGAGAATAAGCATGCAAGTAAATGATAATGTAGTTGTAATCACGGGTGGCGCGAGCGGTATTGGGGAAGCGGTCGCCAAGGACCTCGCCAAACTGGGTGCCAAGATCGTCCTGGGGGACGTGAATCAGGAAGGTCTGGACCGGGTGGTGGCTGAGATCGAGGCCGCTGGCGGACAAGCCATTGGCGTCGCCGGCAACATCACCAACGAAGACGACGTGGGCGCCCTCATGGACGCGGCCCTGGCCAAGTTCGGCGCCATCAACGTGGTATTCGCCAACGCCGGCATCATCAGCGACGGCCTGATGATCAGTACCGACCGGGAAGGCAAGGTCAAGTCGGTCATGAGCGCCGACTCGTTCCGTAAGGTCATCGAGGTCAACTTGGTCGGCGCCTTCCTCACCGTTCGCGAAAGCGTGCGCCGCATGGTGGACAACCAGTGCAAGGGCGTAGTCATCCTCACCTCGTCCATCAACCACACCGGCCAGCCCGGCCAGATCAACTACTCCTCCACCAAGGCATCCCTGGCCCTGTGGCCCAAGATCCTCTGTGGCGAGTTCCAGATGCGCGGCATCCGGGACGTGCGGGTCGTTGCCATCGCGCCCGGCTACACCGCCACGCCCCTGTTGCTGGGCATGAACCAGGAAGCCCTGGCCGCCATCATCAAGGACGTGCATATCGGCCGTCTGGTGGAACCCGCCGAAATTTCCTCGGCGATCCGCCACATCATCGAAAATGAAGCCATCGATGCCACCACCATCGAAGTCACCGGCGGCACCACCTACGGCGCCCGCCAACGGGCCAAGTAAGTCTGGCACGTCAGCCGGAGCGCGGCCCCATAGCCCGCTCCGGCTGGACCGCCGGCCGGCGGTCCAGGTCCAGGTCCAGGTCCAGGTCCAGGATCGAAACGGAACTGGACTTGCCGTACGTAGATCCCCTGGCTGTGACCATGGCCTGGTCAAGGGATCACCGCCGCGTCCATGAGCGAAACCACCGAATACGCGCCAGAACATAGCACGGCCTATCGCGTGGGCTTTGTCCTGCTTGGCACTGCTGCGGGCGCTTTCATGGCCCTCCTATCAGAATTCTGGCTGTTTCCCGCGCTCAGCGCCTTCGCGCTAACCGCCCACTGTCGTCAAGTATTTGGCCTCCCAGCGACCAGTGTCCTGGCCTACGGGCTATTGGTCGGTATACCCCTATCCGGGGCCCTGGTGATCGCATTCGGGATGGGTTGGCGGGGCATCAAGATCCTAGCATCTGGCCAAATACCTCCGCCTGGGGAAAAGGTATTCAGGAAAACGCCCATTCGACGCGGCCGGAGCGCCCAATGGATGGGCCTATTGCATCTTCTTGCTTGCACCCCGCTGCTCGCGCTGGCCATTTGGGGCATTCCCCAGGCCGCCGGGTTGAGCGCCATGCTGCAACGCCAGGCGCCCGATTCATTAGCCCCTGCGGTCAATTGCGACCAGCCGCGCCGGGCACTTCCGGTGCAAGACGAGGATTGAATTCGGGGCGGGGTACGGCGGCCGGGCCTCCTTGTCCTGAATTCTCCCGGCCCATCCGTCATCGGCGGATTGATCTCGGTCCGGCCGGCTGCCGGCCCGGCGGATGGAGGCTCAGGGCTGGGACCGCTCTAGCCACGTCAGCAGGGTTTCGTAGAGATGCACCGGCTCGATGGGCTTGCCGATATGGTCATTCATGCCGGCGTCCAGACAGACTTGGCGATCAGCCTCGAAGGCGTTGGCCGTCATGGCGAGAATCGGTGTCGCAGTATTGAGGGATTCCTGGCGAATCGCCCGCGTGGCATCCAGGCCGTTCATGTCCGGCATCTGCATGTCCATCAGGATCAGGGCGTAGCGGTTCCGTTTGGCAAGCGCCACCGCCTGGACCCCGTCTTGGACCACATCCACCCGCAATCCGGCGTCTTCGAGCAAGCTTTTCGACACTTCCTGGTTGATAGGCTCATCTTCCGCCAATAGGACCCGGGCGCCGGCGTGTTGGTCCAGGATGCGCTGGTCGGCGGAACGGGTGGCGGGCATCGGCGCTGCTTGAACGGCAGCGGCGCCGGCGGCCTTCCCCAGTCGCACGGTAAACCAGAAGGTACTGCCTTGGCCCGCCGCGCTGATCACGCCTACCTCACCGCCCATCAGATGCACCAGGCGCTTGCTGATCGCCAGCCCCAGGCCGGTGCCGCCATATTTGCGGGTCATGGAACCGTCCGCCTGCTCGAAGGCGGTGAACAGCTTTGCTTGGTCCTCGGGCGAAATGCCGATGCCGGTATCCTGCACGTCCCAGCGCAGCAACAGGTGGTCCGGGTGGTCCTCCAGCAGCCGGGCACGCAGGGTGAGCGAGCCTTGCTCGGTGAACTTGAGGGCATTGCCGGCCAAGTTGAGCAGAATCTGGCCCAGGCGCAGGGGGTCGCCGTTGAGGGTTAGGGCGGGCAGGCCAGCCGGCAGGTCGATGAGCAGCCTCAGGCCCTTCTCGGCGGCCTTGTGGCCGACCAGGCTAATCAGGTTTTCCAGCACTTCACCGAGCTTGAACTGGGTATGTTCCAGCGTCATTCGCTCGGCCTCGATCTTGGAAATGTCGAGGATGTCGTTGATGACATGCAGCAGGTGCTTGGAGGCGCCATCGACCTTCTCAAGCTGGTCCCGCAGCTTCGGGTCCTTGGTATGCCGCAGCGCAAGGTTGGTCATGCCCATGATGGCGTTCATCGGCGTGCGTAATTCATGACTCATGTTGGCCAGGAAGGTACTCTTCGCCCGGCTGGCCGCCTCGGCGTCGTCACGGGCTTTTTCGAGGGCGGTCATGGCGCGCTGGAGGCTGACGATCTTCCAGAGGCTGTCGCCGATCAGTTGCAATTGGCGCACGTCCGCTTCGTTGTAGTCGTCTGGCTTATTGCCGACCCCCGTGATCATCCTGACCTGATCTAATTCCATGACGGGGACGGCAATGTGGCGGATCAGAGGGAAATGTCCTTCCGGATAGCCGCGCCGGCCTTCCATGTGCTGATAGTCGTTATGGACCACCGCCCGCTTTAAGCGCACCGCATCCGCCCAGATGCCTGCCTGGGCGACCGGGTAATGGGAATCATAGGCTGCTGTACAGAGTTTTTGCGTACTTTGGCTCCAGGCCACCAGCTCGATGGTTTCCTGGTCGCGGTTGATGAAGTGCAGGTAGCCCACCAGGCTGCCGGTCAGACGCTGGGCTTCTTCGAGACCGTGGCGCAGAATCTCGTGCTCGCTCATCTGCCGGGTTGATTCGCTCAAGGCCAGCATGGCGTTGAGGCGGTTTTCATCGACTTGCAAGGCAAGATTGGTTGCCTCCAGCGCGGCGGTGCGGGCGGTCACCAGGCGGCTCAGGACTCGGTTCCAATAGAAGAAGGCCAGCACCAATAGGGCCGACACCGCCAGAATTTGCCAGGCCAGGGAGTAGTCAATCTGGGGTCTGATCTCTATCTGGGTCCATTTCTGGGTGAGGCTGTTGCGCGCCTCGACCGGCATGGCGGCGATGCCTTTGTCGATGATGGACGCCAGCGCCGCCCAGTCCTTACGGACCGCCATCGTCTGCTTGTGATCCCCGTAGGGCGTCGGGGCGGCGACCACCAGATTGGCAAAACCAAACTGCCGGATCAGATAGGCGCCAACCGCCAGATTGCCGACGTAGGCATCGGCGCGCCCCGTGGCAAGCGCCCGCAATGCTTCCTCCGAGTTGCTTTCTTCCAGGAAACGGATGCTTGGCAGATCTTTCTTGAGCATCTCCTGAATTACGTAGCCCTTCTCGACCGACACGAGTTTCCCGGCCAAACTGGCGATGTTGGCGATGAAGGGGCTGTCCTTGCGGGCGTAAATGACCCAGGGCATGGACAGGTAGTCCTGGGTCAAGGCGAATTGCTGCTCCCGCTCGGGGGTGCGGTTCATGGTCAGGAGCAGATCGAGGCGCTCCCGTGGTCCCCTCACGTCCTGCATGGCCTCCGGCCACCCGATGGGTTCCGGAACATAAGCGACCTTGAAGCCATAACGGTCAGCGATGGCATTCAGCAAATCCAGGGACAACCCCGACATCTCCGGTTTCCGCATCTGATAGGGCGGGAACTCGCCCACCCGAACGCGCACCCTATGATGCTCCGCAAGCCATTGCCGCTCTTGGTCCGTTAACT
>CAZIHO010000087.1:0-12046 GCA_964538875.1 uncultured Chromatiaceae bacterium
CGGGGCCGGCGCGGCCGGCGCCGCGCCGGCCGCCACCAGGGGAAGTTCCAGATGGACTCCCTGGCTGCTCCCCGCATGGCTGAGCAATTCCAGACGGCCGCCCATCAGCTCCACCAGCCCTTTCGCCAGTACCAATTCCAATCCGTTGCCGCGCCCGCGAGTCGCGCCCAACTGGGCGAAGGGAACAAACAGCTTGGCCTGGGCGTCCGGGGGCAGCTCCGTCCCGGCGGTGATGTCCAGGGTCAGCCGGTCCGCAACGCCCCGCCGGGCGCCGGCTTGCACGCCGACACGGCCTTGACCGGTCCAGTCGATGGCAGCGTCCAGCAGGATGTTCAGGACCCGCATGATTTTGTCTTGATCGCCGATCAGGTAGCGGGGACAGGCCGCCGCATAGTCGAACCGGAGCGCCACGCCTTTCTCGTTGGCCCGGGGGCTCAACCGATCGACTAGGTCCTTAGCCGCCGCCGCCAAGTCGAACACGCCGTTGCGCAGGGTCCCTTGTCCGGTTTCGAGTAACGCCAGTTCCAGGGCATCGTCGATCAGCGTCAGGAGGCGGCCGCCGCTTTGGTGGATGTTGTCCAGGGTGCCCCGCTGGGCAGCGGGGGTCACCGGGTCGTCCCGCAGCTGGGCGGCGAAACCGAGCACTGCGTTCAAGGGCGAACGCAGATCGTGGCTCAGGTCGCCCAGAAAGCGGCCGTCCAGATAGCCACCGGCAGCGCCCACCGCCGCCGCCAGTCCGGGAGCGCCCCAGCGGCCGTAGGCGCGCCGCGCCGCGCCCTCCAGGGTGTGGGCCAAGAAGCTCATGCCAAGGCGGCGGCAGAGACGCGCCGCCCGGCTAGCGGCCAGGGCTTCCAACTGGGCCATGCGCTCGGAACGGGCCGCTTCCAGGACCTGGTCATACAGCCGCAGCGCGGTGGTATTGTCGGTCAGGGCCGCCGCCCGGGCGGCTGCCACCAACCGGTTGGGAATTTCGAACCCCTTGCCCCGATCCCGGCGCCAGGGCTCCAGGTAGGCCCAATCCGCGTCGATTTGGGCCAGGGATTGGTCCCGGTCCAGGTCCGGCACCTGTTCCAGCCCGGAACACCAGGCCAGGATGGCGTGGAAGTAAAAAATGGGCTGGACCGGGGATGAATCCGGATGCTGAATTGAACGGGCGCCCTGGCGGGCATGGCGCATCGCCAGGGTCAGGTCCCCGGCGTGGTTGGCCAGCACCAGCTTATAGGTATGGTAATGGGCCAGGGCCCGGTGGTCGTTGCCCAGCCGGGTGAGGTAGACGGCCTCGTCGAACTGGTCATCGTCCAGACGGGTGGGGGAACGGGTAGCGCCTTGCAGGGCGCGCAGCAGTTGGCGATAGGTGGCCAGGCTAAGTTCCGCCCCGCCACCCGGTGCCGGGTTCAAGTCCAGGGTGGCCCGCTGAAGTTGCGCCTCCAGTTGACCCAGGTGGGCGCCGGTCTCGAAACTAGCGGCCAGCGTCTCGAAATAGGCTTGCCTGGCCATCAGGACCGGTGCGCCGCCAGCCGGCGCCAGCGGATCATTCCCTGGCGGCCAGGACCCTGGTCGCGGCCCTGGCGTGGTGCCCAGGGTGATACATTCCGGTTAGGTTGACTCATGCATTGGCGCCATCATCGTTACATTCAACCGGAACCGCCAAGGTTGCCGTGACTTGAGTGTATTGGCTTACCCCGAGGAAACAAAGGCCAGGCCGGGTTGGGGTTCCGGGCAGTGGATGGGGCTCGGTCGGCGCCCCGCCGCACCAGAGACCCAACCCTATTCAGGAAATTCATCCAGCGCATCCTCTAGATGGCGCCGGTTCGCCCATTCCAGCAGCCGCCAGCCATCCGGCCCCGCCTCAAACCAGTTGATGGCGCCGTTGGGAATCACAAAATCCCGGGGCGCGCTGAGATCCCGCCCGCTGGCCCGCCGGTAACAGAGATCGAGCACGCCACCGTGGGAAACCAGCAGCAGGGTTTGACCCGGATGGCCGGCGACCAGGGCCTGGATGGTGGCGAACATCCGCTCCGCGAACTTCACCAGACTTTCGCCACCGCCGAAATCACACGCCCGGTCCCTGGTCTGGTAGCGGGTACGGAACTCTGGGTAGCGCGCGGCGATTTCGGCGGCGGTGAGGCCCTGTAGAACCCCGTAGTGCCTTTCCCGCAGGCCAGGTGCCGGCTGGATGGGGAGCCCCAAGCATTCGCCGATCAGCCGGGCGGTCTGCCAGGCCCGCTGCAAGTCGCTGGCATGGACGGCCTGGAAGCCATGCCCCGTCAGCCCGGCCCCCAGCGCCAAGGCTTGGCGGCGACCGGTGGGATTGAGGGGAATGTCCTGATGTCCCTGGATGCGTTTGTCCAGGTTCCAGTCCGTCTCGCCATGCCGGACGATGCACAAGCGGGTGGCTGCGGGCATTCCCGTTCCAGAGATGCACATGGGATTTAAGGAACCATCAGGGACCCTGTGCCGGACATTGGTGCAGGACCCAAGCGTCGTGGCAGCGCCGGGAGTCCAATCTTGACCCGCGCCAGATCAACTGCCGGCCTTGACCACCGCGCCTCGATCCGGCCCCTGGCCCGGAGTTAGCTCTTGGCGCCGTTGAAGCAATCGTCCCGCCAGAGACAGCCGAGTTCACCACAGTTCATGGCCGGACCCTGGCCAAAGCATTCCCTATTGCCTTCCGAGCGCTGAATGGCTTGGATCAGTTCCGCCTTCTTCATCTTGGCGATCTTGGGGATACCCATGGCTTGCGCCCGCTCCCGAATTTCTTTAACCAGCATGCTGTTTTCTCCAAATTAGTACATGACGCCCGCAGCCAACCGCCGCGAGCGCCTGGATCATCGGCCAGTCCCCAGATGGGCGCGCCCTGGCCGGTTTCCAACCCGGACCCGTGCCGGTCTAAATCAGCCCGGCGGCCATTGGACATTGGCACCGCCCTAGTGCACCCTTCGCGGGATTCCTTCTCCCCGTCTAGAGAGAATTCCATGCCTGACGCCGCCGATTGGTATCGAGAATCCAGTCCCACCCACTATCACGACCGGGTTTTTTCCGCCAGCCCGGCGGTGCGGGCGACCCTGGTCCGGGGCCGCGCCCTTAAGCTACAACCCCTGGTGGCCGCCGACCAAGGGATTTTGGAATATGGCGCCGGCATTTGCTTAAACTTGGCGGGACTCCAGTGCGTCCGGCGGGTCGGTTATGACGTCAGCGGCTACGGCCGGGACGCCTGCACCGCCGCCGGGGTGGAACTAGTGACGGATCTGGCCGCCCTGGCGGGACAGAGCTTCGCCCAGGTGCTGTGCCATCACGCCCTGGAGCACGTGCCCCACCCCCTGGAATCCCTGACGCAAATCTGGGACTTACTGCGCCCCGGCGGCCGTCTGCTGCTGTTCGTGCCCTTCGAGCGGGGCCGGTATTTTCTTCGCCATGATCCCCAGGACGTACACCGGCACCTGTACGCCTGGAATCCCCGCACCCTGGGCAATCTGCTGGACGCGGCGGGCTTTCAGATCGAACGCATCAGTTTAGGTCCCTACGGCTACGAGCAGCGCCTCGCGCCCCTGGCCCGGTTCGGGTTTGGCGTCTACCAGTTTGGACTCGGGTTGGCGCGCCTGCTCAAGCCGGTCCAGGAAATCCGCGCCCTGGCGCGCCGGCCCGCCTAGCCGCCCGGCGGCGCCAGCCGGGGTAAGCCGGCCTCGGCCAGGAGTTGGGCCACTTCAAACAGGGGCAGACCCATCACGCCGGAATAGCTGCCGCTCAGTTCCTGGACGAACAAGGCGCCCAAACCTTGAATACCGTAGCCGCCCGCCTTGTCCGCCGGCTCGCCGGTGTCCCAGTAGGCCCGCGCTTCCGCCTCGCTCAGGGGCCGGAAGCGCACCCGGCTGACGCTCAGGCGATAGCGGGAACCACCGTCCACCAGGGCCACGCCAGTCAGCACCCGGTGCTCCCGGCCCGCCAGGCTCAGCAACATGGTCAGGGCCTCGGCCCGGTCCCTGGGTTTACCCAGCACCTGGTCCCCCAGCACCACCGCCGTGTCCGCCCCCAGCACCGGCCCCTGGGCGCCGGCCGCCAACCCCCGGTAGCCCAGTTCCGCCTTGGCCAGCGCCAGGCGGCGTACATACGCCTCCGGCGTCTCACCGGGCAGGCGGGTTTCGTCCAAATCCAGTTCCAACACCTGGGGAGTCAGTCCCAATTGGGCTAACAGGGCCAGGCGCCGGGGCGAGCGGGAGGCGAGATACAGGGGCCGGGGCATGGGCGGTCATTCCCGGTGGTAAGGATGCCCGCGCAGCAGGCTCCAGGCACGATAGAGTTGTTCGGCCAGCAGCACCCGCACCAGGGCGTGGGGGAAGGTCAGGGGCGACAGGGACCAGCGGGCCTCGGCCCGCTCCAGACAGGCGCTGGCCAGACCGTCCGGCCCCCCCACCAGCAGCGCCAGATCCCGGCCTTGGGCGAGCCAGTCCCCCAGTTTGCGGGCCAGATCGGCAGTGGACCAGGCTTGACCGGCCAGGTCCAGCGCCAGCACCCGGCTGCCGGCCGGAATCGCTTGCAGCATCCGTTGGCCTTCGCTGGCGATGGCCCGGGCCGGATCCTGACCCTTGCCGCGCCGGCCCAGGGGAATTTCCGCCAATTCCAACCGGCATTCCGGCGGCAGGCGCCGGGCATAGTCCTGAAAACCGGCCGCAACCCAGGCTGGGGGCCGGGTTCCCGCGCCGATCAGCAGAATACGCACCGGCGAACCGGACTAGTCCAGGGACGGCCCCAGGACAAAGTCCAGCACCTCGAATCCCCGCGCCTCCAGGGTTTCCACGATTTCTTCCCAGCGACAGCCAGTGGCACACTCGGCTTCGGCGATGAGGCCGGTGACGTGCCGGAACGCCTCCTGGCGCTCATAGTCGTAGGGGACTCGAATCAACCGGATACGCTCCGGATCAGTGCTCGGCAGGATCATGAGTTGGGACATGCCTTGGTCTCCTCGACAATGGGAGCACACCTTACCACGAGCCAAGCCCAGTTTCATGGGCCTGCTGGCCTGGGTGGGAACGGTTAGTCTCTTCATTTACAGCGCCCTCTGATACCCTTGCCAGATTGACCAAGGGGATGAACCGTAGATGACCTATGCACCGCTGCGATTGAAGAAGGACCAGGAGCGCCGCCTCGAAGCGGGCCACCTATGGGTATACAGCAACGAGGTGGATACGGAAACGACCCCCTTGCGCAACCTGACCCCCGGCGAGCCGGTGGAGATTCTCAGCAGCCGGGACCGCTGGATGGGCTACGGCTACGTCAATCCCAACTCCCTGTTGTGCGCCCGCCTGATGAGCCGCCAGCGCAAGGCACTGGTGGACGAGAATTTGATCCGGACCCGCATCCAATCGGCGCTGACACTGCGGGAACGCATCTATCCGGCCCCCTTTTACCGGCTGGTGTTCGGCGAGGCGGACGGATTGCCGGGCTTGGTGGTGGACCGCTACGGGGACGTACTGGCCCTGCAAATCACCACCGCCGGCATGGACCGGCTACGAGACTCGGTGGTAGCGGCCCTGGAATCCCTGTTGCAACCCAAGGGCATCCTGCTCCGCAACGATACCCAGATGCGGGTTCTGGAAGGGCTGCCGGAAGAGGTCTCCATCCTGCGGGGCGAGGTGCCGGATCAGGTGGAGATCCAGGAACTGGGCGCCCGCTTCCTGGTGTCCCCCAAGAACGGCCAGAAAACCGGCTGGTTCTACGACCAGACCGATAACCGGGCGCGCCTGCGCCGCTACCTGAAGGGGGGGCGGGTACTGGATGTCTGCTCCTACCTGGGCGGCTGGGGCATTCAAGCGGCCCTATGGGGCGCCGAGGAAGTAATCGGCCTGGATCTGTCGGCGCCGGCCCTGGATGGCATGGCGGAAAATGCCGCCCTGAACGGTTGCGGCGACCGGGTGCGGGGCATCCGGGGGGACGCCTTCGAGGAGTTGCGCCAGTTGGCGGCCGCCCAGGAGCGCTTTGACTTGGTGATCCTGGATCCACCCGCCTTCATCAAGCGGCGCAAGGACCTGGACCGGGGTGTCGATGCCTATCTGCGCCTCAACCGCCTTGGATTGCAACTGCTTCGCCCGGAAGGCCTGTTGGTCACCTCATCCTGCTCCTTCCACCTGCCCAAGTTTCTGTTCTTGCGCACCGTGCAAAAGGCGGCCGTCCTGCAAAATCGCCACCTCCAGTTGTTGGAGGCGGGCCAGCAATCCGCCGACCACCCGGTCCATCCGGCCATCGACGAGACTTCCTACCTCAAGACGCTGTTCCTACGGGTCACCAACGCGACCTGATCCGTCCCTAAGCGGGGGAAACTCACCGGACGGGCTGCGCGGACGGCGCCGGGACCGTGCGTCCATGATGGGAGAGTCCCTGGGTAGCGGATCTCAGCGGCTGCGGTCCTTGGTCAAGCGCAGGATTTCGTCCCGGAGCCGAACCCTGGACGCCTCCGGTAACTGCTGCCAAGCTTCGGCGATTTGGATAGCCTCGGCGGACAAAAAGGATGATCGATCGCCGAACATCAACCAGGCCGGGTTCACGTCCAGCACGCGGGCGATCTCGTCGATCTTGCGGGGCCGCAAACTCTTGCCGTTTTCGATTTTCTGAATCACTGCCTGGTTGGTGCCGGCTTTCACGGCCAACTCTTCCTGAGTCCAGCCCTTCTCGCGGCGCTTGCGGCGCAAGCGGGCTCCCAAGGAATCCATATAACGATGCTGATACAGTTGTGCGTTCATACCCTAGTTCTCTACCCCGGTTGGCGGTACAGGCGTTGTCCTTCCGCCACTATAACGGCCCCCGCGACGGGATCTTGACCAAGAAAAATTCTTGACTCGCGGTGCCAATGAATCCTGGCCTCGGGGACCCTAGGGAAGATAGTTTCTGACAGACAGGCGCGGTGAACTCCGGCGCAGACGGACGGGACAAGAATCCGGGGCTAGGCGGTACCGGGGAATGGAGCGGGAGCTTGGGCTTGCGTCACCGGCCCGGCAGCCTTCGACGCCGGGCCAAACAGGATTTCAGCGGCCCTCAAACGCGGCCGTAATCGTCCTCGAAGCGTTCGATGTCATCCTCGCCGAAATATTCGCCGCGCTGGATCTCGATGACCACGAAGGGCTCCTCGAATTGGTTGTCGATACGGTGGATGGTGCGCACCGGGATGTCCACCGCGTCCCCGGCGTGCAACCGGACCACTTGCGCCCCCAGGGTGACCTGGGCTTGCCCCTTGAGCACGTACCAATGTTCCTGGCGCCGTTGGTGGCGTTGCAGGGATAGCCGGGCGCCGGGATGGACGGTGATGCGCTGCACCCGATGGTCCCGCGCGCTGGTCAAGACTTCGCAATAGCCCCAGGGACGCTGGGTCCCGCTGTCCTCGGTCATGATGGGTCCTCGTCGATTTTTATAGGCCGCCGGATCCCGTCCCTCGGGGCCATCGGCGGCCAGGCCAGGAGGGTCTCGCGCCCCCTTGGGTATCTGCTGATGGGCGGTCCGCCCTGGCTCAGCGCTCCCGCTGCTTCAGCCATTGCTCCTTGTCCCGCTGCCAATCCCGGTCCTTTTCCGCCTCTCGCTTGTCATAGAGCTTTTTGCCCTTCGCCAGGCCGATTTCTAACTTGGCGCGGCCCTTTTTCCAATACAGGGCGGTGGGCACCAGGGTATGACCAGCCCGTTCCACCAGACCGAACAGGCGGTCGATCTCGTTCCGGTGCAGCAGCAGCACCCGGGTGCGGGTCGGATCCGGTTCGACATGGGTGGACGCGGTGGGCAAGGGCGACACATGGCAACCGACCAGCAGCGCCTGTCCGTCCTTGATGGTCACGTAGCTTTCCCGCAACTGGGCCCGGCCGGCGCGCAGGCTCTTGACCTCCCAGCCTTCCAGGACTAATCCGGCCTCGAAGCGCTGGAGGATAAAGTAATCGTGGCCGGATTTTTTGTTGAGGGCAATGGTGGCATTGCCGGCGGCCTTGTTGGACTTGGCGGTTTTTCCCATGATGGTGAGCGGCGGGTCCTTGAGGCAGTCGGCGGTTTCTCGGACAATGGCTCGATTTTAACCGAAACCCCGCTGGGGGGTTTTGCTCCCGAGCGAAGAGGGTGGCCGCTTCCATGCCGTTGGTGAAGAAAAGCGCTTTGGTGCCCTATTCGGCGCGTCAGATGTTTGCCCTGGTCAAGGATGTGGCCTCCTACCCACGTTTTTTGCCATGGTGCCATTCCGCCCGTCTGCTGCGGGACGAGCCGGGGCAGATTTGCGCGGAAATCGGCGTCGCCCGGCTAGGCTTATTGCAAGTCTTTTCCACCTGTAACCGCTTCGAGAACGACCGCTGGATGGAGTTGGATCTGCGGGAGGGACCATTCAAACATCTGCACGGGCGCTGGGATTTTTTGCCCCTGCGGCCGGATGCCTGCAAGGTGGAGCTGGAATTGGCGTTTGAGTTTTCCGGTTCCCTGATCAACAAGGCGTTCGGCGCCGTGTTCAATCAGGCGGCCAACAACCTGGTGGACGCCTTTTGCCGGCGGGCCACGGAGATCTACGGTGAATGATGCGGCGCTGAGCGTGGAAGTGGCCTACGGGACGGCGGAACGGCAACTACTGGTCGAGGTCCCCTGGCGTGAGGGAGACCGGCTCCAAGACGCCATCGACCGTTCCGGCCTATTGGATCGCTGTCCGGAAATCGACCTGGCGATCAACAAGGTGGGCGTGTTCGGCAAGCTGGCCAAGCTGGACTCGCCCCTGCAAGCCGGCGACCGGGTGGAAATCTACCGGCCCCTGATCGCCGACCCCAAGGAGCAGCGCAAGCGCCGCGCCGCCGAGGGTAAACTGATGAAGAAGGGCGGCGGGGAAGCGGCCAAGGCGGAAGGCTAGGCCGCCCCTATTTGGGCTCGCTCTTTTGGGTTTCGCCCCCAAGGCTGGGCAGATTGTCCTGGGACTTGCCGTCGCTGCGGGCGGGTCCCGGCGAGTCTTCCCAGACTTTCTTGCCGGCGCCCAACACGCGGCTGAAGAACCCCTGATCCGAACCCTCGTAATCCGGCACCGACAACACCGCCTCTTTGTTGCGGCTGGCCGGCTCGGCCGGCTGCACACCCTGGTTGAGGTTGCCTTCAATCCGCACCAGGCTGTCGCCCTTGAAATGCAGGGTGATGCGTTGCACCTCCATGTCGGCATGGCCTTGGCGCAGGGTATAGACGTAGTCCCAGCGGTCCGGGTGGAAGGCGTCGGTCAACATGGGGGTGCCGAGGGTGAAGCGCACCTGGCGCTTGGACATGCCGGGACTCACCTTGGCCAGCAGTTCCTGGGTCACCAGGTTGCCCTGCTGCACCCGCATCTTGTACACCCCGGGCACGCCTTCCAGCACTGAGGTGCGGTATTCGATTTCCGGTTCCGGCGTGCCCGGCTCGTCGCGCCACAAGGAACATCCGCTTAGGGTTAAACTTGCGGCACAGGCGGCCAAGAGAAAATGGTTGCGCATCCGGGTTTAAATTTGCGAATTGGTGAAGGATGAGATCATATCATACGCAATCTTGGCGTCTCGCCGCATAACTGGAGAACGCGCTTGGACATTCCTCTCATCAAGAAGGCCGGCCTCAAGGTCACGCTGCCACGGGTGAAAATTCTGCGAGCGCTGGAGGAAAGCGACAAACGCCACGTCAGCGCCGAGGATCTGTACCGGATGCTGCTGGATAAGGGCGAGGACATTGGCCTGGCCACCGTGTACCGGGTGCTGACCCAGTTCGAGGCGGCCGGCCTGGTGTGCCGCAATTATTTCGAGACCGGCCAATCGGTGTTTGAGCTGGACCGGGATGGTCATCACGACCATCTGGTGTGTCTGCGCTGCGGCAAGGTCCAGGAGTTTTTGGACCCGGTGATCGAGGAGCGGCAGCGGGACATCGCCACCGAGCAGGGATTCACCATTGCCGACCATTCCCTGGTGATCTACGGCTATTGCCGAGATGCGGCTTGCCAAAAAGCCGCCGAGGATGGGGGAGTGAACGCCGGTGAATAGCCTATTTGCCCAGCATTTCCTTGGCGTGGGCCAGGGTTTTGCGGGTGATTTCCACGCCGCCCAGCATCCGGGCGATTTCCTCGACCCGGTCATCCCGGCCTAAAGACTGAATCCCCACCTGGGTGCCGCCGTCCTGGGCGCTCTTCTGGACCCGCAGATGCTGATGGGCCTGGGCCGCCACTTGGGGCAAGTGGGTGACACAGAGCACCTGGCGGGCGCCGCCCAGTCCCCGCAGCATCTGGCCGACGATTTCCGCCACCCGCCCGCCGATGCCCACGTCCACCTCGTCGAAAATCAGGGTCGGCACCTGGCCGCAACGGGCGGTAGCCACCTGAATCGCCAGGCTGATGCGGGATAACTCGCCGCCGGAGGCGACCTTGGCCAGGAGTTGGGCTGGTTGGCCAGGATTGGCGCTGACTAGGAACTCCACGTTTTCCAGCCCCGCCGGACCGGCCTTGTCCTCGGTCAGGGGCTGCAACCGCACCTGAAAAACGCCGCCGCCCATGCCCAGGGTCGCCATGCTGGCGGTCACGATGTCCGTGAGTTGGGCGCCGGCGGCACGCCGCTGTTCGCTCAGTTGCCCGGCGACAGCCAGGAATCCGGCCCGCAGGCTGTCCACCTCCTGGGCCAGTTGTTCCAGGGTCTGGTCGGCATGTTCCAGGCTGTCCAGTTCCCGGCCAATCTCCTCCAGCCGCTCCGGTAATTCCGCCGGCGTCACCCGGTACTTGCGGGCTGCGTCGTGCAAGTCGGACAGACGTTGTTCCACCTGCTCCAGACGATTCGGGTCCAGTTCCAGTTCCTCGGCAAAGTGGCGCAAACCACTGGCCGCTTCCTGGATCTGGATCAGGGCGCCCTCGATCAGGGTGCGGGGCTCCTCTAACCGGGCGGAAAAGCCCAGCATTTCGTCCAGGTCGGTCAGCGCCCGGTTGAGAGCGGATTCCACCGCGCCCTTGTCGTCGTATAGGGTGCGCAGCAGGCGGCCGCTGGTTTCCTGCAAGCGGCTCACATTGCGCAACCGGCGCTGTTCCTCGTCCAGGTCCCGCAGCTCGTCCCGGCTGGGGGCCAGGGCTTCCAGCTCGCCACGCTGGAAACTCAGCAGGTCCAGCCGGGCACCCCGCTCCTGGGCGGCGCCCCGCAGGGTTTCCAGGCGGGTGGCGGCGTCCCGGTAGCGGCGCTGCATGGCTGCCACCCGGCCCGCCAACTCCTGGGCGCCGGCGTATTCATCCAGCAGGCGCCGCTGTTCGGTGGGCCGCAATAGGGATTGGTGGGCGTGTTGGCCGTGAATGTCCACCAGCAGGCTGCCTAGAGCCTGTAACTGGGACAGGGCCACCGGCTGGCCGTTGATGAATGCCCGGGAGCGGGACTCCCGCTCCAACAGGCGCCGCACCAGACACTCATCGCCCTGGTCCAGGCCATTATCAGCCAGCCAGGCGCGGGCCTCGGGTTGGCGGGCCAGGTCGAAAGTGGCGCTGATCTCGGCCCGGGAGCAACCGGCCCGGATCAGACTCACCTCGCCCTTGTCGCCTAAGGCCAGCCCGAGGGCGTCAATCAGGATGGATTTACCGGCGCCAGTCTCGCCGGTCAGGGTGGTCATGCCCGGCTGGAACTCCAACTCCAGGCGCTGCACGATGGTGAAATCCTTGACGTAGATATGGGTCAGCATGGCTGCCTCCCGGCTGGATGCATGGATCTGGCTGGCATCGACCCGCCGGGTCGATTGGGGCGACGCCCGGGAATCAATTATCCGCCACCGGGCGCTCGCCCCACCCCAGCTTGGCCCGCAAAATCTGGTAATGGTCGTGCCCCTTGGGATGCAGTAACCGCACCGGATGCTGGTACTTGCCCACATACAGGCGCTCCCCCAGCCCGATGGGCAACAGGGTCTGGCCGTCACAACTGACCCGGGCATGGTCATGATCTTCGCGACACAGGGCCACCGCCACCCGGCTATCCCCGGACACCACCAGGGGCCGCTGACTCAAGGTATGGGGGCAAATGGGCACCACCACCAAGGCGTTCAAGGCGGGATGGATCAGGGGACCGCCACCGGACAG
>CAZIHO010000087.1:12146-15240 GCA_964538875.1 uncultured Chromatiaceae bacterium
CCCAGGATAGGAATGCCGTGGGCCGCCAGGGGCCGCGCCGCCCGCAGCAGGGTGCCGTCGCCCCCCACCACGATGACCAGATCACAATGCTCGCTGAGCCAATCCAGGGGGCGGTTGCCGGTGGCATCCTGGGACGAAAACTCCCGGACCTCGGCTTCCTGGATAACTTCCAGCCCCCGCTGGCGCAGATGATCGACCAAGCGGCGCACGGTCGCGGTCACCTTGGGGTCGCCGGGCTTGCCGATGACGCCGACGCTGGAAAACTGGGAACTCATGGCCAGTGGTGGGACGAATAATCTTTCGGGGCCCTGACCTTAGCACGAGGCGCGGGTCACGCCAACCGGAATCGACCTTCCTTGACAGCGGTTCGATGGCAACGATAATGCGCGCTGATTAGCAGTCTTACCGAGCGAGTGCTAAACCCGACTCTCGATCAGCGCCCGGGGCCGGCGCCCTACCCACCATTGGCCGAAACCGCCGTCGGCCAGACCCCGAGGGAATTCGCCTTGTCAAGAAAGACCGCCCTGACCGAGAGTGCCGCCAACGAACGCGCCTATCATTTCCTGAAGGTGCTGATCGAGCGCTATATCCAGGATGGGCATCCGATCGGCTCCCGCACCCTGGCTCGCGAGTTGGGCCAGGAACTGAGCCCGGCCACGGTTCGCAACGTGATGGCGGACCTGGAGGACATGGGCCTGGTGTCGTCGCCCCACACTTCTGCGGGCCGGGTGCCCACCCAGCGCGGCTACCGGATCTTTCTGGATTCCTTGCTGACCCTGAAGCCGCTGCGCAATCAGGAAATGGACGCGCTGCGCACCCGGATTTCGCCGGAAGCGGAGCCCACGGAACTGATCGCCTCCACGTCCCAACTGCTATCCGGAATCACCCGCATGGCCGGCGTGGTGCGGTTGCCCCGGCGCAACCGGGCGGAGTTCCGGCAAATCGACCTGCTACCCCTGTCCAGCACCCGGGTGTTGGCGGTACTGGTGACCAACGAGGATGAAGTCAGCAACCGCATCCTGCACACCAACCGGGAATACAGCCGCTCAGAACTGGAACGGGCGGCCCGCTACCTGACCCAAAGATTCAGCGGTAGCGACCTGAACCAGGTACGGGTGGACCTGATCGAGGAGCTGCGGGAAGCCCGCTCGCGCATGGACCAGATCATGATCCGGGCCATCGAGATGGCGGAACAGGTGGTGGAAGCCGTCAGCCCCAGCGACCAATGTCGCATCGACGGCCAAACCAACCTCATGGAATTTAATGACCTGGCCGACATGGAGCGGTTAAAGCAACTGTTCGACGCCTTCACCGAAAAGCAGCAGATCCTGCATCTATTGGATCGCTGCATGGACGCGGATGGCGTCCAAATCTTCATCGGCGAGGAATCCGGCTACCAGATCCTCGGCGGATGCAGCGTGGTGACGGCGCCCTACCAGGTCAACGACCGGGTGGTGGGAGTGCTCGGGGTCATTGGGCCGACGCGCATGGACTACGAGCGGGTCATCCCCATCGTGGACGTGACCGCGCGCCTCCTGAGCGCGGCCTTGAAACCGCGCTAGCCATCCGCACATGGAAGCGCTGCAATTTCCAGCGCCGGGCTGGGTTCGTGCCTGGCGCCGGCAAAAAGGCCAGGGCGTTTGGGTTCAGTTTTCACCAAGGCGCGCGCTGATTCACTCTGGACCGCGTCCGCCGATAGTTTTTTAACCGCCGAGGTATTGGGCATGGCAAACAAGGACCACAAAGGCTTTGACGAGTCGGCTGAATGGGAGGAGGTGGATTCTGATCCCCAAGGCGACGACCTGCTGAAACAGTTGGAACAAGCCCGCGCCAAGGCGGACGAAAACTGGGATCTGTTGCTGCGTGCCCGGGCCGAGCAGGAAAACCTGCGCCGGCGCCACGAGCGGGAATTGGAAAATGCCCATAAATTCGCCCTGGACAACTTCGTGCGCGAATTGGTGCCAGTCTGGGAGAGCCTGGAATTGGGCTTGAACCACGCCCAAGGCGCCCATGCGGACGCTGACAAGCTGCGGGAAGGCAATGAGCTGACGCTCAAGATCCTGCGGGACGTGATGAAAAAGTTCGGCGTCGAGCAGTTAAATCCGGAAGGGGAACCTTTCAACCCAGACTTTCACCAAGCCATGGCCATGCAGCCCCGTGCCGACCTGCCGCCCAACCAGGTGGCGGTGGTGGTGCAAAAAGGCTACAGCCTGCACGGCCGCCTGGTGAAGCCCGCCATGGTCATCGTGTCCCGGGCCGATCCCGGCCAAGTCGCGCAAATAGACGAACAGGCTTGAAATTTGAAGGGTTTTGCCCCAACTGAAGGGGCAATGCGCGACTTCTCTATCGACCAAGAATTCCAAGTGAACGGAGCATAGCATGGCAAAAATCATCGGTATCGACCTGGGCACCACCAACTCCTGCGTAGCCATCATGGAGGGAGACAAGACCCGGGTCATCGAAAACAGCGAGGGTGACCGCACCACGCCGTCCGTGGTGGCGTTCACCAACGACGGTGAAATCCTGGTGGGCCAATCCGCCAAGCGTCAGGCGGTCACCAACCCCACCAACACCCTGTTCGCCATCAAGCGCCTGATCGGCCGCCGGTTTGACGACAAGGTGGTAGCCAAGGACGTGGACATGGTGCCCTACCGGATCGTGCGTGCCGACAACGGCGACGCCTGGGTGGACGTGAACGGCCGCAAGATGGCGCCGCCGGAGATCTCCGCCAAGGTTCTGCAAAAGATGAAGAAAACCGCCGAGGACTACCTAGGCGAGGAAATCAAGGAAGCGGTCATCACGGTGCCCGCCTATTTCAACGACTCCCAGCGTCAGGCCACCAAGGACGCCGGCCGCATCGCCGGCCTGGAAGTCAAGCGCATCATTAACGAGCCCACCGCCGCGGCCCTGGCCTATGGCATGGACAAGAAGCGGGGTGACCAGAAAATCGCCGTGTACGACCTGGGCGGCGGCACCTTCGACATCTCCATCATCGAGATCGCGGAAGTGGACGGCGAGCATCAGTTCGAGGTGCTGTCCACCAACGGCGACACCTTCCTGGGCGGCGAGGACTTCGACAAGCGCATCATCGACT
>CAZIHO010000088.1:0-8590 GCA_964538875.1 uncultured Chromatiaceae bacterium
CCGCTGCTGCCGCCAGACGGTGGCGGCTTGCCGGAACTGCTGCCGGACGGCGGCTGCCCGCCGCTGCTGCCGCCCGAGGGGGGCTTGCCGGAACTGCTGCCGGAGGGCGGCTGTCCACCGAAACCCTTGGCCTGCCCGCCACCTCCTGCTACCGAATAGCCGCCGCCCCGGCTGGTGTTGACGCTGTTCACACTGGAGGAGCGTACATTGTCGGTGCGGGCACTGGCCCGGTCGCCCCCACCCCCAAAGCCACCACCACCATCACGACCCCCACCGCCACCGCCGCCGCCCCTGGCACCGCCGCCGCGGGCGTCCACGTCGGGAGTCAGCGCCAGGTTCACCGCGAGGGCCAGGCTTAGGGCCACCCAACCGCCATGCATTAAAGTTTTCATTACTGCTCTCCCCTAGTTGGTCCGGCCGATGGCATCCGCGGGACTGAAGGGAATCGGCTTGGCGTCCTTCGGCGGGGTAAATTGAAAGACCGAGTCGCCGAATTTCGGCGCCAAGTTCCAGGTGTAAACCGCCGAAAACTGGGGCCGGGCTTCGTCCTTGCGGTTGGTGATGACCAGTTTGCGGGGTAACGGCTTGGCGCCGGTGGCAATCCAGATTTGCCAGTCCAGGTCGCCCTGGCGGAACACATACTGGTCGCAGATATCCATTCCCACCCGGTCGGTACCCGCGTACAGGGCCGATTCAATCTGGTCGATGGGCGCGTGGTCGGTGCCCCACAGAAACAGATCCGCCAGAGGTAAGGACATATTATATTCAGTAGTCAACTGATTGACTAACCCATCAATGCTGTCCGCCGCCGCCAGGGTCCCATAAAAATTCTTGGAGGGCGTGTACAGGCTGAGTTGCTTGCCATCGTAGTAGAGGCGGCGTTCGGCGCGGGCGCTGGACACATTGGCCCGCAGCTTGTTGGGACGTTGCGCCATCAGTTCGATGGAGGACCCCCGTTGAATTTTCTGCCCATCCTCCATCACAGTTTCCGAGTCAATGCTGGAGTTGACCTGAAAGCGCTTCAGGCCACGCAGGAAAGTGCCCATACGCTTCAAGGCATCCAGGGAGGCTGGGTCCGCCAAGGGCTCGGTGGCTGCCTGGTCACTGGCAGTGGGACTGGGGGAGGTGGCACTATCCGGGGCGGTTTCGGCGGCCACCAGGGTTGCCGTCGATAAGGCCAGCACCAGCAGGCCTGACGCCTTCAATTTCAATACCATGCAATTCTCCTAGGTATTTACTGCAATAAGGGGTACGCAAGCCAACTGGATTGGCCGCCAGGGTAGGAAGGTAGGGGAACAGGTCGCCATGCCTGGCTTAATGAAGTTATCCAAACCGGCATTAGGCGCCGGGACGCCCGTCGAGCCAGGCGCAGCCTGATGGTAACTCATTGAGTTGTCGATTAAAACTAGGGGCTTGGCGTTCCGCCTGGGGCAGCTAATGCCGGCCCCAGGCCCAGGCGTCAACCCCTAGCCCGGCCAGGGTCCGGTCTGGCTAGGGGGTGAAATACGACGAATGGCCGCGCCTTGGAAGCCTGGATCCGGCGACCGGAGTGCGCCTCCGGAGGGGGCGCGCGTCCCCATGACGCGTTGCGCCCGTAGCTGAGATAATGCTCCCTGTCGTTGACCTGTCAATTGAGGAGATTCACCCCATGCGCCATCCCTTGAAGCCCGTCGCCCTCGGCCTGTCCTTGGTCTTTGCCAGCAGCGCCCTGTTTGCCCAGTCCGTGGGCAAGCCGGAGGACCAGATTCGCTGGCGCCAGGCGGCCTATCACACCATGGCCTGGAACATGACCCGGATCAAGGCCAACCTGGAGGGCACTTTCAACAAGGATCAGGTGGTCCAGGCCGCCAATCTGATCGCCGCCGTGGCCAACTCCGGCATGGGCACCCTGTACACCCCCGGCACTGACAAGGGCAAGGGATTCAAAGACACCCGGGTCAAGCCGGAGTTGTTCACCGACAAGGAAACCGTGGGCAAGGTAGCCAAGGCCTTTAACGAGGCGGCCAACGAAATGGCCAAGGTAGCCGCCGGTGGCGACGCGGCCGCCGTCAAGAGCCAATTCGACAAGCTAGGCGATGCCTGCAAGGGTTGCCACGACAAGTTCCGGGTCGAGGAAAAATAATTCCCCTCCCTAGGACCCGCACAGGGCTGCCCCAGGGCGGCCCTGTGCATTACCAGGCTGGAGTTTCCACCGGGGCCGGCGGCAGGGCTGGCGGGTTCAGTCCCCCGGAGGCCACCCAGACCAGAGCCGCCGCCAGTCCGCAGGCGAACAGGATCGCCAGGGGTCCCGCACGACCGGCGTCCGGCCCCTGCCCTTCCTTCCAGCCCAGGATCATGGGCTTGACCAGATTTTCCCGGCGCACATGGCCATAAAAGCCAATGGCGGCCAAATGCAGGGCCACCAGACCCAGCGCCAGCCAAATGATGCGGACGTGCCAGCCAGTCAGATAGTCGCTGGTTTCCTTGGTCACTAGGGACGACAGAAAGCCATTGAAGGCAATGTCATCATTGGCGAACAGGCCGCTGGCCGCCTGGGCGCCCAGCACCGCCAGCAAGCCCAACACCGAAAGGGCACCCAGAGGATTATGGCCCTCGCCGTGCCACTCACCCCGGAGGTAGGCCCGTATCACCGCCGGTCCCCGCACAAAATTGACGAAGCGGGCATGTTGGCCGCCCACCAAGCCCCAGGCCAACCGAAACGCCAATAGCCCCACCACCGCCAAGCCGGCCCGGCCATGCAGCGCCATGAGGGACCCGCCGCTGAAGCCAGTCACCAGCGCCAGGCTGACCGCCAGCACCAGGGACCAGTGAAACAACCGGGTGGGCAGATCCCAAATCAGCACCCGCGCGCCAGCCACTCCCCTACTCTCTCCGCTCATGTCGTTACCTCCGCCTAATACCCCGCCATGTTCCCAAACGCCGCCGGAGCGGCGGCCCAGCCCGCCCGGTTCGCCTCAAGATCTAACATCCGGATTAGCGCCAGGCCCGGTCAAGACTTGCCATCCCATAGGCCTGGCGATTGAAGCCTCGCCCGCAATAGCCGATAAGATGGGAATGTTACCCGCGACCTAGGGGCCGTCCAGGGACGGCAAGTCAACAGACCTACTTTAGGAGTTTATAGCGATCGACGTCTCGGCCGACACCATTTTGGTCGTGGATGCCAGCCGGGCGATCAAGAGCCTACTGTCTGCCTTTATCCTCGACCAAGGCGGTTTTCGCGTGCTGACCGCCGCCAGTCTGGCTGAGACCCGGCATTGCCTCGATCAGGGTCCAGCAGAGCGCTTCTTTTGTGCCGTGGTGGACATCAACTTGCCGGATGCGCCGGACGGCGAGATCGTGGACCTGGTGCGGGAACGGAACGTGCCGGTGGTGGTGTTGACCAACGCCCTGGATGAGTCCCTGCGCCAGCGGCTGGTGCAGAAGCAGGTGGTGGATTACGTCATTAAACGCAGCACGGCGGAAATCGAGTACGTGGCGGCTATCGTCGCCCAATTGCGGGACAACTTGAGCATCAAGGTGCTGATCGTCGATGATTCCGCGGTGTTCCGCCAATACTTGGACGCCCTGCTGCGTAATCTGCGCTACCAGACCCTGTCCGCCGTCAACGGCAAGGACGCGCTGCGGGTCCTGGAAGAGCACCCGGACATCAACCTGGTCATCACCGACATCAATATGCCGGTGATGACGGGCCTGGAATTGATCGAGGAAATCCGCCTCACCCGCAATCGCGGCGAGTTGGGGATCATCGGCCTGTCCGACGCCGCCAAGCCGGGCCTGTCGGCCCTGATGCTCAAGACCGGGGCCAACGATTTCATCTTCAAGCCGTTTGAGATCGAGGAGTTTTATTGCCGGGTCAACCAGAACACCAGCCTGGTCAGCTACATCCGCCGGGTGCGGGAAGCCGCGACCCGGGATTTTCTGACCAGCCTGTTTAACCGGCGCCACCTGTTCGAGTTGGGTGAGGCCCTATACGCCAACGCCCAGCGGGGCAATATTCTGTTGGCGGCGGCCCTGGTGGACGTGGACCACTTCAAGCGCATCAATGACCGCCACGGCCATCAAACCGGCGACCTGGCCCTCAAAACCCTAGCCGACGTGCTGCGGGCCACCCTGCGCACCACGGATATCCTGGGCCGTTATGGCGGCGAGGAATTCGTCTGCCTGGCGCTGCTCAAGGACCTCCGGGAGGCGCCTACCGTATTCGAGCGGGTGCGGTCCGCCGTGGAGCAAATCCAGTTGGAGGTCAACGGCGAACAGATTCGCCTCACGGTCAGCATCGGCGTCACCACAGACCTGCGCCATTCCCTGGACGCAATGCTCAAACTGGCGGATACCGCCATGTACCAGGCCAAGCAAGGGGGCCGCAACCGGGTCGTCCATATCGCCGAGGACCCAGATGCCATCATGGAACCGCCAGGACTTCCAACAAGTTCAAGGTGATCCGGGCGCTCACCCCCCACAGCCGCTCCCCCTGATAGGGCCGAAAAAACACCACCGGCCGCGCCTGGGGATGACGATCATGGGGCCAGGGGCGGATTTCGTGATGATCCGGGTCCGCCAACCAAGCCAGGGGAATGCTGAAAATGGCCGCTACTTCCGCCGGGTCCGGCCGCAACGCCAGGGGCCAGGGAATCACCGCCACCACCGGTGACACCAGATAGCCGCTGAAGGTCTCGAACGGCGGCAGGCGGCCCAACAACTGGACCCCCTGGTCCTCCAGGCCGATTTCCTCCCGGGCTTCCCGCAACGCGGCCAGCACCGGATCCGTCTCGCCGGGTTCCAGGCAGCCGCCGGGAAACGCCACCTCGCCGCTGTGCCGGTCCCGCTGATTGTGGGCCCGGCGGATATACAGCAGCCGCCAATGGTCGCCCTGCCGCAAGAGGGGCAACAGCACCGCCGCCGCCTGGCCGCAACCGGCGGCGGGCCGTTGCGGGTGCTCGCCGTGCGGGGCCTGGGGCTCGGGTTGGGCGGCGATGCGCCGGGCGATCTCGGCGATGGTTAGATCCACTGGCGCCATGGGCTCCTCAGGGGGTTGATCTAGCGGGCGGCGGAAGCTGGGCAGCCTAGCCCGTTAATATGAGCCAAATTACTCATCTCCGGCTAACATAGCCTACCAGGCCCGCGCCCAGGGGCCGAACCCTGCCACTCCCACCAGCCGCAGTTCCACCGATGGCCGATCCCTCCCTAGACGCCGCCCAAATCGAAACCTTGCTGGACGACATTCTCTGGTCCCAGGGCGCCTCCAAGCGGGCCGCCGCCCTGTCCCTGGCCGGTCTACCCCGGTCCAGTCAGGACTGGGTGATCCGCTGGGTACGGGCCCTGGAACCGGACAACACCAGTTGCGCCAACCAACTGCTGACCCACGCCCGCGCCGCCCTGGAGGCCCTGGACGCCAGCGCCCTGGAAGCCTGGCTGCTGCACGCCCTGGACATCTATGACCAGGCCGGGTTGTACGCAGCAGTGGAGATTTTCCGGTACCCGGACCGCTACCAGGAACGGGCGCGCATGGCGGCGGTGGGGATCAGTCTGGACCAGGTGTCCGGGGTGGTGCAACGCCTGGTGCTGGGCCTGTCCGGCCGGCCCTTGCGGATCAGCGCCGGCGCTGAAACCCATACCGACACAGAGACCCTGTTCCTGCCGGCGGAACTGGCCCCCTTCGAGCAACGGGACGACAACTTCCGCCTGCTCAAGGTCAGCGCCGCCTATCTGTGGGCTCAGACCCGCTTCGGCACCTGGCGCCCGGAGGTCCTGGCCGCCCTGGCCAGCTTTCCGGACCCAGCCGCCGCCCTGTATCTGTTCGAGGCCCTGGAACGGCTACGACTCAGCGCCCGGATCGCCCAGGAACTGCCGGGCATCCACCGGGACATGTGCCGCCTGGAACAACTCACCCGGCAACCCCCCCTGGACCCCCACTGGACCTCCCTGGGTCAACGCCTGGCAGCGCCCAACGCCCGGGTCCAGGACTCCCTGGCTCTGCTGGATCCACTACTGGCGCAACAGGCCCAGGTGCCGGCGCCAACCTGTTTCCAGGGCCGTTTGTTTCCGGATCGGGTGGAGCCGGTGCTCCGCGCCCGGTTGGAGGATGAACGCCGGGGCCTGCGTAGCCTGCTGGTACGGCTGCGGTCTGAACTGGACAGCAAACAGCCGGCCGCCGCCCAGCCGCCCCACCGGGACGAGGCCTTCCAGATTCGCCCGGCGCCGGATCGGGACCCGGCCCACCCGGAACAACTGGAACTCTGGATCGATGATCTGCCGGTCACCCCGCCGCCGGACGTGCGCCAACTGCTCACCTCCATTTGGCTGGATCTGGGGGAAATCCCGCCGGAATATCTGGTGCCGGCCGGTGACGGCACCTATCAACCCCGCACCCAGGGCCCGGAGCCAGACGCTGGCGCGGAAGTCTGGTCCGGCACTTACCATGAACGGGGCGCCTTTTTGTATGACGAATGGGATTACCGGCGCCGCAATTACCGCAAATCCTGGTGCGTGCTGCGGGAGCTCCCCCTGGAAGCCAAGCCCGGCCAATTCGTGGCTCAAACCCTGGCCAAGTACTCCCGTCATCTGGACAGCCTGCGCAAAACCTTCGAGGCCCTGCGCGGTGAGGACAAGCGGCTGCGCAAGGAACCCCATGGCGATGAAATCGACCTGGACGCCCTGGTGGAGGCCCGCGCCGACGCCGCCCGGGGTCTGGAAATGTCGGAGCGCCTATTCAGCCGCCGGGACAAGGTGGAACGCAACATCGCCGTGCTGTTCATGGTGGACATGAGCGGCTCCACCCGGGGCTGGATCAATGACGCGGAACGGGAGTCCCTGATTCTGCTCTGCGAAGCCCTGGAAACCCTGGGGGACCGCTACGCCATCCATGGCTTTTCCGGCATGACCCGCAAGCGTTGCGAGCTGTTCAAGATCAAGGCCTTTGACGAAGCCTATGACCGGGAAATTCAGGGCCGCATCGAGGCCATCGAACCCCGGGACTACACCCGTATGGGACCCCCGATTCGCCACCTGACCCGGCTGTTGAACCAGGTCGAAGCCAAGACCCGAGTGCTCATCACCCTGTCCGACGGCAAACCCGACGACTACAGCGACGAATACCGGGGCGACTACGGCATCGAGGACACCCGCCGGGCGCTCCTGGAAGCGCGCCGCTCCGGCATTCACCCTTTCTGCATCACGATCGACCGCCAAGCGGCCGGCTACCTGCCCCATCTATACGGCGCCGCCAACTACACCATCGTCGACCGGGTGGAACAACTGCCGTTCAAGGTGTCGGACATTTACCGGCGCCTGACCCGTTGAAGGTCCCAGGAACTTGGGGCTGTTGGCGTCGTCAACCAGCCGCGTGCGGCGGCGGATAAACTGACCGGTTCACCGCCAGCGGAGCCGCTTTAGGATCGCCCAATATGTTTCATCTGTTGCGCCAGCCCGGCGTGCTGGTAACCACCCTAGCGGCGGCCGGGATTCTGATGGTGACCATGGGCGTGCGTCAGTCCCTGGGACTTTTTGTCAATCCGCTGAACAGCGCCACCGGCCTGGGGATTACCACCATCAGCCTTGCTCTGGCCATCGGTCAATTCACCTGGGGCGCCATCCAGCCCATCGCCGGCGGCCTCGCCGATCGTCATGGCCCCCGCGCCGTATTGATCGGCGGGCTGGGGCTGATGGCCCTGGGCAGCGCCATCACCCCCTTCATGGATTCCGGGTTCGGCCTGATCCTGTCCCTCGGCCTGCTGTCCGCCATCGGGTCCGGCGCCGGCAGCTTCTCGGTGTTGATCGGCGCGGCCGCCCGGCGCTTGCCGGTGGAAAGCCAGGGCGCGGCGGCGGGCGTCATCAACGCCGGTGGCTCCTTCGGCCAATTTCTATTCGCGCCGGTCCTGCAACGCCTGATCCAGACCCTCGGCTGGATGGAAACCCTATGGGCCACCGCGCTAGTGGCGCTGGCGGCCTTGCCCCTGGTGGGAAAGCTAACCCAGCAGGCAGAAGCGCCGGTCACCCACCTGGGCCACGACCAGGGTGTGCTGCAAGCGGTCCGGGGTTCTTTCAAGGACCCCAGCTATCTACTGCTCCACGCCGGTTTCTTCACCTGCGGGTTCCACATCGCCTTTTTGGTCACGCACCTGCCCGGCGAAGTGGACCTGTGCGGCTTGCCGGCCGCCGTGGCCGGATGGTCCCTGGCCATCATCGGTCTCGCCAATATTTTTGGCAGTCTGTTTGCCGGTGCCTGGGTATCCAGGTATCGCAGCAAATACGTATTGGCGCTCATGTACGGCTCCCGGGCGCTGCTGATTGGCTGGTACCTGCTGATGCCGCGAACCGAGCTGATCTATTACCTGTTCGCGGTGGGCCTGGGCTTCACCTGGCTGGCCACCGTGCCACCCACCGCCGCCATCGTCCGCAAACTATTCGGAACCCGCTATCTGGCCACCCTGTTCGGCATGACTCTGTTTTCCCACCAACTCGGCGGATTCTTCGGCGCCTATCTGGGCGGCCTGGCCATCACCCGGTTCGGCGACTACGGCTGGATGTGGTACGCGGACATGACCCTGGCCGCCCTAGCCGCCCTGGTCAATCTGCCGATCCGGGAGGCGCC